>OMIV01000129.1 GCA_900299185.1 Planctomycetaceae bacterium
GAGGGGCCGGGGGTGAGGGGCAACAACGGACCGGCTCCGATTGCTGCTGCCCCTCAACCACATCCCAAACTCATCACTTCCCAATGCAGTACAGCATCTCTTGGCGAGCCCCACCTTTGCTGCTGGCGACTCGTTCAAAGATCTGCTGACCGCAGAACGCGGGAGTCGCAAACATCTCGTCGCCGAGTTGATTGGTTGCGACCAATTGGAACTTGGCAGGGTCGGCCTTGAAGACGTTCGTCACGCCGCGTTCGGTCGTGATGTAGATGTTGCCGCCGGCCAAGATGGGTGACGAACTGCATTTCGTGCCGAGCCGCGTCTTCCACTTCTCCTCACCGGTCTTGGCATCCCAGCAGAACGCCACTCCGGTATCCGCCACGGCGTAGATGTGACCTTCGTAAGCGAGCATGGATTGCTCATAGCACTTCGTCCCGTTGCGCCAGGCGACTCGCCCCGAACCATCAGCCATCACAGCGACGGTCTCGGCCTTGGGATAACCGCCGCTCGCAAAAAACATGTTGTCCGTCCACACGGCGGTGCCGCAGGTTGCAGCGGCGATGCCGGCTGCCGACCACAGTTGCTTGCCGTTTGCAGGATCGAAGCTCACCACCTTGTCGGCACCGCTAATTACCATTTGATCGCGACCAGCAACCTTGGCGACGATGGGCGTTGAGTAACTGATATTACTTGGCCGTGACGTCGTCCAAACTTCGCGGCCCGTCTTGCCGTCGAACGCGGTGATGTAGCTCGGACCATCGAACTCCGAAGCCACAATCACGTTGCCTCGATAGAGAATCGGAGACGGGGCGTAGCCGTACTTGTAAGCGTTAGGTGCATAAGCTCCGGCCTTCTTGTCCCACACGATCTTGCCGTCAGGAGTCAGCGCCACGAGCTGCACGATCTCGTTGTGATAGAAGGTCGCGTAAAGACGCTCACCATCAAAAGCGACCGTCGGAGTCGCATGCGTGTTGTTGTTGTGGATCGAACCAGGGAAGCCACCTTGGCTGATCTTCGTTGTCCACAATGACTTGCCGGTCTTGCGATCGAAGCACAGCACCGATTGAGTCTGCGTCTTGGCATCTGCCGAAGTCAGGACGATGCGATCTCCAAACACCGTCGGTGATGAATGGCCGCGGCCGGGAATCGGAGACTTCCACACAATGTTCTTGGACTCGGACCATTCGGTCGGAGGCTGCTGATCGCTTTCGGCGATGCCGTTGCCATTGGGACCGCGCCACCCCGGCCAATCGTCCTTGGCCCAAGTCTGAGTCGCGATCAACAGCAGCAGGGCTGCCAACCATTTCAATCCATTCAATTTCATGTCGGTCTCCTTGTTCGAGTTGCATAGAGCGAGACGTGCATGGCATGCACCGAGCCTTGCTCACTGAGTTGGCGAAGTTCCACAGACAGGCCGCCGCTGATGGCCATTGAGTCGCAAGTCTGACGGAACCGCAACGCCGCCTGCCAGTCATGCCGTCTCGCTTGGGGACGAGTCGTCCGGCCTGCAGCTCGCCGCCTTATTCCCCTCGCCCCTATGGGGAGAGGGGAGTTGGAAATGCGCGAGCGTCGCTCTCGTGTTCAATGCCGCTCCGGCAGTTGATTCAACTTAAGGGTGGTGGCGAATAGAACTCCCGCCCCGCGTTCGATGGCTCTGAGTCAGCCACCACACGGAGTATTGATGACAACGGCCCAGACTTGCTGAGGCCGAGAACGATTTGATGGAACTTGTTTCGCCAGAGAGTCCCAAGATGTACGACGTGGAAAAAATTGGCGGCGTGGATTGCACCATCGTTGATGACCTTCAAGGCAACGAGCGTCCGAAGCTCGCAGTCGTGATGGCGCATGGTTTCGGAGCATCGGGCAGCGATCTGGTGTCGATCGGAACTTCGATGCTCAGAGACTATCCCCACATCGCCGAGACAACTCGTTTCTATTTTCCGGCTGCTCCCATCGATCTCACTAAGGCCGGTATCCCCGGCGGTCGAGCTTGGTGGACGCTCGATGTCGACGCGTTGATGCGCGCCAATCAAAGCCGCAACTACGACGCGTTGCGCATTGAAGAACCCAAGGGCTTGCCAGCCGCGCGTGAAGCCATCGACGGAGTCATCAACTACATCCAAGGTCACGACGGCATCCCGGTGCCACGCATGGTTGTGGGTGGGTTCTCGCAAGGTGCCATGCTCGCGACCGACTTTGCTCTGCGGTCCTCTGAAGCCCCGGCTGAGCTGGTCGTGTTCTCGGGCACTCTGACCAACGAAAAGAACTGGCGAGAATTCGCAGCCAAGCGCGGCAAGCTCAAGGTCCTGCAGTCGCACGGTTATCAAGATCCAGTGTTGCCGTTCGTCGCCGCAACCTGGCTGAAAGAGATGTTCGAAGAATTCAAATTCGACCTCGACTTCATGCCCTACCAAGGCTTCCACGGCATCCCTCAGTCCGCGTTAACGACCTTGGCCGAGCACCTGAAGAAGTTGGTCGGTTGGAACGAGTAAGCAAGTTCGAAGCGCTTACTCCGATGCTTGACTTGATCGTTTCAACCAACCCGAGTTAGCACGCTCATTAAGCTGCTCATCGCACATCCAACGCACGGACCTGACGGCTGTGCGACATGCACTTTCAACAAGGTCCTCGCATGAGCGTGTTTGCTCCTCTTGATCCTCTAAAGCCCGCCGACATGCCCGAGCGTAAAGGCTCGTTCTGGCAACTCGTTGGTCCCGGAGCTGTGTTGGTGGGCCTCTCGATTGGGGCCGGTGAGATCATCATTTGGCCGCGCGTCGTGGCTCAGCACGGCGCCGGCATGGTGTGGGCGGCGGTCATCGGAGTCGTTCTGCAGTTGTGGATTAACTTCGAGATCGGACGATGGACCATCGCCACGGGAGAGACCGCTTACACAGGCTTCTCGCGCATCTGGCGAGGCTTCGGACCGCTCTTCATTTTGCTCAACGTGCTGGCTTGGTTGGCACCGGGTTGGGCTCAAGCATCAGGTAGCGCGGCTAAGGCTTTACTCGTCGGACCGAGCTTCGCGGCGGGAACGATTTGGGGATCGCGCACGCTCTGGACGTGTCTGACGTTTGGCGTCGTGTGGCTGCTCTTGTTCGGTCCCAAGATGATCTACAACACGGTCGAGAAATCGATCGAGTTGATGGTGCTGACTGTCACCGGCGGCTTGATCGTGGTGGCCTGCGTCGTTGGCACTGCGGCGACATGGCAAGAGCTGGGAGCAGGCATCATCAACGTGGGCTACAAGGCGCCTGACTTCCCGATCAAAGAGCTCTTCATCGCCTTGGTCTTTGCTGGAGCAGGCGGTACTTCGAACCTCTTCTATTGCTTCTATCTGCGTGACAAGAACATCGGCATGGGGGCGTTGATTCCCGACATGCAGAACCCGTTGCGAGGCCGAACGGAGTCCATCCCATCGACCGGCTTTGCCTACGAGGACACTCCCGAGAACGCTGCCAAGTTTAAGTCTTGGTTCCGTTATCTCTGCGGCGATCAAGTCTTGTTCTTCTGGTTCCTCAACACGTTCACGCTGCTGCTCTTCATCTTCGGTGCGCTCGCGGTGCTGCATAGCAAAGGCATCGTTCCGGCGGACAACACGCTCATTTGGGACGAGTCTGAAATCCTGCGAGGCGCCTTCGGTCAATGGGGCGAAGCTTGGGGTTGGGTTGGACAGCGACTGTTCTTGCTCGTCGGAGTCGCGACCTTGTTTAGCACTCAGTTGGCGATCGTTGACGGTGTGTCGCGGTCGATCGCCGACATCATCTACACCAACTTTGCAGGTGCTCGTCGCCGCGAACTGAGTTGGTGGTACGCCGTCATTGCGATGTCTTGGATCGTCGTCGGATGCCTCATCACAGCAGTCACTGAGATCTGCGACATCAAGCAATTAGGCGTGCTCTTCAACGCGGCTTACATGGGCGGATTTGCGATGGCGATCTACGTTCCGCTAACGCTGTATATGAACCTGAAGTTCTTGCCCAAATCCGCTCGACCTGGTGCCGCTCACATTGTGATGAGCGTCCTGGCCAGCGTGCTCTACATCGGCTTCTCGATCTACTGCATTTGGTGGGAGGTCAAGTGGGGCGTTGGGCCTCAATTGTGGCAATGGATCGAACGTCGGATTCTCTGATTCCGAAACGTAAGACGTCATGAGGATTCGGGCGGAACGATGTGTCGTTGCATCCCTTCGATGTCCATCATTTGGTTTGGAACTGCCTGCGAATCGTCTTTCTTAGACTTCTTCATGGTGCTTGTTGAAAGGCCGCTATGACTCTTCGCTTCAACCTGCTTCTGGGCGCTGTGAGCGTCTTGTCACTCGCTCGCGTGGGGTTTGCCCAGACAGCCTTTCCGCAGTCGAGCGTCACGAATACGGCCTCGGCAGAAGACTCTGCCAAGATCGAAGCCGGGTTAGCGGCACTCCGCCAAGACATCGAAGCCGCCAAAGCCAAGAAGCCCAACTTCCGCTTGCTGGCTGATGTGGAAGTCTTTGCCAAAGGCGTCGAGTGGTGTTTGAAGCACAACGAGTTCTACCTGCCCAAGAACGCGAAGACTCCGCCGCCTGCATCGGCTTATGTGAAGCATTGCTTGGACGCGATTGAGCAAGGCCGCAGTCGAGCCAAAGAACTTCAAGACGGTAAGGCTGCATGGGCCAATCAAACCGGTGTCACCATTCGCGGCTATGTCTCGCGAGTCGATGGCTCGCTGCAGCCCTATGCCCTGACTCTGCCCACTCAGTTTGCCGAAGCGAAGTCGACTCAGCGTTGGCCGCTGCATCTGGTGCTGCATGGTCGCGGTGGCGATCGCAATGAAGTCCGCTTCTTCGTCGAGCACTCCAAACGCAAACCGGCAGAGGGTCAGGATTGGATTCAGTTGGATGTCTTTGGTCGGACCGACAACGCCTATCGCTGGTCCGGTGAGACCGACGTCATGGAAGCATTGGCCGATGTGCAACGCCGCTATCGCATCGACGACCGACGCATCACGTTGTGGGGCTTCTCGATGGGCGGCGCGGGCAGTTGGTCGCTGGGCTTGCATCATCCATCGATGTGGTCATCCGTCGGACCAGGAGCCGGCTTCGTCGACTTCTACAACTATCAAAAACAAACCGAGAAGCTGCCCGCTTATTAGGACAAGACACTGAGGATCTATGACTCGGTGCGTTACGCACTCAACATGGCCAACGTCCCGCTCTGCACTTACGGCGGTGAATTGGATCCTCAGTTGGCTGCCAGCACGATGATGGTGGAAGAAGCCAAACAGCTCGAAGTTCCCGTCAAGCTCTTGATCGGGCCCAAGACCGAGCACCGCTTCCATCCTGATTCGCAGAAGGAGTTCATGGCCTTCCATCGCGAGAAGTCACAAGCGGGCCGACTCCCGTTTCCCGGTGCCAAGTCCATTCGCTTTGTGACCTACACGCTGAAGTACAACCGCTGCGAATGGCTGACCATCGAAGAACTCGAAGAGCAATACGAGCAAACCGTCGTGGAAGGTGGCCTCGATAACTCAGGCACGCTGTTGTTGGAAACTCGCAACGTGGCTGCCTTGCAACTCAATCGAGACATCGCCGATGACGTTGAAATCGACGACCAGAAGTTCCCGCTGAGAACCGCTGCCGACAACTTGCTGCCCGGCGTTTATTTCCGCAAAGAGAAGGGCAAGTGGCAAGCCTTGAGCTATCAAGAGTCCGTGGACTTCTCGAAGAACACCGAGATCCACAAGCGGCACAACTTGCAGGGACCAATCGATGACGCGTTTATGGAGCCATTCGTCTGCGTGAAAGGCTCCGGCACTCCGTGGGTCGGCGAGCAACAAGCTTGGGCTGATTGGACCCTCGCCCGCTTCGAACGCGAATTCGATAAGTGGCTGCGCGGCAAAGTGCCGGTCATCACCGACAAGCAAGTCACCGAAGATCATATCGCGGACAAGAACTTGATCCTGTTCGGCGATCCCGGCTCGAACTCGGTGCTCAGCAAAGTCATCAAAGGCTTGCCGATCGAATGGACGAAGACCGGTCTGGAAGTGAACGGTAAGAAATATGACACCACGACTCACGGCGTCTGCCTGATCTATCCCAACCCGCTGAATCCATCGCGGTACATCGTCATCAACTCCGGTCACACGATGCACGACAAGGACTTCCTGGCCTCGAACGCCTGGCTGTTCCCCAAACTCGGTGACATCGCCGTGATCAAGTTCGCCAAAGACCCAAAAGCCGGCTTCAGCGAAACCACAGTCTGGGCAGACCTCTTCGACAATGATTGGACCTTCAGCGACGAGAAGAAGTAGTTCGATGCCGTTCGCTTAGCAGCCTCGCTCTAAGACATCCTGGTTCGGTCAACCTGCAACCTCGTAACAAGTCATCTCGCATGAAGCTGCTCATTTACCCTGCTGTGGAGGACGCGCGGTTCTTGAAGATTCGAGAAGCCGCGGGAGCGATGTCGGTCGTCAATGCGCAGTCGGCTGAAGAAGCAGCTCGCGAGATTGCTACGGCGGACGCGTTCTTCGGAAAGATCAACCGCGATCTACTCAGCCGCGCGATGCAGTTGCGATGGGTGCAAGCTCCGACGGCCTCGCTCGAGCATTACCTCTTCCCCGAACTCATTGCGCATCCGTGCTTGCTGAGCAACATGCGCGGCTTGTTCTCGGATGTCATCGCCGACCATGTCATGGGTTATGTGCTCTGCTTCGCGCGTAACTTGCACCTCTACATCCGCCGTCAGCAGAAGGCTGAATGGATGCCAGTTGGTGGAGAGACCGAACGCACGGACTTCGTCATGGGACCATCATGCGTGACGTCGATTGATCGAGCTCACATTCATCTGCCCGACGCCACGATGGGAGTGATTGGGGCCGGTGCTATCGGGGCCGAAGTCTGCCGTCGCGCGGCGGCGTTCGGCATGCGAATCATCGCTGTCGATCCGGTCTGTCGAGCGGTTCCGGGTGTCGTCGACAACGTCTGGCCGATCGAACGCTTGGACGACCTACTCGCGGAAAGCGACTTTGTGGTGATCGCCGCGCCGCATACTCCCGAGACCTTCAAGCTCTTTGATCGACAACGCCTGCGACGCATGAAGAAGACCGCGTACCTCATCAACATCGGACGCGGTGTGATCGTCGATCTTGTCAGCCTGACCGCAGCACTTCTAAAGGGTGAGATCGCCGGCGCCGCGTTGGACGTCTTTGAGACCGAGCCGCTGCCACCCGATCATCCTTTGTGGCGCTTTGAGAATGTGATCCTCACGCCACACATCGCAGCCGCTTCAACACACATCGCCGAGCGACACTTACAAGTCCTGCTCGACAACGTGCGACTCTTTGCCAGCGGCCAATCACCGACCAACCTTGTCGATAAACGCCGGTGGTTCTGAAGACCGACGTTTCCTACGCGTCACCTCTGCGTTCTCCGCTCCTCTGTGGTGAAAAAATTCCACACCGTAGAGAACCAGATTTCTCCGAGTTCTTTGATCAAACTCGGCCAGCGAACCTCGAACCGCGTATTGACCGTTTTTTCGCGACAGTCGTAGAGTCCCCGCCCTCTTCTGCAACAGCTCGTTCGAGCACGTTGACGACATTCACCGCTTGTCTAAGGAAGCTCTCGTGGACCGGAACCGACACGACGTTCCGTCGGGAGTCATGGAACCGCCCTACCCCCGGCGTTTGCTCCGCGAGGTCTTCGAGCGCAATCGCATTTCGCTCGGGGCTCATGTTCTTGATGCGGGCTGCGGGCGCGGCGCACTCGTTCGCTATCTCGCGTCGCTCGGCTTTGAGGCAACCGGACTCGACGAGTCTGAAGCCGACATCGAAGTCGCTCGGCAACAATCGCCCGAGTTGGAGTTCATCGTCGGCGGGACTCCTCGCGAACAGTTTGGCACCAAGTCCGCGACCTTTGATCTGGTCTTCGCTCGCGGACTTAGCATCTGGACCCGCAGCATTTATTCGCGAACGTCATTCCTGACGACGGCGGGATTGCTGAGCTGCCTGCGACCCGGCGGAACACTGATCTTCGTCTGCGAAGGCACCGCAGCGAGGGCTCCGCAACTGTTTCAACACGACGCGCTGTGCTTTGCCAAACACATGGCTCAGTTCCCCGGCAGTTGCCGCATCGATCGCTTTCCGGCCAGCTTGTTCTCTTCGAAAACGGCCTTGGAGTTCACGACGGCGAGCATCCAAATCGACCGCGTCGGCAAGTCGAATGCTGAGTGGGATCAACTCGGCCTCAAAGCCAGTTCTGCCTTAGACGGAGCGTGCTGTCTCACCAGCCACAGCCAGCGCCGCGCAGCCTAGGCATCGCAGCCCAACACTACTCGACGACCACAAACTCGCCAGATCGAGTTGATCTTCAAATCTCCCCTCGCCCCTATGGGGCTGTCTCTTATACACATCTCCGAGCCCACGAGACGTAGAGGAATCTCGTATGCCGTCTTCTGCTTGAA
>OMIV01000130.1 GCA_900299185.1 Planctomycetaceae bacterium
ACCTACGACGGTCGCTTCGCTCCCGTTCGCGCAGCTCGCTTTCGCCGACAAAGCCGCGCCTGATCCGCAGGTTCCGGATCGTGCTGATGTCTCGCTGCTCGAACGTCGCGGCGGGACTTTCGTCGCGGACCGCTTCGACGCACTCAAGCTCGATGGCGGATTGCTCAAGATCAGCGGGCTGCCGGCGGGTGAGTATGACCTCTGGCTTAAGGCAACCAATCAGCACATCAATGTGAGAG
The DNA here is from genome assembly GCA_900299185.1 of Planctomycetaceae bacterium. Taxonomy (GTDB): domain Bacteria; phylum Planctomycetota; class Planctomycetia; order Planctomycetales; family Planctomycetaceae; genus AM-0621. The sequence goes on from OMIV01000130.1 coordinate 240, forward strand.
TTCTCGAAGGCGAACCGCGCGAGGGGTATGTGCTCGGCAAGACGCGGCATCTTGAACTGCGCGATGAGTCACCACTCGCGATTGGTTCGGTCAAGACTGACGACAAAGCCGTGCATTTGATATTACAGAACGTCTCGCCGCTCGCTCGCGTGCATGTCATCGCGAGCCGCTATGTCCCGACTTACGCGCCGTTTGATCGACTCTCCGCCGTGCGCGATGCCGAGCCGTATTTGCTCACGAAGCCGGCCATCGAGACCAAGTACATCTCCGGTCGCAACATCGGTGACGAGTACCGCTACATCATCGACCGTAAGTACCAACCAAAATTCTCGGGCAACACGGCGACGCGCCCGAGCCTGCTGCTCAATCCCTGGGCCATTCGTCAGACGCAGACCGGTCATCAAGAAGCCGCTGCGGGCGATGATTTTGGTGCCGCCGGGAAACCTCAAGACGCGATGGCGAAGCGCGAAGCCGCGTTCGGAATGGCAGGCGGACAAGGTGCCGGAGCTCAATTCAGTAACGTGGACTTCCTCGGTGCGCAGTCGGTCGTGCTGCTGAATCTCGTCCCGAACGAGGACGGCACGCTCAGCATCCCGCGCGAGAAGCTCGGGCCGCATTCGTATGTCGAAGTGCTCGCGGTCGATGCTCAGCAAACGGCCTCGCGCGTGCTGACGTTGCCCGAACCCGAAGCGACCTTCCGCGACTTGCGGCTCGCGTCGAGCCTTGATGTCGAAAAGCACTTCACCGAGCAGAAGCAGGTCAGCGTTGTGAAGGCCGGTGAGAAGGCGACGGTCGCTGATGTGACGTCGTCGAAGTTCACGAGCTACGACTCGTTGTCGAAAGTGTTCGGGCTCTATGCCGCGCTCAATCCTCAGCCGCAGCTCATTGAGTTCAGCTTCGTCCTGCGTTGGCCGTCGCTGAAGCCCGAAGAAAAGCGTGCCCTCTATTCGAAGTACGCGTCGCACGAGTTGAACTTCTTCCTCTACAAGAAAGATCCCGAGTTCTTCGCAGCGGTCATTCGCCCATATCTGAAGAACAAGCATTCGAAGACGTTCCTCGATCATTGGCTGTTGGGCGATGACCTTGCGGCCTATCGAGCACCGTGGGCTTACGAGCAACTCAACGCCGTCGAACGCATCCTCATGTCGCAGCGAATTGCGGACGACGCGAAGTTCACGCGGCAATTGATCGGCGAGCAAGTGGCAGTACTGCCGCCGAATCTTGAACGAGTCGAGCATCTCTATCAGTCTGCTGTCGCGAGCAATGCGCTGGAGACGGGGGATGAGTTTGGAGCGAACGCGGCGCGGGAGTTGGCAGAGACCGAACTGCGCAACCAGTCGAGAACGATCGGATACTCGGGCGACGGAGCAACTCGCTTCCAGCAGAACGCACAAGCGGGCAAAGGCTTCGCTGGTCGCGGAGGTATGGGCGGGCTCGGTGGCGGTGGCGGCGGCTTCTTAGCCGGTGCCGCACCGCAAGCACCCGCTGCGAAAGCAGCCGCTGCTCCGGGACTCGCTAATCGCGAGAAGCAACTTGCCGAACAAGACCGCGCGGCGAGCGGCATGAAACGCGACGAGTCTCGCAAGTCGCTTGAAGCCAAAGACGCTCAAGCGGACGGCAAAGAATCCAGTCTGAGAGCCCGTCGTCAGCTCAGTGTCGAGTCGCTCGAAAAGGTCAAGTCAGACAAGAAGTCGAATGCGAAGGGCGAACGCGCAGAACTCGACATGCTCAGCGACCTTGAATCCGACTCGCGTGCCGACCTGCAACGCCGAGCCAATGCGCGGCAGCTTTATCGCAAGCTCGAAGCCACGATGGAGTGGGCTGAGAACAACTACCATCACTTGCCCATCGAGCAGCAGAACGGCGCGTTGGTAACTTCTAATACCTTCTGGAAGGACTATGCCGAGCACGGTCAAGCCCCGGCAGCCGACGTTGATGCCGCGAAGAATCCCGGTCCGGGTCCGTTCTTCTCGAAGCACATCAGCGAAGCCTCCCGCAACTTCACCGAGATGATGTTTGCGCTCGCGGTGCTCGATCTGCCCTTCGATGCGAAGGAGCACAAGTCCGCGTTCGAAGGCGCGAAAATGGAGCTCGCAGCGGGCAGTCCAATCATCCTCTTCCATCAAGAAGTGAAGGCTGCTGACTTCGATCCGAACGCCCCGCGCACGGTCCTCGTCAATCAGAACTTCTTCCGCAACGGCGACCGGCATCGCACCATCAACGGCGAGCAAGTCGACAAGTACGTCAGCGACGAGTTCCTGACGCACGTCGTCTACGGGGCTCAAGTCGTGGTCACAAATCCGACATCGACGCGACAAAAGTTGTCGGTGCTGGTGCAGGTGCCTCAAGGAGCGGTGCCGGTTGCGAACGCGCACTATACGCGCAGCCTGCCGCTCGACTTGCAGCCCTATCAAACGCAGACGATCGAGTACCACTTCTACTTTCCGACGACCGGCGAATTCTCGCACTACCCGGTGCATGTCGCGAAGAACGAAGCGATCATCGCAGCCGCGACACCGAAGCGTCTGAAGGTCGTCGACATTCCGACGAGCGTTGATAAGCAAAGCTGGGACTACATCTCGCAGCACGGCTCGAACGAGGACGTTTTGAACTTCCTCGCGACGCAGAACGTGTTGCAAATCAATCTCGACAAGATGGCGTTTCGATTACATGACCCGGCCTTCTTCAAGCAGGCGATCGACCTGCTGACGAAGCGACACGTCTATCAAAACACGTTGTGGTCCTATGCCGCGAAGCACGGAGACGCCGCCGCGCTCCGGCCATTTTTATTACATGCAGACGGCTTCTTGAACGAACTGGGCCGCTCGTTCGACAGCCAACTGGTCAGCGTCGATCCGGTCGAGCGGCGTTCGTATCAGCACCTCGACTACACACCGCTCGTCAACGCCCGAGCCCATCAGCTCGGCAAGCGGCGCCGCATCCTGAACGACGCGCTCTATCAGCAGTATCACCGCTTGCTGGCGATCCTCGCCTGCCGCTCGCAGCTCGACGACACCGACCGCATGGCCGTGACGTACTACCTCTTGCTGCAAGACCGCATCGACGAAGCCGCGCAAGTCTTCGGGACAGTCAATGCCGAGCGACTGGAATCAAAACTCCAGCATGACTACTTCGCGGCCTACATCGACCTCTACACCGCCGAGCCCGAGCGAGCGAAAGCAATCGTCGCGAAGTACCGCGACTACCTCGTCGAGCGTTGGAAGACCGCCTTCGCCGCGATCAGCAGCCAACTGGATGAAGCGGGAGTAAAGCCGCTCGCCGCGAACATCGGCCCGAACGCAGTGGCATCGGTCAGCAAAGAACTCATTAGTCCCATCGGTCCCAATCGTCCCATCGTTTCCCCCGAAGTGGGACCAATGGGACAAGTGGGACGAATGAAAGACGACGACCTGCTGGCCGCTGCCGACAAAACCGCAGCAGCCAATGACAAAGGACCAATGACCAATGACTCGCAGCAATCCAACACCGCGCTGGCCTCCACCGAGCCGTCCTTCGACTTCGCCGTCGAGTCCAAGAAGGTGAAATTAAAATTCCAGCACCTGCAGAGCGTGCGAGTGAACTACTACGAGATGGACATCGAACTGCTCTTCAGCCGCAATCCGTTCGTGCAACAGTTCTCGGGCGAGTTCTCCTTCATCCGTCCGAACGAAACCGCCGAGCTCAAGTTGCCTGAGGGCAAGACGGATCTCGACTTCGACCTGCCCGCGCGGTTCCACAACAGCAACGTGTTGGTCGAGATCACCGCCGCCGGAGAAACGAAGCGTCAGACCTACTACTCGCACGCCCTCAACGTACAGACGTTGGAGAACTACGGCCAAGTGAGCGTGACTCACGAGAAGACGAAGAAGCCGTTGGCAAAGATCTACGTGAAGGTCTACGCGAAGCTCGGAGACGGCAACGTGAAGTTCTACAAAGACGGCTACACCGACCTGCGAGGCCGCTTCGACTACGCCTCGCTCAACACCGGAGAACTCGACAGCGTGCAGCGTTTCTCAATCCTGATCCTGAGCGAAGAACACGGAGCTATCGTCCGCGAAGCCGCCCCACCAAAGCGGTAATGTGTCAGTAGGGCGGGTCTCCCGGCCCGCCCGTCTCCACGCGCACTCGTTCCCAGGTTCCGCCTGGGAACGCACGGTGCTGAGGCTCTGCCTCAAGAGCGCCAATCCGATTGCGACTTGTACTAATACCTACACATTGGACGCGAGGCAGAGCCTCGGAACGAGTGAGTCGACTGGCACACGAGGAGCCAATATGAGCGATGCCGCTGATCACGCCCGACGACGGTTTCGACGGCGAGTGCTCATGGCGTTCTATGTGGCCATCGTGGCGATCTTTCTCTTTGTGATCGCGTTGCTGTTTGTGCTGCCGAGTATCGAGTGGTTCGACCACACGCGCGAACTCATCAACGTCTCGGGAGTAGATGCCAAAGAGGTCATTTCTGATTGGCCCGATACTGTCGAAGTCAGCGAAGTGAAGGCGTGCTCGATGAAGTCGTCGAGTACCATTGATAGCAGTTCCAGATGGCTCTGTTTGAAGATCAGCCCTGCCGCAGCTGGGGTTTGGATCGATTCGAAGCATCGTCCGGAATCGGAATGGGCGAATGAGCCAAATTGCGAATTCGTTGAGCGAACTCTTATCGGCCCGCCACCTTTGCAACGTCAGACTGGGACGACTCCCGAATGGTGGAGGCCGCCTGCGATTCGCTACCGCGCGACTGAGGTCATGCTGTGGTATGAGGGCTACGACTCCGGAGTCGGTCGCGCAACGTACTCAGCCTTCGATCCGCAGACCGAGCAACTTTGGATCTACGAATACGCCGCGCAGCACGATTTGCTTTGGGACCGAGGGCACGCACCGGTCGCGCAACGATCCGACATTCCCGGAGTGGAACAATGAATCCCGAGTCCGAATCAAACGAATTGCAACGACTCGGTGAGATGTTCGACACGATCAAAAGTCGCGACGACGTCATTCGAGTGTTGGGCGTGCCGAACGAGGTGATGCCTCGCGGAATGGCGCGACTTGATAAGACGACAGGCGAGATTCGGTCTTACGACAAGTTCTCGTACTTGCGACTGTCCGATGAATTTGACGTGCTTGTCGGAGTCTCTTGCGAGCCGCCGGATGACGAAGTCACCTTTCTCGTGTCTCTCAAAGAACCATCCACTACTGAGCTACTTCAGTAAGTCGTAAGCCAGACAGGATCACGACGATGAAGAACCCGTTTCCCGGCATGAATCCGTATTTTGAACGCTATTGGGGCGACGTTCATTCGACGCTCATCGCGTACCTCCGCGACCAAATCAATGAGCGCTTACCGCCGGTGCTTTAAGCACTCGATCAAGAGGGACTCGCCGTTGAATCAGAAGATGCAACGAGGACCGTCTACTCGATCTCAAAGTAGTCGACATCGAGAATGACTCAGAGTCATTCGATCGTTCCCAAGCGGAGCTTGGGAACGAGTGGGCTGGGGGCGACGAAACTGGTCGGGTCGGTGAACAGGCCGACGAGCGAGTTCCCGATCACATCCCTCCTCACTGCGAGTACTGCCGTTACTCTCCTGGTTCGCGTCATGGGGACGCGGAGCTGTGATTCAACAACAGGAGAGGACTTATGAAGATTGTGGTCTCGATGGCGTTGCGTGTCTGCGTTTGGGCCATCTGCTTGGCAACGGCAGGTCGAGCTGTTGCAGCGGACTCGCTGGTCACGCCCGGTTCCCGAGTGGCAGTCGTCGGCGATTCGATCACCGAGCAGAAGCTCTATTCCAAGTACATCGAGTGCTACTTGCTCGCTTGCTCGGGAGTGCCGGACGTCAAGGTCTTCCAGTATGGCTGGAGCGGTGAGCGTGCTCCGGGCTTTGCAGGTCGATTGGAGAATGACCTCGCCGGCTTCAAGCCCACCGTCGTCACGTTGTGCTACGGCATGAACGACGGCAGCTATCAGCCTTACAACGACCAAATCGGCGGCGCTTACGAAAGCGCGATGCGCGACATCCTGAAGAAGCTGCCCACGGTTGGCGTGAAGTCGGTCGTGGTGGGTTCGCCGGGTGCCGTCGACACAAAGTTCTTCGGCACGCGACCCGCGTTTGGCACTCGCAACTCGGCTGAAGGCTACAACGACAACCTCGCTCATTTGCGAGACATCGATCGCAAGCTGGCCACGGAATACAAGCAAGCGTTTGCCAACGTGCATGACGCCATGATCGATTCGATGAAGAAGGCGAAGGCAACTCTGGGAGACGACTACGACGTCTGTGGTCGCGACGGTTTCCATCCCGGCCCGAATGGTCAGCTCGCGATGGCTTACGCGTTCCTGAAGGGACTGGGAGTTGATGGCAACATCGGCGAGATCACCGTTGATCTGAAGGGAGCATCAACGGCTTCCAACGGTCATAAGGTTCTGTCGTCGGAAGGTGGCAAGGTCGAACTCGAAAGCAGCCGCTGGCCGTTCTGCTTCGAAGGCGACGACAAGAGTTCGGGCGGTACGCGCAGCATTACTCCCTTCTTGCCATTCAATGAGGATCTCAATCGACTGACGCTGAAGGTCAAAGGTCTGACCGGTGCCAACGCCAAGGTGACTTGGGGAGCGACGACGAAAGAGTTCAGTCGCGAGCAACTTGAGAAGGGTGTGAATCTCAACGCCGAGTTTGCTGCTACTCCGTTTGACGCGGCGTTCGGCAAGCTGAGTGGTGCCGTTGCCAACAAGCAAAACTTCGAGACGTACCTCATCAAGGAAGTCGTCACGCGTCAGCGCTTCATCCTGCAAGAGCTGAAGGGCGATGAAGAATTCGTCGCCGCAAACAAGCTCATCGCGACGAAGCTGCATGGTCGCCAAGCACAACTCGACGCGGAAGCGCGAGCCACGCTGGTTCCCGTCAAGCACGTGATTTCGATCTCGCAATAGTTCGCTCAGTTTGAGTCTTCTGAACTCGGGGCGTTGGCCGCTGGCAGCGCTCCGAGTTCAATACATTCTGGAGTGCTCTGGCTCGACCGAGCACTCCGACTCAGCGGTACGTTGCTCGCCGTATCGCTTTCAATATCGTCGCCATTATCGACTCGGCACATGACGATGGTTGACCGACGAAATCAGATTCAAAAGACGACGATGCCTGTGATGGCTGATGCAATGAGTCAGGCTATCCAGCGACAAGAGTTGGAGGGCTCCGTCGAGCCGGAGCAGTCCAGGTTAATCAGATCCCACATTGAGGAACGTCGCATGCTCAAGCGACCGTTCGAAGTCATCGCCGCGTTAGTCATTTCGACTGCGCTGCCACTCAGCCACGTGCATAGTGACGAGGCATCGCTGCAGACGCAGACTTCGGCAGCGGTCGTTGAACAGAGCGACCAACACGCATCCGGGTTGCATCTCAAGTCGGCTGTGCGTCGCCCCATCGCGATGGTTCAATGCGGCGACAATCTTTACGTCGCTCATCGAGACACTGGCTCAATTTCGATCGTCGACCTCGCGACATCCCGAGTGCTCCAAGAGCAACGAGTCGCCCATGAATTCTCAGACCTCATCGACATTCAACGCGATGACTTGCTGCTCGGTGTTGATAAAGCGGCTCATCGCGTCGTGCTGCTAAAGCCCAGTCAGACTGATATCGCCGTCGTCGGCCAATTCGACACCGCCAAGTATCCCGTCAATGCCGTCCTGTCGGCAGATGGCACGTGCATCTCGGTCGCCAGTCTTTGGTCTCGCCGCATCACGTTGTTTGAGACAGTGAAATCTTCTCCGCCAGAACTGCGACGAACGGCAACGCTCGACCTGCCCTTCGCACCGCTCAAGCAATTGGTGTTTGATGGCCGCCATGCATTGGTGACAGATGCCTTCGGCGGTCAAATGGCTGTCATCGATCTTACAGAACGCACACTGAAGTCGGTGCAGACTCTGTTTGGTCACAACATTCGAGGGCTCGCACTCTCAGCCGATCGGCGCGAAGTTCTGCTGACTCATCAACTCCTCAACGCGATTGGAGCCACCACCGCGAGCAACATTTCATGGGGCGGAGTGATCTCAAACACCCTGCACTCCATTCCCACAGCGTTGCTGCTTAAGTCCAACTGTTTGGACTTTGAAAACCCCGAACGAATTCACGGCAGTCGCGTGCCGCTGGGCGAACAAGGCCGTGCGGCGGGCGATCCAAGCGACATTGCCACCACTTCGCGCGGAGACATCTTTGTGGCACTGGCCGGAGTGCATGACGTCGGGTGCTTCCGACCTGGCGAGCAACTGCTGCAACGAGCTGCCGTCGGACGACGCCCAGTTGCCATACATTTGGATGCAGCCCGCTCGCAGTTACTCGTTCTGAACCAGTTCGATGATTCCGTCAGCGTGTTGGATCCCAACACTTTGCGAGTGTCTTCGACCTTATCGTTAGGACCGCAAGCAACCCGCAGCCCTCAGCAACATGGCGAAGAGTTGTTCTTCGATGCTCGGCTCTCACTCGATGGCTGGTATAGCTGCCACAGTTGTCACGGCGACGGACATTCCAACGGTCTGCTGAACGACAATTTTGGCGACAACTCCTTCGGCACTCCCAAGCATGTGCTGACGTTGCTCGGTACGGGACTGACCGAGCCGTGGGCATGGAACGGCACGCAACCCGACTTGAAGAATCAGATTGCGAAGTCGATCGAGTTCTCGATGGCTGGCCCCGGCAAAGGTGCTCCCAAGATCGACGACACGGCACTCGAAGCGCTCACGACATTCACGTCGCTCTTGCCACCGGCTCCGGGCATCAAGGTCGCGCGAGGCACACTCGATGCCGCCAAAGCTCGACGCGGTCAGCGGCACTTCGAAAAGTTCTTCTGCTTCACCTGCCATCAACCGCCGCACTTCGCATCTCCCTTGAAGTTCTCGGTCGGACTAAAGGACGAGGCCGAACAACAGGACTTCAATCCGCCGTCACTGCGCGGCGTGAGTCAGCGCGGGCCGTACTTTCACGACAACCGCGCAAAGCGATTGAGAGACGTCTTTGCCGAACACAACCACGCCGGTGCCGCGAGCCTTGAGGACGATGAACTCGATGATCTGTTGGAGTTCTTACACGAGCTGTGAACTCGAACGTTGCGGCCCAGTCAATAAGAAGACGATGGCGGCGAAGAACACGAGAAGCCTCGAAAAGAAGATCGTTCAATCGGCGTTCCAGAGGACTCGATCGACGAACCAAATCTTTAAACCGCTCATGAACGCTAATCAGACGAGGAAGACACAGACGACGTTCGTCCGACCTTTATTAGCGTTCCGTTAGCGTTCATCAGCGGTTCAATACCGTTCTTGCTTCGTCGCTTACTTGGGCAGGTTCACAATCAGACCTCGCAGCACGGCGACTCGATCTGGCGGTGCGACCGAACGATTATTGAGCCCGAAGTCTCGAATGGTCGCGATGTCGCCCTTCTTCGTGGCTTGAGCGGCCACCAACTCGAACAGCGTGTCTCTGGTGAAGGGATCTTCGACCGCGCCCGCCAAGGCCAAGGCTGCGGTTACATTGCCTTTGACAACAAACTGACTCGCAATCCGGCCCAACTGCTCTTCTTGCCACGGCTTGTCACCGCCCGCCTTGCCAACTTTGGTGAAGTCCTTCATGAGCCGAGCCACTTCAGCAGCGCCCGCGTCTTTGGCGTTTCCGTCGGCGGCCTTCAAAGCAGCCAAACGGAACCGAGTGCGATGAGCAGCCTTTTCTTTCAAACGATCGGCACCAACGGCTTGCTCAATTGCTGTGGACTTCTCCGTCTGTCCGGCGGCTCGATAGTAGGCTTCGCAAACTGATGGCACTTGAGAATCAAACCACGGTTCAGCGGTCGCCGCGTCAGTAGATGAACCACGAGCTTGCACTTCGGCCCAAACCTGATCGACGAAGCCCCATTCGCAGGCCAGCTCTAACAAGTGACCCACCAAGGTGAATCGGTTGGCTGAGTTCTCGGCCAACGCCGTCGCGTTCTTGCGATACTGATTAAACGCCAGCCGCGCTTCATCGTCGCCCTTCAACTTCAGCAGCGTCTTGATCTTGGTCGTGATGGCCGAGTTCCCCGCCGACTTGATCTCGTTGAGTGGTCCAGTTGCAGCAGACGCGATTGGAGCAGTCGCTCGCGCCACGTTGACAGCCTTAAGCAGTGTGCCCCACACAGCGTCCCGATCACCGATCAGTGCTTGAGCGTGAGCGATCTCGGCAATGCTCATCGCGTCTTCGACACGCGCAGTCATGTCGGCCAACTGCAAGTTGTAGACGCCCTTCATGTCTGGCATCTCTGGCACTGTGACGTTGGCTACGGCGTTCGCAGCTTCCATTGCTTGAGCAACTGCCGCCTTCGCCAAGTCTGATTTACCGGCTCCGTGATGAGCGATCGCCACGCGAGCCAGCGCCCGCGCCTTGAATCCCGGCGAGAGTTTGTTGATCTCTTCTGTGACCGCATCGAGCGCTCCGCCGGAAGCAATCAATCCTTCGGCGACACCAGCCAACGTGTCCGCCAAAGCTGGAGCGTCAGTGACCGACTTGGCCCAAGCCAACGCTTTGGCCGGTTGGCCTCGCATGACCAAATTGAAAGCCAATGTTGCAGAGGGCAGAGTCTTCGTTGAGATACTGCGAAGTGAGGCCGCCTCTTCCAGATTGAAACGGCCCGAGCGTTCGGCTCGCAGGTACGCATCGACCTGAGCTTCCAACTCGGGTTCGTTCTTCCGACTGCTCATCAACTTGCTGGCTTCTTCAGCTTGATCGAGAGTCAGATACAACGACGCCATCTCGATCGCCGCTTCCAACGGATAGCCACCGGTGGGCGGCAACTGATTCGCGAACTCTCCGGCACGAGCCACGATTTCTTTGGCCTTGGAGAGATCATTGGCAGCCACTCGATTCCATGCAGCCAAAGCCAACGGACCAGCGTGGTAGTACCGAATCTGATCGCCACCGACCAAGTCGAACTGCTTGAGCTGCTCGTTCACCGCATTGAGGTCGCTCATGATCGCCATCGTTTCGGCGGTCAACCTGCGACACTGCTCCTTCCGCTTGTTGCGATCAGGATCAGCCGCGAATTCGACAATGCGCTTGAGCCCTTCTGCTCGAAGTTCATCGTTGCTCGGCAAAGCCGGAGTCTTTGAAGTCGTCGTCGCTGTGGCTGCCTTGTTCGGATCAGCCGCAGGATCGGCGGCGGGATCAGCAGTCGCTCCCGGTTCTGTCGTTGCCGGGTCGGCATTGGCGACAGGAGTCGAATTGGCCGGAGGAGTCCAAGCCTTGTTGAGATCATTGGCCTGCTGCTTCGCGTTGTTACCGGCCATCTGAGACCAAGCCAGCAACCCACCGCCAATCGCCACGATGCCAACTGACAACGGAATGAGCGCCGACTTCTTCTTCGCTGGCTTCGTTGCATCAACAGGCGCGGCGGCAGCGGCCGTCGCCTTAGTTGGTTTGGGTGCTTCAACAACCGGAGCCTCACCCTCTGGATGCGGTGCGGTGAAGATCGGCATGAGGCACTCGGGATTGGCGCACTTCACTTCTTGGCCAACGGCGTCTTTACTCCAAAAGCCAGGCGTCTCGCACATCGGACAAAGGATGCGATGCAGCTTGCCCTTGCCCGGCTTAGCGAGCAGCGCGATAGCCTTGCGATTGTTCATTGTGTTGCCGCCACCGAACGGATTGTCGTCGTCGGCAGCAGCTTTCTTGGGTTCGGCTTTCTTCGCTGCGGCTGCGGGTTTGCTAGCCGGAGCGGCAGGCTTTGCACCGGGCTTGCCCCCCTTCATGGCGGCGCCACAAAACGGGCATTCGACGGCATCATCATCCAAGACGGACTGACCACACGACGGACACGCAGGCAGCAATGACATCGCGAAGAAACCTTGCGCGGCAGAACCGCAATAAGAGACCGGTGAGTTTCGGTGTCTCCGTGCGACGAGTGCGACTTCACAGTCCAGATCGGCCTTTGAAATCACAACTCGTCTGCGTTCGCCTGCAACATCTCAGAGCCATGTGCAGACAACGAAAGACGACCTTCAAGAAGAGAGTCGCACAATAGCGACCGCGCTCAGCAGGCAACAGTCGCGATTCCGCCACTCCAGACGACTGGGCATCGAGCCAGAAACAGATAAACTCCCGCCTCGATTGAACTGCCATCACTCACTGGAGATCGCCCGTGAAAGGCCCCGGTTTACGACTGACTTTTGATACTCGCCGTGTCTGGCAATGCCCGCGCTGCGAACGCCGTAAGAAGACGCCTCTCGAAGCCACCTCTTGCCGCTGCTCCTGCCAATCCGCCGGAGTCTGGATGAAGTTGCTCGAACCACGTCCCGCCATTCCGCCTTACGAACTGACTGACCAAGAACGCGAGTGCTTGATCTATCGCCCAGAGACTCCACCTCGTCCCGATGGCGAAATGGCCGAAGGTTACGGCCAAGGCGGAGGTCCACGAGACGGCCGACCGCCGCAACGCGATCGCCAATATGACACTGGCCCACGCGGCCGCGATCGAGGCCCTCGACCGGACCGCCGCAACGACTATCGCAATGACCAACAGCGCGGCCCGCGCGAGATGGTCAACATGGACTCGGCACCGCGAACGGCTCCTGTCGAACAGCCAGCCCCGCCGCCAGCGGTGACCGAACCAGAACCCATCCAAGTCGCACCCGCTCCGGTCAGTGAACCTGATTCGTTCGGAGCTGGAGTTGAGTAGTCGCCGAAGCTGACTGCTTTGAGTGCGAATCGAGTCAGCGGTTAGCCGTCAGGTTTTTCCGCCAACTCTTGTGTTCGACCAGCCTTTGCAGCAGTCTCCGTCTGTGATCGCCACTGCCTGTGTTTTGAGTTAGCCGGGCAGTACGAATTATGACATCTCTCCTTCCAAACCAACTTCTCTAGATCTGTTTCGCAGCCACGTTCGAGCGGCCTTGAAAGTCCGCTCGTCTCGTCACTGAGTTCAAAGTCGATCGGTTCTTCATTCGGCAAAAGGCTCCTCATGCTTTGGGACCAGAAAGTTCTATACGCGACTCTCAGCGATATCGGACTGCGCCGACGAAACAACCAAGATTCGTTCTGCGTGCAGATGTGCTCGGAGCAAGAAGTCTGGGAGAAGTACGGGCACATCTTCATTGTCGCCGATGGCATGGGCGGGCACGCCGTGGGTGAGCTGGCCAGCAAGATGGCCGTCGACAACATCCCATTGACGTTCTTCAAGAGCCGAGCCGAACCGCTTTCCAATGCGCTGAAGGAAGCCATCGAACATGCCAATGCCGCGATCTATAAGCGCGGCTCCGAGAACCGCGACTTCAATCGCATGGGAACGACCTGCGTCGTGCTGGTGCTCTCACCGCGCGGTGCGTTGTTCGGACATGTGGGCGATAGTCGTGCTTATCGAGTTCGCAGCGACCGCATCGAACAACTGACCTTCGACCATAGCCTGCAATGGGAGCTGGAACGCCAAGGCCGCATCAAGAAGAACGACGTCTATCTCTCGGAAGTGAAGCACGTCATCACTCGGTCGCTCGGCCCTGAACCTGTCGTCGAAGCTGAGATGGATGGACCTCATCCGGTCATGCCCAACGATCGGTTCTTGCTATGTTCCGACGGACTGACCGGCAACATCTCGGATTCGGAAATCGGGATGATCGTCCGCGAGCTGCCGCCCGAAGAATCGGCGCGGCTGTTGGTGCATCTGGCCAACCTGCGAGGCGGCTCTGACAACACGACGGTCATCGTGGTCCAAGCCGGAGACCTACCGGGTTGCCCCACACCTGCCGAACCAATCTCTGCTCCCAAGCGACGCCATCGCGGTGCCAGCTTGCTGTGGTTCTTCTTGGCTTTTGCCAGCTTGGGTGGTGGCATCGCGTTGTTCTCCGAAGGCTTCAGAGTCTACGCCTTTGGTGCGTTCGTAACGGCCCTGTTGCTGTTGATCATCGCGGTGTTGTCGCTTCGCTCGCAGCCCGATCACGATCCCATAGGAGACGCCGACGAAGGCGATGCCACTGTCGATCATCACCCCTATCGCATTGCGAGTGCTCGCACGACCAAAGAATTCATGGCCAATCTGGCTCAGATGGAATTGGAACTCCGCAAGATGGCTCACGAAGAGAGTTGGGCCATCGACTGGGAAGTTCATGGCAAGATCATCATCGCTGCGAAGTCGGCTTTGGATCGCCGCGTTGCATCGCTCGCCATGAGCGAACTGGGCAAAGCCATCGACCTGCTGATGACCGGCTTCCACGCGCATCGCAAGAAGCTCAAGCAACAGAAACGAGACGCTGCCGACGGCGATGGCTCGGGCGGCTAAGTGGCAACCGAGAGTTCATCCAACAGCGTCACCCCTGCTCTTTCAAACTTCAGCGAGTTACTTCTTATGTCAGTGACGATTCGCCTTCTCTCGCTCGCACTCGCGCTGCTTGTTCTGCCGCACGTCGCACAAGCCGCCGAAGACAACTATTGGTTGCATGCCATTCGTTCGACCGACGGAACGCTCTTCATCGTCGATCGCACCATGCCCGGAGTGTGGCAAGCCAAAGAAGGCAAACTGACCGAGTACTTCCGCGCCTCGAAGAAGTTTCGCACGCCACTCAATGCCGCGCGCTGCGCCGCATTCGACAAGGACGGCAAGCTGCTGGTCGGAGATTCTTCGACCCGCAACGTGTATCGCTTCGAACAGCCCGATAAGCCTGTGGCACTTGCCACGGGAGTCGGCATTGGCATTCCGATGGCCATCGCCGTGGATGCCGAAGGCACACTATTCGTCGCCGACTTGGAATTGCATCGCATCTTCAAAGTGCCCGCGGCTGGCGGTGCCGCGGAAGAGTTCGTGGTGATCTCCGCGCCGCGCGGCTTGACCTTCGACAAGGACGGCACGTTGTTGGTGCTGTCGACGACCAAAGACCAAGTTCATCGGTTTGATAAGGCAGGCAAGAAGACGCTGATCGTGAAGGATCGCCCCTTCAACTTGCCGCACAACATCGTCGTCGCTCCCGATGGCAACTACTACGTGACCGACAACTACGAAAAGTGCGTGTGGAAGGTCACTCCCGAAGGCACGACATCCAAGCTCGTCAGCGGAGAACCGCTCGACGGTCCGGTCGGGCTCTTCATCAGCGGCGACAAGCTGCTCATCACCGACCCGCGAGCCCAAGCGGTGTTTGAATGCGATCTCGAAGGCAAGCTCACGAAGCTGAAGCTGGAGAAGTAAGTCACAGACACATTGCTTGTGCTTTCTCGGAACCGCCAGCGAGGAGCGAACTGAACTTCTTGAGCATCCCATGCCTGACGAGCAATCGACATCACCCGCAGTTGCTGGCACTTCAAGGTCTCGTTCGAAGCGATTTGCTATCGCGGCCATCGTGCTGATGCTCCTCGGGCAAGCGATCGTCATGGCTCAAACGGCGATCAAGCTGACGGTCACTCATGATGAGTACTGGCACATTCCCGTCGGCTTATTGTGCTGGAAGACGGGACGCTTTGATGTCGAACCGCTCAACCCGCCGGTCTTGAGAATGTGGGCGACCTGGCCCCTGCTCTTCACCGATGCAAATTCACCGCGCACTCAACCGACGAGCGATCTCACCAAAATTGGTGATGAGTTCCTGGCGGCCAACAACAACCAGATAGATCGGTTCGTCGTCATCGCTCGCATGTCGATGATCGCTTTGACGATCGCAGCCGGAGCATTACTCGCGCGGTGGGCCTGGGAATGGCACGGACCGGCAGCGGCGTGCTTGGTGGCTTGGCTGTGGACTCGAGACCCCACCGTCATCGGACACGGATCGCTGGTGACAACTGACACCGGAGCCGCAGCGTTGTGGATCGCCGTGCTCTACGCGACCAGCCACTTCGCAACTCGACCGACTCGCCGTCTTGCGGTCGTCACAGGAGTCCTGTTGGGACTGGCTCAAGCCGCCAAGTTCACCAACGTGTTGCTCGTGCCGCTGGTCCCCTTGTGTTGGTGGTTGCAGCGCGCGCGTCCGACAACTTCCCACTCGACCGAACTGAACAGTCAGTCGATGCCACAGACTCGACGAGACCTCGTCCGTCAGTGGTGTGCCTTGTTAGTGGCAGCTTGGTTGTCTCTGAATGCGGCTTATCTCTTCCGAGGCTTTGGCACCTCGCTGACTGACATCCATCTCAACAGCCAAGCCGGGCAAACGTGGAAGTCAGCGATCGGCCCGCTGGCGTCGCTGCCCATCCCGTTGCCGCGAGATTATGTCACGGGCATCGATCGACAGTTCGCCGTGATGGAAGCTCACCATCCCGTGTTCCTCGACATGAATTGGAGCAACACAGGCTACCCGAGTTACTACCTGCGAACTCTGGTCTTGAAGGTCCCGCACTCGACGCAGCTATTAGTCTTGGCAGCGTTCGCGATGGCCTTCTTCAATTGGCGAGGCTCCATCTGGAGACGACGTCTGTCGCTCTTGATCCCGGCTGGATTGCTGTTGCTGGTCTCCAGCTTTTCGACGATGCAATTAGGCATTCGCTACATCCTGCCGCTGATGCCACTGCTCTTCTTGTTTGCTGGCGAACTTGCCGCCGGTTGGTCGTGGACGAGGCAGCGTTGGCAACCGCTGGTCGTGTTAGTGATCCTCGTAATTTTCGATCCGTGGCGAACTCATCCCGAATACATCGCGTACTTCAATGAGGCTGCCGGCGGCGTCGAAGCAGGAGCCCAGCAATTGTTGGATTCCAACCTCGACTGGGGCCAAGACCTGCACGCACTCAAGCAGTACCTCGACGAACACCCGGAAGTTCAGAACCTGCGTTTGGCCTACTTCGGCACGCTGCCGCCGGAGTCCTTGGGCATCAAGTACGAACTGCCGACACGGACCTATCCAACCCGCGGTTGGAACGCAGTCAGTGTCAATTTCATGATCGGTCGCCCGTATTGGGTGCGCGATGGAAAAGGTCATATCGAGCAAGTCGGCATGGCCGAGTTCTCTTACTTCTTCATCTTCAAACCGCGTCAGCAAATTGGTGCGTCAATCGAACTGCACTACGTCAGCAACGAGGACATCAAGCGTTGGGAAGGCCAGATGAACTCCATTGAAAAACACGGTTTACGCTGAAGACCAACCGTTCGACTCACGGCCATTCGCCCATGTAACTTCAGCCACACTCTCACACTCCGCCGCAGCTCAAACCGAGGTGACACGATGCTTGTTCGATTGCTCCTATCGCTCGCTGTGCTGTCGACCGCGTTGACAACTGCGGCTGATGCTCAGTCTCAGATTCCAAACACTCAACCGCTGACATGGGACGGAGACTTGGCCGATCGCATGATGGATGGCTTGCATCGGTTCGTTGAAAAGAAGATCGACAATGCCGTTAAGACACGCGGGCAATTCTGGCGGCGAGACACTTCGTCACCTGAGGCATACGAGAAGTCGATCGCTCCTAATCGTGAGCGGTTGAAGAAGCTCATTGGGATGGTCGATCAACGCGCGCCGCTGCGCATGGAGATGGTCCGCCAATTGCCCGGAGAAGCAGTCATCGCGAAGGGCGAAACGACTCTGACCGGCAACAAGCAGATGTCGTATGACGTGATGCGAGTGCGCTGGACCGTGTTGGAAGGAGTGACCGGCGAAGGACTGTTGCTCAAGCCGACAACTCCGCCGATTGGTGCGGTCGTCGCGATTCCGGATGCAGATGAACTTCCTGAGCAGATTGCTGGCATCGTCGAGGGCACGCCGAACCAGTTGCAGTTTGCGCGACACCTCGCTGAGTACGGCTTCCTTGTGCTCGTTCCGACGTTGATTGATCGCTCGGATCGCTTCTCGGGCAATGAATTGGTGGCCTTCACCAATCAGCCGCATCGCGAATGGATCTGGCGGCAGTCGTATCACATGGGCCGGCACATCATCGGTTTTGAAGTGCAAAAGATCATTGCCGCCACTGAGTGGCTGAGGTCTCAACTCAAGCAAGATCAAAAGGTCTCGGTCGTTGGTTATGGCGAAGGCGGCTTGCTCGCGTTCTTCTCGGCGGCGGTCGATCAGCGCATCGATGCGTGCCTGACGAGTGGTTATTTCTCTCACCACAAGAAGCCGTGGGAAGAGCCGCTCTATCGACACGTTTGGGCGCTGCATCGCGAGTTCGGTGATGCCGAGATCGGGACGCTCATCATGCCGCGATTGCTGGTCGTTGATCACGGCGAGTTCCCGCGCGTTGACGGTCCGCCGCCGGTACAGCCCGGTCGTCGAGGCGGCGCCGCTCTGGGGAAATTGGTTCGTCCCAAGAATGACTCTGGTATCGGTGAGATGAGCCGCATCTCAACGCTGCTGCCCGAGAAGCTCGTCAACGTGCATGGCACAGCCTCAGTCGTGACTGGAATTTCGGAACTCGCGATCTACGAACTCCTTGAGCACATCGGCGTTGACTATGAGTTGCAGGAAGCTCGGCAAAGCAAGGTCACGGTGCTTGAAACTCAGAAGTACGACGCGATTGAGCGACAGCGGCGGCAAGTCGTTGAACTCGAACGCTTCGTGCAGCGGCTTGTCCGCGAGTCTGATCACACGCGCGAAAAATTCTTTCCGGTCACGGCGCTCGCGCAACAAGAGAAGCAATTGGTGAGCAGTCTCACCGGGCCGAAGGATCCGCGCGCGAACGAAGAGAGCCCGTTCTATTCCAAGACCGCGAAGATGCGCGAGTACTTCCGAGACGAAGTGCTCGGCAAGTTCGATGATCCGTTGCTGCCGCCGAATGCGCGGTCACGCAAGATCTACGACAACGACAAGTGGACCGGTTACGACGTCGTGCTCGATGTCTTCGAGGATGTGTTTGCGTGGGGAGTGCTGCTCTTGCCGAAGGATCTCAAGCCCGGTGAGAAGCGGCCAGTCGTTGTGTGTCAGCATGGCCGCAATGGCGTGCCGAAGGTCGTCATCGAGAACGACGAGAAGGCGTATCACGACTACGCCGCGAAGCTCGCCGAACGCGGCTTCATCGTGTTCGCGCCGCACAACCCCTATCGCGGCGAGGACAAGTACCGCTTCCTCAGTCGCAAGGCGAACTGCGTGAAGGCGTCGTTGTTCTCGTTCATCCTCGCGCAGCATCAGCAGATCTTGAACTGGCTCGCGGCGCTGCCTGAAGTCGATCCAAACCGCATTGCGTTCTACGGACTGAGTTACGGCGGCGAGACCGCTGTCCGCATCCCGCCGCTGCTGATGCCAGTCTATGAGCAGGCCGGTAAGGGAACTTACATCCCCGGCTCTCCAGTGCGAAAAGACTTGAAGCCGATCGTGCCGGGCTACTGCCTCTCGATCTGCTCCGCCGACTTCAATGACTGGGCTCGGAAGATCGCTTCAACAGATGCCAAATACAGCTTCATGTTCACGGTCGAATGGGAGATGCCCTACTTCAACATGGGATCGACGTTTAACTACGCCGAGATGGTCGCACTGAATGCTCCGCGTCCCTTCATGGTCGAACGCGGCCACTGGGACGGCGTCGCTCCCGATGAATGGGTCGCTTACGAGTACGCCAAAGTCCGCCGCATGTACGACACGCTCGGCATCGGCGACCGCACCGAGATCGAGGTCTTCGACGGCCTGCATGAGATCAACGGCAAGGGTACGTTCGACTTTCTGCACAAGCATCTGAATTGGCCTCAGAAGTAAGCTCTTGAGATGACCACAGAACGTTCGCCGAAATACGGAGATCCTATGAAACTCATCGCGCTATTCGTCGCGTTGCTGTGCCCGCTGTCATCGATCAGTTGGGCGGCGGAAGTCGTTCGTCTAGACCTCGCGAATAACGGCCAAGCCGCGTTGCCGATCGTTGTGGCCGACAACGCTTCTGACGGAACGAAGTCCGTAGCACGCGAATTGGCGAGCTATCTCGAACGCATTTCCGGGGCGACGTTTGAAGTCAAAACGGGCAGCGGTAATCGCGGCATCGTGTTGGGCACCGTCACCGAGTTCCCTCAACCAGAGTTAGCCAACTCGTTGGAACTGCGTGGAACGTATGACGGCCGGGAAGCGTTCGTCATTCGCAGCGAGCCGCATCGCTTGTTGCTCATCGGAGCCACCGAACTCGCGGCCTCACATGCCGCGTTTCGACTGCTGGAGGAGCTGGGCTGTCGTTGGTTCTTTCCCAACCCCGCGTGGGAAGTTGTGCCGAGCAAGCCGCAACTCAGCGTGCAGCTCGACGTGGCCGATCGACCGCGAATTCTCGCGCGACGGATTTGGTACGGCTATGGGCCCTTTAACGACAAAGGCCATCCCACCGGCGGCAGCGTGCTGAAGGACTATCAAGATTGGTCGCGACACAACCGCATGGCGGGATCCTTCGGCGTTAATGCCGGGCACGCATGGCAGAACATCATTCTCGCCAACAAGCAGACCTTTGCAGAACACCCCGAGTACCTCGCGTTCGTCAAAGGCCAGCGAAGCGGCGAGCAACTCTGTGTGAGCAACGTTGAAGTTCAAAAGCTCGCCACTGCTTGGGCTCTCGACTTCATCAAGAAGAATCCTCAGCGCGAGATGGTCTCGATGGAGTGCTCGGACGGAGTCGGGCAATGCGAGTGCGAGCAATGCGCGAAGATTGGAACAGGCTCGGTTTCGGACCGCGTCTTCTTCCTCGTGAATCAAGTGGCTCGCGAAGTGGGTCAACAACATCCCGGCAAGCTGGTCGGTAGCTTGGCGTATGCTCAACACAGCGAGCCACCGTCGTTCGAACTTGAACCCAACGTCTACGTGCAACTGACCGCAGGCTTCACCTATGGCCGCTACACGCACGAAGAACTGCTCGATCTGTGGCCGAAGAAGTGTCGCAACTTAGGCTTCTACGAGTACTTCTCGGTTTGGCTCTGGGACTTCGATCGGTTGCCTGGTGGCAATGGCGGCAACATCACGCGCACGAAACGAATGATCGACAAATATCTGAAGGCCGGCGCGACAAGCTTTGATGCTGAAAGCGGCAACAACTGGGGAGTGCATGGTCGCGGTTATTACATCGCTAACAAACTGCTCTGGAATCCCGATGCCGACATCGACGCTTTGCTTACGGACTTCTATCGACAAGCCTTTGGACCAGGTGCTGATGCCATGAGGCACTACTACGAACGAGTTGCTCCTGACCAAGAACCTCTCATCAGTCGCGGCTTGATTGGAGAAGCCTTTCGCGATGTCGAAGAAGCCGCACGCTTGGCTTACGACCGGCCTGATGTCGTCGCGCGACTTGATCAGATCAAGCATTATCTTCGCTATGTGCATCTGCGTTGGATGCTGGATCACGAGAAGGACAAAGCTCGACAGAAGCGTCTCACCGTTTCAATTCTGACGCTCGCGCATCGCACCCGTTACGAATACATGAACCATTGGAATGCCATGCGGCAGAGCTTTGCATCCGATGCCGCGAAGAAATTTGAAGAGCCCACATGGGTGCTCAATGACAAGGCTCCCAAGCCGTGGCTCGTCGAACAACCTGTCTCTCGCGAAGAGACCGACCAATGGTTCCGCGACGGACTCCAGTACTTCCAACCGGTGAAGGTCAACGAGGTCGCGTTTTCGAATGATCTCGCGGCGGTCGACTTCGGTAAGCCAACAACCACCGTCAGTAATCAGGCCTACCAACGGCCCATGACATACGCCTTACATAGCCGCAGCGGCGAGCCGATCGAAGTCGAACTGACGACCGGTGTCATTGCGTGGTATCGCGATCGACCGGCGGTGACTTGGACGCTGAAGGATCTCAACCAGCAGACGGTCGCGTCCGGCAGCGAACCCCAAGATGGAGAAGTCCACAAGCTCGTCATGAACGTGCCCAAGGCCGGGACTTATTGGTTCGAAGTGCAAGACTCAGCCGCTGGTTGGAGACTGAAAGTTGAACCTGGTCGAGCCGTCTCGCTGCTGAATCAAAAGGGCAAGAAGGTGATCTCGCTTGGGCAGATGCAAGAGATGTTCTTCTACGTCCCCAAGGGCACTCGCGAGTTGCAGTACTTTTGGAACGGAGGACCTCACAAGGTGCTCGGCCCTGATCGCAAGCCGATCACTGAAGTCACCACCGATGACGAAGTCGTTTCAATTCCAGTACCCGACGGATTCGACGGTCAGGTCTGGAGTCTTTCGCAACGTCCTCACAGTCAACTGTGGTTCTTCAATGCGCCAAACGTCATCGCGGCCTCTCCAGCAGCACTGCTCGTCCCGCGCGAGTTAGCCGAGAAGGACGGCCTTCGCTGACTTTGCCACACTGCGTGCCGTCAACAGCTACTTTGCTCCCATTGTGACTCCAACCTCTAGCGAACCGCGTTTTGTTTATGACCGAAGATCGAACTGAACCCGATGTTGAAGCCGAATTCGGAGTGCCCATCCCCGGCGTCATCTTGCCGGAAGATCAATGGGCCAAGACGGCGATCAAGAAGCTGCCGCCACCCGGTCCGCTCGATTGGAACGCCATCTTCGGACGCCGCGCTCCCGTGATGTTGGATTTGGGTTGTGGCAATGGTCGGTCCACGTTGATCAGCGCGATTGCTCGACCAGAAGTTGATCACCTGGCTGTCGACATTTTGCCCGTCGTCATTCGCTATGCGACGCGAAGGGCCAATCATCGAGGTCTGTCGAATACTCGCTGGGCCGTCATTGGCGGTCGAGAGTTGTTGCAGCAATACGTTGCTCCGGGCAGCGTGGCCGAGATTCATTGCTATCACCCTCAGCCCTACTACGAACGGCACGAGATCAAGAAGCGATTGATCGTGCCGGAGTTTCTCGCGCTGGTGCATCAAGGCTTACAACCAGGAGGGCAGTTTGTCTTACAGACCGACAACCCGGCCTATTGGAAGTACATGCAAAGTGTCGTCCCGGCCTTCTTCGAATTCACAGAGCAACCCGGTCCGTGGTCTGATGCACCAGAGGGACGAACTCGTCGTGAGATCTTGGCGACTCAAAAAGGTCTGCCGGTCTTTCGCGGAGTTGGTATCGCGCGAGCTGATGTCTCCAGCGCTGACTACCAAAAACTCATCAAGCAATTGCCGCGGCCCACATTCAATGCTGATCGCCGCTTGCAGGTTCTTGATCGGTTAGAGATGAGTGAGAAGTGACTTAACTTCGCCAAGCAATGTCTTCATGTCCGACCTTCACACATCAAGAAGCAGCAAGCTTTTGCACCGAATCAAAAGAAGCGTCGACTGGGGAGAGCAGGCGCTCGTCCGAGACAAGTCCCACGCAGACCAATCTCGGCTGCTCCGCCAGTCGACACTGACTCGGCTAAAGCAGCGGGTGTGCCAGACTCGACAACTCACCCAAAAGTTTTTGCTCTTGCTGCTATTTCGTAGGCGTTTTCACGATATCCCCGGAATGCACCAGCCAACGTGTCTGCGTTCGAGACCGGCAACCACGCCTCAATCCTGCGCAGCCGCAAGGCATTACGTGCCTCGTCGACAGTCATCATCGCAAACAGTCCGCTCTTCGGTTTGAAGATCACCCAACTCCTTACCAACAACCTCATCGTGACTGACATCACTCCATCAACGGATACCGCTCAATCGCCCGACGCCATTGCGTCAACATCAGCCCCAACCAACAGACCGAGACGTCGCTGGTTCTGGTGGTCGTTGTTCTGGATATCGACGCCACTATCACTGATCGGACTGGTCTTATGGCTCACCGTGCGAGACGAATCGCAGCTCACCGCCCCGCTCTATTACGCAACGCCATTGCCGTTGATCGTGGCCGGCCTACTCGTGAGCAGCGAATGCTTGAGGATGCTGAGTCGACGATTGATTTCTCGATGTGTCCTCGTCGCGGCCATCATCATCGCGATGTGTTGGTTGAAGGACTCGTATCTCTTTCGAAGCGAGACTCCGCCGCGTGAGTCCATCAAGCTCGTCTTCTGGAACGTCAATCGAGGTAATCTCGGTTACACAGCCATCGCCGAAGAGATCGCGACTTACAACGCTGACATCGTCGCGCTCGTGGAAGCCACTGGGCATGGCCAAGACGTCCTGACCTGGAAGAAGCATCTCGCGGGTTACGAGCTGCATAAGCTCGGATCAGGCATGATGGTCTTTGTGCGTGGCCAACTCTTTGACATGGAACCAGGTCGCTTCAAGGAAGCTCTCGGCTATCGCATTCTGCGACTGGGGCTTCCTCAAGGTGAGTTCGCTCTGACCATCGTTGATGTCGCTTCGGACCCACTGCTCTCCCGTCGTCCGGCGTTCGACAAGATCAACGAGATCACTAATCGCCATCCCAAACTGCCGCATGTGATGGTCGGCGATTTCAATACGCCACCAGACTCGGTGCATTTCGATCGCCTACCCGCCGAATACACGAATGCCTTCATCGAAAAAGGATCGGGGCTACGCGAGACCTGGCCGTCGACCAGTCCCGTGCTGCATCTCGATCAAGTTTGGGGCGACCGTAAGGTTCAATGGCATCGCTGCCTGCATGGCTGGACGCTAAGGTCCGACCATCGTCCCGTCGTCGTCGAGTTCTCGTTGAAGCAATAGCGACGACCACCGCAACGGACGCCCGACGCGATCCACCGGCAGAGGTCTCGGCATGACAGCTTCCCCGATCATTTCGCGATTGAACGAACTGCGACGCCGACTCACTCGTTGGATCGTGATTGATGGAGCCAGCCGACTGGCAGCCTGCCTGACCATCGCTCTCGCCATCGACTTTCTGCTCGACTGGTCCTTCCACATGGACCGAGCCCAACGAGCAGTCATGCTGTTGCTGGTGCTTTTTGGAACCATCGCAGTTGCATATCGCTGGCTGATGAAGCCCCTTCAACAGCGAACATCCGACGACGCTCTGTGCCTGCAAATTGAAGACCAGCAGCCGGAGCTTGGCCAAGCTCTCATCAGCGCGCTGCAGTTCGCTCGCATCGACCAGGCAACAACTGGAAGTTCGCCGACACTGCTGAGAGCGACGGTCGAACTCGGTGTTAGCGTCTCTGAGAACATCAATCCGACCAGCGCGTTGAATCAGCACCGCCAAACTCGAAACATCGCCGTCTTGTCGTTGGCTGTCTCAGTGCTGCTCGGCGCGGCGGTATCGGTCTTGGCGACCGACTCCATGGCGATTTGGTTCAACCGCAACGTGTTGCTTGGCCAACGAGAATGGCCGCAAGACATTCACTTCCAGGTCCACGGCGCGGATGACGGAGTTCTCACCATCCCACGAAACGAAGACTGGCCCATCGAAGTTTCGATCACTGCCGACAGTCGCCGAAAGCCACAAGAACTTTGGTTGGAGTACGGCGATTCGCACCGCCGCCAGCGCATGGAGTTGCTTGATGGTGGTCAGCGATTTCGCACCGATATCTCAGGAGCAACCGCAGCCACCACCTTTCGCGTCGTTGAAACCCAAGCAGCTTCCGGCTGGTATCAGGTCCGCATTGTCGATCGTCCTTCACTCACAGAGCTGAAACTGACCGTCACACCGCCAGCCTACTCCGACATGCCTGAAGAAGTTCTTCCGACGGGCAGCGGTCCGTTCCGCATTCTGAAGGGCAGCCGTCTCACGGTAACCGCATCCAGCAACCAGCCGGTCGCCTCAGCCAATCTAAGTGTAGGAACGATTTCACGGCCGATATCGATCTCAGATCAGACAAAACTGTCCCTCGAGCTCTCCGGAAGTGACCTGCAAGATGGCGACTATCGAATTGATCTGACTGACATTCAGACGCTCTGGCTACCCGGTCGATCTGAACCACAAGCACTCACCTCGCGCGAGCCCGCCATGTTTCGCCTGCGTGTGGCGGCAGATCGTGAGCCGCAAGTGCAGGTCAAACTTGTTGGAGTCAGCACGCTGGTCACGGAACGAGCTCGATTGCCAATCGTCGGGCACATCACCGATGACTTCGCGGTTACCAAACTCGAACTTCAACATCGACGTCGCGTCGAGAACGCTCAAGAAGATACGGCGAGCACGCTCGCTGTAAGACCGGCGACACAACTGCCCTCGCGCGACGTCCCCATCGACTTTGCGTTGGAATTCGAACAACTCCAAGTCACTCCTGGCAACGCGTTGTCGTTCGTCATCGCAGCTACGGACAACAACTCGGTAACCGGTCCGGGCATCGGAAGATCGTCCGTATTTCTCGCACGCATCGTGACCGACGATGAATTCCGTGCCGCCCTTTTGGGTCGCGAACGGGAACTGCGCATCGAGTTCGAAAAGCAGATCAAGCTGGAAGACGAACTTCGCACAGACGCATCCGCGCTTCTGGCGGCAGTTCGCGGCAAAGCCGATCTCACAGCCGTTCAACGCGACCAACTCGCTCGATTAGAGCGTCGCCAAAAGGCCATCGGCGAAGAGGTTCTCAAGATTGCTCGGCGGTTCGGAGAAGTCGTCACTGAAATCCAAAACAACCGCATCGAGGACAACGAAGGCCCGCTGCAAACTCGGTTGCAATCGCGAGTGATCCAGCCGCTTGGCGGAGTTCAACGAGACTGCTTCCCACCCATTCTGAGCTTGCTCGATCGAGCACGTACTCGAGCCGCAAACAGCAACGACCGCGACGCCCTGCTCACTCAAACGATTCAAGCCCAACAGAAACTCCTCGAACGACTCAATGAGATTTTGGGACACATGGAACAAGCCGAGGGCTTCCAAGAAGCCGTCAATCAATTGCTCGAAGTGCAAAAGGCTCAACAGGAAGTTTTGAAACGCACCGAGAAGGAAAAGCAGGACACCATCCGCAAACTGTTGGATGCCCCAGGACGCCCGAAAAAGTAGCCGGTTGATTTACACATTGCCGCTGAGAGCGAGACACATACACTGCCTCGCGGCTCCAGCGATTACCCATCGGTCTCGATCTACAAAACGTCGTCGCTCCGCGAAACTCTCACTCCATCGAGAGGCGAACATGTCAGTCATCCGCGCGTTACTTGCCTGCCTGTGCCTCTCAATTCCAACGATGGTCCGAGCGCAATCTGTCGCTCCCGACGCCGCTGAAAGTGCTCTTGGTGTTCGACAACAACGAGTCGGCAGAATGATGAGTGAGCTCGAACGTCGGTTCCTCGCACTTGCCAAGTCACTGGAAGAAAAAGAACCCGAGCGGGCGGCCCGATTAGTCAAGGCCTTCGAAGAATCGCGCAGCCTGCTGGTTGAACAACGCATGGTCCGGATCGCGGGACTGCTCAACGACACCAAGCTCGACAATGCATCTAACGAGCAGCAGCAGGTGCTTGACGATGTCCGCAAGCTGATCTCGATTCTGTTGACCGAGAACGGCGACAAAGAAAAAGACCGCGAAGAGATCGAGCTTCTGAAGAAGTGGCACAAAGAACTCAACGAACTGCGTCGCGACGAACAGCAGCAACAGGCCGCGACAGAGAAGCTCCACAAGAAAGATGAGTCGATCGACCAACTCCAAAAGCAGATGGAGGCCGTCCGCGAATTGATTCGACGGCAGCAAGATCTCATTAACCAAACCAACGTCGCTAAGACGGCAAACATCGCAGGGCTGCCGGCCTTAGCGGATCGCCAACAAACATTGCGAAGCGATACTCAGTTCGTCGCGAAAAGCATGACGCCACCGAATGCTGAAGGTCGACCTAATCAACCTCAGCCGAGTGAACCTCAAGCCGGCCAAAAGCCGCTGGAACAAGCCGCGGCCAATCAACAAACCGCCGAGCAACAGCTGCAAGCAGGCGAAGCCAAGACCGCGCAACAGTCTGAGGAACAAGCTCTGCAACAACTGAAGAAATCGCTGGTCGAACTGGAACAAGAACTCCAGCGTCAACAACAGCCGCCGGAAAATCAGCTTCAGAAGATGGCCCAAT
>OMIV01000131.1 GCA_900299185.1 Planctomycetaceae bacterium
AAAACGCTTGAGCGGACATTCTGGGACTCCGTTGAAGTTGCGACTTGAGAACTCACAACCCCAGCTGAACCAGTCTGTCCGCTCTTTACCAGTTACCCCCACGGTTTTGCGATGAGCCGAACTTTTTGCGTTTTGCTTGACGGCGTCTTCGCAAACTAATGGCCAACTATTGAAGGTTCGGTTGCGTAGCCAATATATGGAAGTAACTACTGCATTCGGGAGCCATTGATGTTTGCCGAGAGCCGCAAATTCAAAGCGACCGGCAGGTATACGCAGGCATTCATCGCACATGCCTATTGTGGAATAGAATCTTTTTGTGGCTGGTCCGAACGCTCCAATCGAAATTGGCCGATTGCCGAAATCGTCCCGGTACATATGCGCTTTCGGCGCCCCTCCAAATTTCGTCGCAAGGTATTTAGCAATCAGCTTGTGGTGTTCAGGAAAATCGCTCATTCGTTTGTCTTAGACGCCGTACAAAGAATTGAGCAGCGTGCGAGGTAACTCGGCGCGTCGACGACACCTGCTTGCTGAAGATTTGGCAGACTGGTCCTGTTTCGTTGGTTCGTCAAGCGGCAGGACTTAAGTCTTCAGGTGTGTGGATAACATATTACGGCCGCATGCGGCATAACTCAGATACGGCTGCATGCGGCGCATCTCATGAGGTGCTGCACCGGCATTGTGTGAAGTGGGCGAGCGCGAGGCAGTGACGCTTTCAGCAAGCAGGGACGGGTTGTGATTTGAGAGGCGTGTCGCAAATTTCCCGGGCAGTTGTTTTGTGGTCGCCTTTCGCTCCGCGAAAGAGCGTCTTCAATGGCCTCTCATGAGAGTCGGAACGCAACCTCCAATGCTTCTAAGGACGCTCTTTCGCGGAGCGAAAGGCGACCATAGAGCTTGGGAAATCAACTGTGCTCCTGGAGAGCAGGTTGGGGGCTCGGCTCGATCGTCAATACGGGGAGAAAAAAGGCGGGCGGGCCTGGAGACTCGCCCTGCTTCCAATCACCACGCATGGCGGAGCGACTTCGTACTTTAGGCTGGTCGCTGAGTTGGCATGCCGGACGGGCAGCAGTTCTCTGGACACTTGTCGGGAAGCGTTGGCAACATGCCACACGCTAAGGCCGGGGTGCCTTTGAAACGCGACTCGATCAACGTGGCCAGACCATCCACGAAGGCGGGATGAGTGCCGACCGTTTTGGCTCGGTTCATTTCGAGGCCGAGTTCCTGGGCCTTCTGTCTTGCTTCATCGTCGAGGTCGTACAGGACTTCGACGTGATCAGAGAGGAAACCAATCGGAGCGACAACAACAGCTCGCACGCCGCGCGATTTCAGGTCGGTCAGATGATCGCAGATGTCCGGGCCGAGCCACGGGTCTTGAGGGCGACCGCTGCGGCTTTGATAAACCAACTGCCAACGATTGGCGGGAAGGCCAATTCGCTCGGCCACTAGCCGCGCGGTTTCGTGCAATTGGTTAGCGTACTCGCAGCTATCAGCCATGCGTTGGGGAATGCTGTGAGCCGTGAACGCGACATGGCATTGGTCTCGCAAGACCGTCGAGAGGCGGTAGATCGCCATGCGGAGACGATCGGCATTCGCGGCCACAAAGCCTGGATCGTTGAAGTAGGATCGCACCTTAGCGACAGGCGGTGCATCAGGGCCGACGGCTTGTCGCGCGGCTTCGATGTTTTCGAGATACTGCCGACAGCTTGAGTACGAACTGTATGCCGCCAGCACGAGCCCCAGCGCATGCTTCACCCCAGCTTGAGTCATCTCGCGCATGGTGTCGGGCAGCATGGGATGCCAATTGCGGTTGCCCCAATACAGAGGCACGTCGATGCCTCGTTGACGCAGCACAGGAGTCAAGGCTGCGATCAGTTCGCGAACTTGAGCATTGATGGGGCTCGCGCCGCCAAAGTGGTGATAGTGCTCGGCGACTTCCAATAAGCGTTCGCGCGGGATGTTGCGGCCGCGCGTGACGTTCTCCAAGAACGGCATCACATCGTCCGGCTTCTCAGGACCACCAAAACCCACAACCAAAATGGCATCGTAACTCGACACTTAACATGACTCCGTTGATAGCGATTCACGTCTAGGCTGAAGCAGACCAAGCAATCAGCAAAGACCGTCTTCAAGAGGAAACAGCGAGGCGCATCACCTTCCTGCGGCGAGCGGCGGGCATTCGTAAGTCATGCTGCTGATGACGACAAGGTTGTGAGTGCAAACCGATGGGCAATGTGGGGGAACTCGCATTGTGCCACCGGCATCTAGGACCGGCTCATTGGGTGCGGTCACTGGATCGAGATCAAAGACGTTTTCACACTCGCACGCCTCTGATGTCCTCTCGCAGTTGCGACTGAGACACCTTGACGCAAGCTTCGCCCGCATCCGAAGAGTTTGAAACGCAGAGGACGCGGTGGACGCAGAGAGAAACAGAGAGTTCAAATTCATTCTCTCTTCACATTCCACTGCGCTCTTCGCGACCTCAGCGTTTCAATGGTTCTCAAATAGACTCGCCGTTGGATTGGAACCAGGTGTGCTCCAACACTGATTGTCCCCCAGATCGCAACTTTCTACCGGCGTCGAGTGGCCAAGAATCCTTTAGCCACGACTAACTTCTCGCTGCTTGCAGAGCAGGACGGCAGTCAGAGAACGACCGCTCGGAACGTCAATCAATCGAGCTTTCATCATCAAGGAATAGATCGCATGTCGTGGGCTAATTGGTTGCAGTCGATT
Source organism: Planctomycetaceae bacterium (assembly GCA_900299185.1). Classification (GTDB taxonomy): domain Bacteria; phylum Planctomycetota; class Planctomycetia; order Planctomycetales; family Planctomycetaceae; genus AM-0621. Next base: position 2,728 of record OMIV01000131.1, read on the forward strand.
TCGAGTACGAAGCGTCCTCCTTCGAAGTCCGCGCGACATCGCGGTTCTTCCCATCGCCAACGCCAGCGGCGCTTGCGAGCAGAGCAACTCGAATCGCGATTGCTGCTGACGCTTCTCACGACCGATCAGACTGCTTTCGTTGAGCAGTTGCCGGCATCGTTGGGACTGGGGGCACGCAGCCATCTGGTCATTCGAGCCAACTTGCAAGATGCGTTGCTCTCTGCCGACGGCACCTTCAGGGACAACGAGATTCGGTCGTTGATGTCTCAAGTCAGCGACTTCCACTTTCGACAGTCGTTTGGACAAGTTTCATTCCCCGACAACCTGCTCGACATCGTCCCGACCACGGTCACGATTCCTTACACCAAGGCCCAGATCGAGAACGCTGCAACTCCGGGGGCTCCCTCGAGTGCCTCGGATGCAATTCACGATTCCGCGAGAGCCGCAGCGCAGGCACTCGGTTTCAATGTCGACAGCTACGACCATGTTACGGTCATTCATCCGTCGCTGGGCGGCCGCGTGACGTGGTACGGGTTGGCGAGCGTCGGCGGCGGGCATTTGTGGGAGAATGCCAATCTGAGTCTCGATGCTTGGTCGCACGAGTTCGGGCATAACCTGGGTGCGAATCACTCGGGAGTTTTTATTCCTAACAATCCTGACGACGTGATAAGTGATCCCGAAGACGCGACCGACATTGAAGGCGGGACTGGGTTGGACGTGATGGGAGGCGGCGGAACGAGCCCCTCGGGAGATGAGTTCGGCAAATGGAAGACGCGAGCGGGTTGGTTTGATGTTGGCAGTCAGACGATCAACGTCACGGCGAACTCCGGCACCTATCGGCTGCATGCCACTGATGATGGCGGTTCGCTGGTGGATGGTCGGCACTATGCCCTGAGGATTCGTCGCAATGACATTCAGGATTACTGGATCGACTATCGCGCGCGGACGACGGATCAGTATCTCGATAACGGCGCGGTCTTCGTGACGACGAACTACAGCGACGCTGCCGACCAGTTGGGCTTTACGTCGGCTCCGCGAGTTCTCGATCTCACTCCAGAGTCCGTGCCGGGCGACTATCAAGACGGCGACGGGGCGGATGGGACGTTGCTTGTTGGTCGCACTTACTCCGACTTTGATGCGCAGTTGCACTTCACGGTGCTCGCGAGACATGCAGAGGTCGGCAACAACTATCTCGACATTGAGATCAACGAGGGCTCGTTCCCTGGCAACAATGGGCCGGTAACAACTCTGACAGCCGACATCATCAACGCGGCGGTCGGTCAGACCATCAACTTCACGGGCACAGCGACCGATGGGGACAACGATCCGCTGTCGACCTTCTGGGACTTTGGCGACAAGAGCTTTACCGCCAACACGCTGGCGCCGACTCACAGCTTCAGCGCTGCCGGTGACTATGTCGTCACGATGGAAGTCTCTGATCGCAAAGGAGGCAGCGCGACTCGCAAGCTGCTCATCAAGGTGGCCGCCCCGACGATTCAAGCCGCTTACGAGAGCACGCAGACGCTCAACACGTTCACAACTTCTGACCAAGACGAACCCGCCATCGCGAGCAATGGCTCCAACAAGTTCGTCGCGGTTTGGTCGAGCAATACTCAAGACGGTGCGAGTCACGGCATCTACGGCCAGCGGCTCGACGGTGCTGGAGCGAAGGCCGGTAACGAGTTTCACATCAGCTCGACAACGAGCGGTGATCAGTTCACGCCCGACGTTGCGATGGCTGCCGATGGTTCGTTCGTCGTTGTGTGGGAAGGGCAGGGCACGAGCGGTGCCGACGATCACGGCATCTTCGCGCAACGCTTCAATGCGGATGGCTCGACGGCAGGCAATGAGTTCCAGATCAACGTCAGCACCTTCGCCTCGCAGCTCGAACCGCAAGTGAAGATGAATCAAACGACCGGCGACTTCGTGGTGGTATGGTCGACCAACATCACTGGCACCAACGTTCGCATGCGTCGCTTCTCCGCCAATGGAACTGCGCTCGATGCCTCGGACATCAGCTTGCCGGGCGGCCGTCACTTCAGCGACGTCGATGTGGCCATTGCGTCTGACGGCATCTTCGTGGTTGTGTGGGATAACGACTCCAACGAGCAGGGCGGCACGGACACCAGCGGCCTCGGGATTTATGCCCAGCGCTACAACGCCAACGGCACGACGGCGGGCAACGCGTTTCAGGTCAATACAACTGAGGCCAATGGGCAGAGCCGACCGCGGATCGAGTTCGATGCCAACAATCGTTTCACGATCGTGTGGAGCAGCGACGGCCAAGATGGAGACAGCGGCGCGATCGTGATGCGAACCTTCAACGCGGACGGGACCGCGTTTTCTGCCGAGGCCATCGTCAACACGACGACTTCAGGCGAGCAGTATCTGCCTGAGATCGCGATCGACGGCAGTAATCGTCGAGTGATTGCGTGGCGCAACAAAGGTGGTGGCTTTGGCGGCGTCGACTTCGCGGCGCGAGTCATGGCGGCCGATGGTTCGACGTTGAGCAACGAAGTCACTCGCGATGTCTCGACAGACTTCTTTTAAGGCCCCGATGTCGCGATCGCGGGCACTCAATTGGTGCTCGTGAATCCCGAATCCAATGGCGCGACGGGCGTTGATGTGCGAGCTCATCTTTACGAGATCGCTCCGCCGCTGGTGGCCGGAGCAGACTCTGTTTCAACGCCGATGGGCAAGGCGGTGACGATTGATGTGCTCGCCAATGATTCTAATTCGAGCGGCGGCAGTCTCACGCTGTCGTTGCCGCGTCCGCCGCAGCACGGCAGTGTGACGATCGATAACAACGGCACTCCGGGCAACCCCAGCGATGACCGGATTGTCTACACGCCCGATAGTCGCTTCATTGGGACGGAGAGTTTTTCTTACACGCTCACCAACTCGGCAGGTGCGACGGCGACGGGAATTGTCGCTGTCACGATTGATGGCTCGGGCAATCGTCCGCCGAACGATCTTTTCTTGAGCACGCTGGCTGTTTCGCAGTCCTCTGCGGCAGGGCTGACGCTCGCGACGATCAGCGGCTCTGACCCGAACAACGACAGCGTGACCTTCAGTCTCGTGAATGACGCGAGCGGTCGGTTTGCCATCAGCGGCAACCGGCTGGTGTCAACGAGCACCGCACTCTCTCCGACCGACATTTCGCATCGGATCACGATCCGCGCGACGGATCCGAGTGGCGCCACTTACGACGAAGATGTGCGAGTCTTCGTCATCGACTCGCCCAGCGACGGGCTCCTTTCACAAGCGGCGATCGAGCCGCCGATCGGTGGTCAGATTCACGGCGATATCGCGAGCGAGAACTCCGGTCGCAAGCTGACTGTGATTGGCGACATCAATGGAGATGGGTTCGACGACATCGCGATTGGTGCTCGTGACGCCGACTTCAATGGGCTGACCGATGCGGGGAAAGCGTATGTCGTTTTTGGTACATCGAGCGGCTTTGCCTCGCCTTTGAACTTGTCGACTCTGGATGGGACGAACGGTTTTTCGATCTCGGGCGTCGCGACGAATGACCAACTTGGTCGAGGACTCGCGGGCGGTGACGTCAACGGCGACGGACTCGCGGACTTGATCGTTTCGCAGCCCGGCACGACGAACAACGCGGGCAAGGTGCATGTCATCTTCGGCAAGACGTCGGCCTTTGCCGCGACGTTCGACATCACGAGCATCAACGGATCGAACGGAGTGACAATTCAATCGATGCCCAGCAACAGCGGGTCGCTCGGGCAAGACGTGGCCGCAGGCGACATCAATGGCGATGGCTTGCAAGACGTTGTCATTCGCTCGGCGGGGGATGTGTATGTCGTCTTCGGTCGGACCTCGTTCCCCAGCGCGACGGTTACTTCGCTGGCTGGTGGAGTGGCAGGCTTTCGGTTCGATAACACGAACGTCGATAACCTCGGCACCCCCGAAGACGTCAACGGAGATGGCCTTGATGACCTGGTGCTCGGCAATATCTCTTCGTCTGGCGAAGCTTGGGTCTTCTTCGGAGCGACATCCTTCGCGACCGAAACTCCGACGTTTAGCTTCAGCGCTCCCAATACCTCGGCGGGCTTTCGGATGACTGCGACCGGGTCGACTCGCTTCGGCACCGTCGGCTCTGTGGGTGATGTGAATGGCGACGGTTTCGCCTACATCGGGATTGGTGACTACAACGCCGATGCGAATAAAGGTCGCAGCTACGTGTTTTTCGGAAGTGCGACGCCGGCTGCGAGCAACGTGGATCTCAGCACGCTCAACGGTTCGACTGGGTTCAGCATCACGAACAACAGCGGCCCCACCGCAATTCTGGGCGAGTCAATTGGCACTGCGGGCGACATCAACGGAGACGGCTTTGACGATGTCATCATTGGCGGGACGGACACGGCCTACGATCAACGCGTCGCAGTGATCTTCGGTGGTTCCAGCTTTGGAGCATCGATCGATCTCAGCACGCTCAACGGCTCGAACGGCTTTGTCATCGACGGTGGTAATTTCTATTCCAACTTTGGTGCGTCACTGGCCGCTGGTGATATCAACGGAGACGGCTTCGATGACGCCGTCATCGCCGCTCGCACGGATGACGGCAATGAATTGCACGACAGCGGCATCACCTACGTCATTTACGGCGCTGATTTCGGCGGCAATCGAGTCACTCATCTGGGCGACAGCGATGCCAACACCATCACTGGTACGAGCGGGTCCAACGCGATCGTCGCCGGTCGCGGCAGCGATGCGATCATTGGCTTGGGGGGAGCGGATTCATTTCGAGCGGGGCAGGGCGATGATCAGATCGAGATTTCGGATCTCACCTTCCAGCGGATCGTCGGCGGTGCGGGCAATGACACTTTGAGATTAAACAACGTCAGCGGTTTGAACTTCGACCTCTCCACAGTTCGAGACAATCGGCTGTTGGGCATCGAGACCATCGACCTACGCTCGGGCGGTGCGGATACCCTGACTCTGTCTGTGAGAGATGTTCTGAATCTCTCCAACACCTCGAACACGCTGCTGGTGCAACGCAGTTCGACGGACGCGGTGGCAAAAGGCACCGGCTGGACTCAACAGGTCGATGAGGCCATCAACGGAGTGCTCTACAACGTCTTCGTGCAGGGCAACGCCACTCTCAAAGTGCAGGCGGCATTGGGAACTCTCAAAGTGCAGGCGGCATTGGGAACTCTCTCGGCGACCTTCACGACGGGCGTGTTGACCATTCAGGACTCCGTCGGTCGCAACAACCAACTGACGCTAACCGTCTCTGGGAGCAACTTGGTCGTGCAAGACGCCAACGAGCAATTCATTGCGGCGCCGAGCGGCACAACGATCTCCCTCGACGGTCATTCGCTTACGGTCCCGCTGACTAGCCTGACGGGCGATGTCATTTTTAATACTGGCGATGGCGCGGACTCGGTGACTGCGGTCGGCAGCATTGTCGCGAACAGCAATCGCGTGGCTGTGAGCCTTGGGAATGGCAATGACCAAGCCAACTTCAGCACCACCAGTTTGCAAACGACTTTGAATGGGGGAGCGGGCAGCGACACGTTGATTGGTTCGCAGAGCCAGGACTCGATGGATGGTGGCTCGGGCGATGATGCACTCACCGGCAATCTGGGCGACGACATTCTGAATGGCGTTGGCAATGTCGACACGTTGCTCGAAATCGCCGATGCCGACATGACGCTGACTGCGACTCAATTGATCGTCGTTATCAACGCGAGAACTCCGAGTGCTGTGACTCACATGGATACGCTCAGTGGTCTTGAAGCGGCCAATCTCTTGGGGGGCAGTAACGCCAACATCCTGACTGCGGCGAGCGCGAGTTTTGGTGTCACTCTTCGCGGTGCGACTGGCGACGACACTTTGACGGGCAGTTCGCAAGCGGACCGACTGGAAGGTGGAGGCAGCAATGACGTGCTCAGCGGAGGGCTGGGCAACGATGTGTTGATTGGCGGCACGGGCACCGATCTGGTGCGCGAAGTAGCCGACGTCAATTTCACGATTACCAACGATGTGTCGTTCGATGGCGCTCTGACCGGTGGGCTTGGCTCCGACACTTTGACTTCGATTGAGAACGCGGACTTAACCGGCGGCGTGTCGTCGAATCGGATTGATGCGTCAGGCTTCGTGGGTATCGGCTTCACGCAACTCAATGCGGGCGGCAACGGCAGCGACACTCTGATTGGTTCGAAAGGGGCTGACATCATCTCGGGAGCCCTCGGAGCGGACTGCATCACTGGTGGTGCGGGCAATGACTTCCTCTACGGTGGTGGTGGTCGCGACACGCTCGATGGTGGACCCGGTTCCGATCGAGTTTTCGGTCAAGGCGCTAGCGGTGATGTTGTGCGTGGCGGCGCTGATGACGACACCGTCTCGGGCGGAACGGGCAACGACTCGGTGCTGGGCGAGGACGGTAATGATCGAGTCGTCGGCGAAGACGGCAACGATACGCTGCTCGGCGGGACTGGCAATGACTCTCTATTCGGTGATGCCGGAGTCGACTCGCTGCTGGGTGAAGCAGGCAATGATTTGATCTCTGGTGGAGCTGACTCGGACGCGCTGCTGGATGGTGGGGCCGACACCGATCGTGTCTCCGAGATTGGCAACACCAACTTCACCATCTTGGGTTTGCAACTCAGCTCTGCACTGACGGGAGTTGAGACGGCACTCAACGTCGAGCGGTTTGATCTGAGTAGTCAGGGCAACTCGAATCGGCTGGATGGGTCGGGCTCGGCGGTGCGAGTCATTCTCAACGGCAATGGCGGTGCCGACACGTTGATCGGCAGTCCGTTCAACGACTCGTTGTTTGGTGGAGATGGCGATGACGTTCTGCAGGGGAATGCGGGCGTTGATCTCATCGATGGCGGCTTGGGTAGCGACTACCAGTACGAGAAGGCGGACACGAATTTCACTGTCAGCGGCGCGACGGTTTCGTCGGCTGTGACCGGCTCGGACTTAGCTCCGAATAGCGTTGAACGCATCGCTCTAGTGGGAGGTGCGAGTGCGAATCAGCTCAATGCCAGTGCTGCGACGGTTCCCGTGGTGCTGGTTGGCGGACTGGGGAACGACACTCTGCTCGGTGGCTCGCAAAGCGACACGCTCAGTGGTGGGAATCGAGGCGATAGCGGTGTGAGTGGCGCTGACGGGACAGACTCTCTCAACGGTGGTGCGGGAAGTGACCTCTATGAGAGTGATTCTTCTGACACACTGGTCATCGATGTTGGCGATACAACGCTGGCCGATGTCTTCGCTGCGTTGCCGACTTGGATTGATGCGCTGTGACCGCTGTTGCGTCGCTTCTATTCCAACCGCTCAAGCTCGACTGCGAAGAACGAAGCAGAAGATGCTGACTCAGGAGAACTCGACATGATGCGAGATTGGTTTGTCTTCCATTGCGTCAGCGGTCACGCGTTCTTCACGGGCTTTGGCCTGTTGGGGTTGGCGTGGTGGTTGGCTGGGAGAACTGCGACTCGCGGAACGCATCGACTGCGGACGTGGTCTGTGGTTCTGGGGCTAACTGCGATCGGGATCTCGGGGACACCGATGCCGCTGTGGCTGGCTGTCACTTTCTTGAGTTCTTTGGTGCTGTGGTCCGTGAGCGAACGGAATGTTCGCAAACCGACGAATGCTTCTGATGCCGGTGTTTCGGCGGACGCCCAAATCTCTTCATTCAAACGCGTGCGTTTGTTGGTCCTGCTGAGTTGGCTGACATGCTTGGTTGTGGAAGTGCCTTATCACGTGACTCCAACTAGGAATGCCTCGAAGGATCAGAAGTGGGCGGTGATCGGCGATTCGTTGAGTGCCGAGTTCGGTGAAGGGTTGCCGTGGCCTGGTCATCTCGAACGAGATTACGGCTTGAGCATTCGAAATCTGGCCGTGGCGGGAGCGACAGTGCGAACGGCGTTGCAACAGGCTGCCAAGCTCGATGCTGCCGAGATGGTCCTGATCGAGATCGGCGGGAATGACCTTCTCGGAGAAAATTCCGCCGCAGATTTCGAAAGGTCTTTGGATGAATTGTTACAGGACGTGGCTCGATCTGGACGGCATGTTGTGATGTTTGAACTGCCGGTGCCGCCGTGGGGCCATCGCTTCGGGGCGATTCAACGTCGATTAGCGAGTCGATATCGCGTCGTACTGATTCCCAAACGAGTGTTGGCTGGTGTGATCACAACTCCAGGCGCGACGAACGACGGCTTGCACTTCACGCAACTCGGGCATGCTGACTTGGCAATGCGGTTGGCAGCCATGCGGACGGCACTTGTTGGCAAGCCATGAAAGACTTGAGGCTGCGTGATCTGGCGGATGCTCGATTGCGAGCACTCCAGACAACGCAGCCTCAACGTGATGGCTGATGACGCGAACCGTCGGTTAGACGCCGACAGTCTCGGGACGACGAACAGCCGGCTTGTCCTTGAATCGGAAGTCCATGCGAACGGCTTCTTGAGCAAGCCGCATCAACATAGCCTTGTCGATAGTGGGACATGGCAGATGTGGAGCAGCTTCGAGAGTGTTGGTGCAATCGAAGACTGGATCGTCACGCCAATACGAGTTGTAAACGCGGATGTGCTCGTAGAAGAGTTGCTCGATCTCGGTGGGATTCTCGAGCTTCTTGCCTTGGCCAGCGAAGATCGTCCCATGGAATCCAAACGTCTCTTCGAGAATCTCTCGCAGCGTTTGGACGGTGACCGTCGTCGTCGGAGTGAGATGGTAAGTACGACCGTGGAATTGGGGCTTGGTCACGATGTGAGCCGTGACTGCTGATACCCAATCGACGGGAATGAAATTCTTACGCTCGTGGCCATCCAGGTTGATGCGAGTCGGAATGTTGAGTCGCTCGTCCTCAGCTCCCAGCGACTTTCGCAACGTCGCCGCCAAGTTGAGCGCTGCATAGAAGCCGTGGAACGTAGTGGTGAAACCATTCTGAGAATCACCCACGATGATGGCTGGGCGATAGATGGTGGGAGGACTCAAGAAGTCGGCCTCGCGAACCATCGTCTCGGCTTGGACCTTGCTCTTCTCGTAGTCGTTGCCCAGCGTTTGGCCGACGTCCAACTCGTTCTCCATGATGCGTCCCGTGCGTAGACCGCAGACGTAGGACGTGGAGACGTGGTGGAAGTCCTTGATGCCCGTGCGACGGCACAGATTCAAAACGTTCTGCGTGCCTTTGACGTTCGACAGCCACGGCTCACCCTCGGGATCCGTGCTGATGAAGTTGAGGCTCGCGGCATTGTGCAAGACAGAGTCGCAATGCTCAGAGATCCAATCGGCATCATCGTCGCTCACACCGAGTTCATCTTCGGTGAGGTCACCGGCGATGACTTTGGGTTGAGGCAGCTTGTAGCCCAGCATTGACTCCCAGGTCGCCATCAACGCGTCAACTCGGTCCTCCGCCGATTGACGACGTGAACGACGCACGACAACGGCGACAGGGACGTCAGCCTGTAAGAGATCCTTCAGCAGATAACGTCCTAACAATCCGGTCGCGCCAGTAAGCAGAATGTGGTAGCTCATCGTGACCCATACTTAGGAGAACGAAGACGAAAGGCCGCGTAGGTAGACACCGAGCATGATGCAACACGGTGCGTTCGCGGACCACGAAAGGCAAGGAGGCAGGTAACTATCTCTCGTAGTTAGGTTCAGAATTCAGCAAGCCAACCAGCTCGCATAGCACATCTGAAACGAGAACGCACTCGGGTTTGCCACTAGAGGATCCGTCCGGGCGAGAGAGCGGCGACATTGTAGGCCGCGCGCTGTCACACACAATCAATTTCACGGACGATGGTCAGGTTCGGGAGGAGAGTCAGGTGGGATGGCGTAAGGTCGCTCCAATCGGAAAAACCTAACGCCAGGCTGGCGTCTGTCATGCGGGTTCCAGTGCAAGAAATCGGTCAATCAATAGCGGTGCCGCTTCTCGGGAGCGGTTTGGCAATCGTATCGGCCACCGACTTTAGCTCTCGCCAAATTCAGATTCGTTGCCAGAGGGATTGCTCCAATCGGAACAGCTTCGCGACTCTTCGGAATATGACCTTTCGCTAGCCGTCGAGGCTCCAAAATGACAGGTTTGGAAGTTTGCGAGCGACACTGCCGAAATCGGTCGTTCCACGATCGCCAAATCCAGGAACGGCTGGCGAGGATGCTCCTCTCACGCGGTGAACATTGAGATTTCTCTAAGAATCTGATTCTCAAGAGCTAATAGTTCTCAGGCTTCCAAACCACGCGAGTCTTTGAGGACTTGTCGTGCCAGGTTTGCTTCTCTTTGTCCCAGTGGCACATCAGAAGGCCCAGACCGAGGAAGTTTCCGCCGATGTTTCGCAAGAAGTATCGAGCGACTGCTTGGCCGCGAGTGATGGGTTTCTTTCCTTCGAGCGTGACGACCTGCATACCCATCGAGTTCTTGCCCAGCGTACCGGCGCCTGGACCGGACTCAGCCAAGACCCAGTAACCCAGAGGGATGACGACGTCGAGCAATTTCGAGAGACCGGCGAGGGACATCTCCATGCCCTCCACACCGAGTTCGTCGAGGAACATCCCAAACATAAACATCCCCAAGTGTGCGCAACCCATGAAGATACTTACGAGTATGAGATCGATCATGAATGCTAAGTATCGGATCCAGAATCCAACGGGCTGTCCGGCGACTCGTTTGTCACCCATCTCGAGTGTCGCTTGGTTGTAATAGCTGAATAGTCCGACGGTTCTCATTACGAAGACACCTGCAGTCGCCAGCAGATAGCCGTAAACGATGAAGATGATCCCCATGAAAATCATGCCGGAGAAAGCAACCACGAGGTAGAACATCCAATCTCGCTTGTCTTCTTCGATGGGGATCGAGCAGACCTGGACGAACCACAGCAGGTTGTTGCAGAACCCTTCGTAAACGGAGCCGAAAAAGATGCCGATGGGGATGGCGATCAAGAGTGCTGGCAGAAATGCTCCAATCGCCAACATCCACCAGTAGACCACCGGCTTAAAGTTCTTGAAGGTCAGTCGTCCCATCTCATTCGGCAAGTAAGCCTTGTAGGTGTATTTGGCCGACATATGACTGAGCGCCACAGGCAGCGCGGGCGCAGCGCTCAAGACGATGAAGACGAACGGCAACGCAAAGATTGGTCCAAGCACCGTGTCGGAGAAGATTGCCGCAAAGATCGCCAATGGAATCAGGATGAACAACGACGAGAGCAGGACGATACCCCACAGGGAGAACGGCCAAAGCACCGCCTTGAGTCCCCAGGCCACATCTTCAAAGAAGTCGAAGTTGAAGCGGCCCACATTGGGTTTCTCGTCCATCGTGCTCTTGATGACCGCGACGCCCAGTTGGAAGAAGCTGCCGACGGCGGCGAGCGCAGAGATCCCCGAAATCGCGCCGAAGAAGACCTTGAGCGGAATCTTCTCGCAGTAGTTGGCCATGAAGGCGCATGAGTACTCGATCGTCGAGGCCAATGCCCAAAAGATGGCGAGACGCGTGACTAAACTGAAGTTGGTTTTGAGATATGCCCATGAATCTTTGGCGGTGACTTTGAAGAACAAGTCCGGGTCCGGTCCGCGGCGCTTGATCTTCTGCTTTTCCTTCTGCTTCGTACTGATCTGGCCGGTTTCGATATTCACGCCGCAGTACGGGCACTCGATATCTTCATCGGTGACTTCTTGAGTGCACTTCGGGCAGATGCGTTTGTCTTCGTGCTCGACGTCGTCGAGGTCCAATTTGGAGAAGAAGTCTTCGTCCTCGATCGTCTTTTGAGGCTTCGCCGGCTTCTTGGGACCGGCTTCACCCGCCGGGACTTTCACTGGCTTTCCACACTCTTTGCACTTCACGGACTTGCCGCGCGCCGCATCGGGCACGCTGAATTGATGCTCGCAATCACGACATCGGACTTTGACCGGCATGGACACGACTCCGGCAGTGCGGGGAGTTGATGTTGGGAGAAGAGGGCGGGAATTTAGCAAGATCGCGAGGCGATGCATGCCAGAGAAATCGTCCCACCCAGTTCGCCCGACGGATCGCTGGCGAGAAGTTCGGAGAGTCTTCGTGTTCAAACAAAAATGCCTGAAGGGCTACCTAAAATTTGAACTCGGAAGCCCGTCAGGCATCTGAACCAGCAACGGTCGCGACGACTGAAGTCGCCGACTTACTTGCAGCTATGTCACACCAAACGTCATCTCTTGCGATACACGATGCGAAGGAATCAACGTCTCTATGCGACGACGTTGACCTGCTCTGACGAGATGACTTGTGCGACTTGAACGGCCTGACTGAGCAGATCCAAAACTGCCGAACCGACCTTTTTCTGAGCCGCCATTTCGGTCTGAGCAATCGCTGTGCTGATTTGTTGCTGTTGCGCCGCCTGCTTGATGGCTAACGCGCCGTTGATGGAGATGTCGCCGCTGATGCTCATGATTTATGCCCTCTTCGATGATTAATGACGAGCTGTCGTCGCCCAAATGAATCGAACTATGAGACGAAAACTTGCTCTGTCTCGGCACGTTCGAGCAATGGCGGACGTATTCAGTGTCTTAACCTGACACCTAATTTGTAGATCTGCCGAGTGATCGAAAACACTTTGGCTGGCTGTGCCGAAATGCAGAGTTGCTCTGAGTCAGTCACTCGGGCAGCTTCATTGGTGGTTGCGTCAGCGACTTTGAGCTAACGGGTATTGTTCGACCGGGATGCCGAGCGATGTGACTTCTTGAAGTCTGAGCCACGCTCGCGTGATGAGGTCTTCTTGCTGTTGGACATACTCGGCGTCGAGTTCTGTCTTGCTGAATAGTCCCTCGACGATGACCGGTGGGAAGTTGGCGTGGTTGATGAATTGCGCTTGCACTGGATTGCAGCGGATGTGTCGCTCGGGCCGTTGGGTCAGCTCACTCCACTTCACGAGCCCCATGATGAAGCTGAGGTAGAGGTCGCTATCGACGATTTCGTCGACCGGCTGACCACAGACTTCGCACAAATAACCTTCATCGCAACGCGCCATGCTTGGCCCTTCAGGCTCGATAGTTTGGAATTGGTCGTGCAGTCTGAGAGCACGCACTCGGTGATTCAAACGGAACGCACTGTTGGCTGTTTTCTGCGGAAGCGACTCGTTACCCCACTCGCTCGGCGGTGCGCGTTTCATCAATCGAACAAGCAGAGGGCTCGACATGTTGCGTCGTTGGATGTCGTTCGCGTTTTCGTTGGGGCTGGTAGCGAATGAGTGCGCTGTGACGGCAACGGCTCAGAGCACTCCATTGGTGGAAGCTCAGCCGGATGGGCTCATCGTCGCTGAGGCCGAAGAATTTCAGCCGTCTGCGTCGGGTGGATGGCAAGCGAAGAAGTGGGGGGAGAATTATTACGCGGCGACCTTTGCCAATTCGTTTCTCAGCCGGAAGGCGTTCCTCGGAGCGAGCGAGCACGCAGACAACGTTCGCGCGGTGAAAAAGGTCAAAGTTCCCGCTGCGGGCAAGTACTTAGTGCTGGCTCGATACGAAGCGGCTTATCGCTTCGAGACACAATTCACGATCGTCGTCGAGCAAGCCGGTAAGCAGGTACTGAGTCGCCAATATGGAGCGCGAAAGAACCTCAAGATCTGGGCCTTCAAGCAAGGTCTTAAGGACGAGATCGGTTGGGATTGGGGCGCGACCGAGAACGTTGTGTGGGAAGGTCACGACGCCTACGCCGAACTTCAGCCGGGCGAGGCGACCATCACGCTCATCGCCAACAAGCAGCCCGAGCCTGCGGCCAAGAGAAACGTCGATTTGGTGATGCTCACGACGGACGAGGCGCAAATAAAGATGCGGCTCGAAAAGGAAAACTACCTACCGTTGGATGGCATGCTGACGCAGTCCGGCGATGTGTGGTTGCGAGTGACCAACACGGGCGACAAGCCTCTGACCTTCAAAAGTGGTGCCGCTCCGTCCGGTGGGAATTGGACTGAGCATTCGCCGTACTGGGTGCATCTGCGGCAATGGAAGCCGGTGGTCGTGAAGGTCGAACCGGGGCAGACGAGCGAGTGGGTCGAAGTCGGTGGGTTGATGGATTCGCTCAACGACGGGCGCTGGAGTTGGCTGGCGGATGGCAAGTTCAAAGCCGAGTTTGGTTTGAAGGCAAGTGGCCAAGTTGCGCCGCTCGCGACCTTCGAAGGTGCCGCTGGAGAACTCGCGCTGGCGGGTGATGCGGACACTCGCACAAGCAAGCGTCTGCGGAAGATCGACGGCGTGCTGTACGACTTGCTCGGGTATCTCAAGCAGCAGCCTCAGTCTGGAAGAACTCCGACACGCACGCCGATCTTCGCTTCGACCTTTGAACCGCTGAAGGACGACTCGCAACACGCAGCCGCTGTGGCCGAGTTCAAATCGCTGTTTGGCATCGCTCAAGCGGATGGCAACACCAGCACGCGCGGTCGCGGTTACATCGACGTGCGCGGTGTCGCGACCGACAAGCTGGCCGAGTACTGCCAGAAGCTCGGAGCCGATGCGCAGAACATCAAAGTCGTGAGTCTGGGTGATGAGATCGCGTTGCCGAATCCGCCTAAGAACCCGGCGACTCACGCGGCGTTTCGCGAGTGGCTCAAGGCACGAGGGCTTGCTCCGACCGATATCGATCCCGCAGTCGGTGGCGATTGGATGAAGATCGAATACGCCCCCGAGGCCGACAAGAAAACCAAGCCCGGCACGTTCTATTGGTCGCATCGCTATCAATTCGACGCGGGCATTAAGGCGATCAAAGAACGCACCGACGTTCTGCGAAAGCATTTGCCCAACGCGGGCATCGGTGCGAACTACTCGCCGCATTATCCCAAGCACCACATGTTCTTGGGCGAGGTCCATAAGTGGGCGACGGTTTTTCGTGAAGATGGTATGACGTTGCCGTGGGGCGAAGATTACATCTGGCAAGTCGCGGTCGGTTCGCCGCAGGTGAATGGCATCAATCTCGATCTGTTCCGAGCAGGCCTGCGCGGCAAGTCGGATCGCTCGATTCATTACTACGTCATGCCGCATGCTCCCAACAACACGCCCAACATGTGGCGGCGGCTGTTCTATCAATCGCTCGCGCATGGCATGAAGCAGGTCAACCTCTTCGAGTTCCGTCCCGTGCAAGTGGCTTACACCGAGAACCACTGCTCGGACCCGGCTCAGTACGCGATGATTCTGAAGAGCTTCCGTGAACTCGGCGTCTTCGAAGACTTCATTCAAGACGGCCAGGTGCGAGCCGCCGAAACCGGGCTGTGGTTCAGCGAGACCGGAGATGTGTGGGGCGACTCGGCGGGATCGTTCGCTGCGGCCAAACGTCTGCTGTATCTGGGCATTCGCAATCAACAAGTGCCGCTCGATTTCATCATCGAACCGGATGCGCTCGACGGGACGCTTTCCAAATACAAGCAGCTGTTCTTGACCGATCGACATGTCAGCCGCGCTGCGAGCACGAAGATTGCCGAGTGGGTGAAGGCGGGAGGTCGGCTCGTCGCGACGGCGGGAGCGGGCATGCGCGATGAACTCGATCGTCCTAACGAAGTGCTCCAAACCGTGCTGGGCGTGCAGGAGACCGACCTCATCGCGCCCGAAGACAAGCAGTTCTTCTACGAGAAGCAGGACCTGCCGTTTGCCGAACCGCTGGAGACGATTGCTTCACTGAAGAACGAGCCGGTGATCTCGGCAAAGAGCAAGGTGACGCTGAGCGGTGCGACTACTCGCTTCGCGTTCAACGATGGCTCACCGGCTGTCGCGATGCAGCCAGTGGGGGCCGGTAAGAGTGCTTACATCGCTTACTTGCCGAGCCTCGGGCTCTACAAGTCGGCGATTCCGAAGAAGCCCGTTGATCGTGGATCGACCGAAGACGCGATGATTCACTTCTTGCCGACGGACCTCAGTTCCGGCGGTTCCGAGTTGTTCGGGGCCATGTTCCAAGCCATCACGCTCAGCAAGCCGGTCGTGTGCTCGGCCCCGTTTATCGAGTCGACCGTCATCTCGTCGAAGCACGGTCACCTTATCCCGCTCATCAATTGGACGCGCACGCCGGCCAAGAGCTTGAAAGTCACGCTCGATCCATCGATCTCTGGCAACAACGTTTCGCTCGCCAGCGGCGGCAAGGTCGACATCAAGAAGGACGGCGGCAACGTTGTTGTCACCTTGGATCTCGATGTTGCTGACGCTCTGATCGTGCGACCTTAGGAGCTTGTCCGAGAAGTGGGATAGGCTAAGAGTTCGGTTTGCCAATCTCAGTCGCGGAGCGACTGAGCTACGTAGGCAAGTCGGTCCGCGACTCGCACGATCGGGATGCTTTACGCAATCAGCTCGCCGATCACTCGACCCGCGACGTCGGTTAAGCGGTGATCGCGACCGGCGTAGCGATACGTCAAACGCTCGTGGTCGAAGCCCAGCAAGTGCAGCATCGTGGCATGCAGGTCGTTGACGGGGACAGGATTCTCGACGGCTCGAAAGCCGAACTCATCGGTCGCTCCATGAGCGTAACCACCGCGTGCTCCGCCGCCGGCGAGCCAACACGAGAAGCCATAATGGTTGTGATCTCTTCCATTGAGCGACGGCAATTCAGCGACCGGCGTTCGTCCAAACTCCCCGCCCCATAAGACGAGAGTCTCATCAAACAGCCCGCGTTGCTTGAGGTCGGTTAAGAACGCCGCGATCGGCTGATCCCACTCGCCAGCTAGTTGTTTGTGGGTCGCTTCCAGACCGCTGTGGTTATCCCACGGCTGACCGGCACCGCTCCACACTTGGATGAATCGCACTCCGCGTTCAATCAAGCGGCGCGTGACGAGTAGCTGCCGACCGTGTTGTCCCGAGCCATACATCTCTTGGATGTGCTGCGGCTCGCGCGAGATGTCGAACACATCGGCTGCTTCGGACTGCATGCGGAACGCGAGTTCGAATGACTGAATTCGCGCTTCGAGCCGCCCGTCACCTTCTCGCTCCTTTCGATGCTGAGCGTTGAGCAGTTGAGTGAGGTCAAGCTGTCGACGTTGTTCTTCGAGGCTCAAGCGACCGTTGTGAATGTTGGCGATGAGTTGCTTCACATCGGTTTGTTTGGTGTCGAGATACGTACCTTGAAAGGCTCCCGGCAAGAAGGCCGACTGCCAGTTGCGTGTCGAGACGATGGGATAACCGCCGGGGCACATGGCAATGAAGCCGGGCAAGTTTTGGTTCTCTGATCCCAGTCCATACGTGACCCACGAACCAAAGCTTGGTCGAGGTAACCGACCGTTGCCGCAGTTCATCAGCATGAGTGACGGTTCGTGGTTGGGGACTTCCGCGACCATCGACCGAATGACGCAGATGTCGTCGATGTGCTGAGCGGTTTTGGCGAACAGATCGCTGACTCGCAGGCCAGACTGACCGTAGTTGCGAAACGTGAAGGGTGACTTCATCGCCGCGCCGGTCGGACGTTCGGTTCGCAGATTGCTCGCGGGCAATGGCTTGCCGTGGTACTTCGCGAGCTCCGTTTTTTCATCGAACGAATCAACCTGCGACGGTCCTCCATTCATAAAGAGGTGCACGATGTGCTTGGCCTTGGCTGGGAAATGCGGCTGTCGCGCGGCCAAGGCATTTGTCGCGGAGTCGGCGGCTGTCGCAGTCGATCGGCCGTCAGCTTGCTCCAACACACCGGCCAATCCCAATAGCCCAAACCCGCATCCCGATCGACGTAACAACTCGCGGCGCGTGAGAGGGAACATGAACGTGTCCTTGAAGCTGGTGTGTGAGCGGCGATGCGATTCCGAGCGACTGACATTGAAGCTCATTGAGAGAGTGTGAGCTGTGAGCATCAGCATCCAGTCTCGACTCCCATTTTGCCATCGCGCGCCTGCGGGCATTCCACTCGACGTCGCGTGTCGAACATCAAACGGCTGAAAGTCTGCCGCTTCGGTTGAGACTCGGATTCATCAACCACTACCTTTGCCTCGAAAGAACGAAGAGCCTGTGATTTTCTGAGTCTGCTGATCGGCCAACGATACGTCGCAGACGAACGCTTGCGATCGCGACCTTGCGACTCGCGCATTCCGAACCACTCTTTCCCGCCTGATTCTCTCCGCAGAAGGACACCATGAGCGACTCCGCCAGCAAAGAAGACATCGCCGCTGTTGAGCGATGCGCCGCAGCCTTCAATCAAATCAAGCAAGAGTTGGAGAAGGTCATCGTTGGCCAGAAGGAAGTCATCGAGCAGGTGCTGGTGGCGATGTTGGCTCGCGGACACGCGTTGCTTGAAGGTGTGCCGGGACTCGCCAAGACCTTGCTGATCAGCTCCGTCGCCGATGCGCTGCACATGACGTTTAAGCGCATTCAATTCACGCCCGACTTGATGCCGAGCGACATCACTGGCACCGAGATCATCCAAGAAGATCTGCAAACCAAGCAGCGAGCCTACAAGTTCTTGGCCGGTCCGCTGTTCGCCAACATGGTGCTGGCCGACGAAATCAACCGCACGCCGCCCAAGACTCAGGCGGCCATGCTGGAAGCCATGCAAGAACGGCAAGTCAGTGCCGGTGGCTCGATTCATAAACTGCCTGCTCCGTTCTTCGTGTTGGCGACTCAGAACCCGCTCGAACAAGAAGGCACCTACCCGCTGCCTGAAGCACAGCTCGACCGCTTCTTGCTCTACATCAAGGTTGGTTATCCAACCGGTGCTGAGGAGTGGGAAGTCGCTCGCCGAGTGACGACCGGGCAGATGGGCAGGATCTCGTCCGTCGTCAGCGGAGACGACATCGTGCAGTTCCAGCAGTTGGTGAATCGAGTTCCGGTCAGCGACCAAGTGCTGGGTTATGCCTGGGCCTTGGTGCGAGCCAGCCGACCGGGAACTCCCGAAGCACCGGACGTTGTCAACAAGTGGGCGTCTTGGGGAGCTGGTCCGCGCGGCGTGCTGACGCTCGTCAGCTGCGCCAAGGCGCGAGCCATTCTGCATGGTCGCTATCACGCGACAACGGGCGACGTGCAAGCCGTGGCGAAAGCGGCCTTGCGACATCGCGTGGCTGTGAACTACGCCGCTCAAGCCAACGACGTCACCAGCGAGAAGTTGATTGAGATGCTGATGCAGGCTGTGCCAGCGGATCGCAAGTACGAAAAGCCCGCGATGTAATTTCCGCTCCGGAAAGGATGGATTGCCCCATGCCGCTGCTCTACACGGACCCGTGTTTCCTCGATCACGACACTGGGGCGCATCCCGAATCGGCCAAGCGGCTGAAGGCCATCACCGAGCGACTGTCAAAGTCCGACGTGCTTCCGAAGTTCGATCTCGGTTCGGTCGCGAGTGCTGCTCGCTCATCGCTCGAACGAGTCCATTCGGGGCCGTACATCGATCACGTGAAGATGTTCGTCGACGCGGGCGGAGATCGCATCGAGTCTGACACGGCGGTGAGTAAGAAATCTTACGACGTCGCACTTAAGGCGGCGGGCACGGCTTGCTCTGCCGTTGAGCAAGTCATGAGCGGCAAACACAAGACCGCGATGTGTTTGATTCGACCGCCCGGACATCACGCCTTGCCAACGGACGCGATGGGCTTCTGCCTGTTTAACAACGTTGCGATCGCGGCTCGCCATGCGCAGGCCAAGTTTGGCATCGAGCGTGTGCTGATCGTGGATTGGGACGTGCATCACGGGAACGGCACGCAGGACACATTCTACGAGGACGGCAATGTCTTCTTCTTCTCGGCTCACCGGTTTCCGTTTTATCCCGGTTCGGGAGAGAAGGCTGAAACCGGCAAGGGCGCGGGCCTGGGAACCAAATTTAATTTGCCCGTGTCATTCGGCACCTCGCGCCGCGACTACCACTCCGCGTTCGAGTCCGTGCTGACGAAGTGTGCCGACAAGTGCAAACCGGAACTCGTGCTGATCAGCGCAGGCTTCGATGCTCATCGCTTGGACCCAATCGGATCACTCGGTTTGGAGACTGAGGATTACGAGACGCTGACGAAGCTCGTGCTGCAAGTCGCTCAGACGCATAGTCGCAGTCGATGCGTTAGTTTGTTGGAAGGTGGCTACAACGTGCAGGCGTTGGCCGAGTCTGTGGAACTGCATTTGAAGACGTTGGCGGCGTTTGATCCCAAGGTTGGCTGATCAAGACTGACCAGTCGCCGCCTCGTCGATTGACCTTAAACAGAAAGCTCTCAGCTTGTCTCAAGTCTCACGCGAAGAACTCAAGATCGTCCATCAAAAAGGCGTGTTGGTCGCATTGGTGGAGCAACGAGAAAAGAACCTTGTTGAAGACCCGCTGGCAGAGCTGCAAGGACTGGCCGAGACCGCCGGGGTCGAGATCGTGGGGCGGCTGATTCAAATGCGTCGCTCGCCAGACCCAGCGATGTGTTTGGGCAGCGGCAAGATTGAAGACCTCAAGATGCTCATCGAGGCGACGAATGCAGAAGTCGTCATCTTCGATAACGCGTTGAGTCCCAGTCAGGGGCGTAATCTCGAAAAAGAACTCAATCGCATCATCGTTGATCGCAGCGAAGTGATCCTCGACATCTTTGCGAGCCGTGCACGGACCTACGAAGCGAAGCTGCAAGTTGAACTCGCTCAACTGCTTTATCTGCGACCGCGCTTGAAGCGCATGTGGACGCACCTCGAACGCATTGAAGGCGGTATTGGTGCTGGTCGCGGTCCGGGTGAAAAGCAGATCGAAACCGACCGTCGTTTGATCGATAAGCGCATCGACGAATTGCGCCGCAAGCTCGCGGAAGTTGTCGCGCATCGACAACGCATGGTCTCGCAACGCAGCGATCACAAGACCGTCTCGTTGGTTGGTTATACGAACGCCGGTAAGAGCACCTTGATGAATGCTCTGACCGGGGCCGATGTCTATGTCGCCGATCAACTCTTTGCGACGCTCGATACGCGGACTCGCAAATGGGAGCTGCCGGGTTGGGGCGAGGTGTTGTTGAGCGACACGGTCGGCTTCATTCGCAAGCTGCCTCACCATTTGGTGGCCTCGTTCAAATCAACGCTGGAGGAAGCTCGCAACGCGGACTTGCTGCTGCATGTGGTTGATTCGAGCCACCCCGAAGCTCAGTTGCAGATCGACACGGTGCATCAAGTCTTGGACGAGATCGGTGTGGATCGCTCCAACATGATCTTGGTGCTCAACAAGGCCGATGCCGTCACGGATCGATCGATCGTGGATGTGCTGAGAGTGCGTCACGAATCCGCTGTCGCAATTAGTGCTCATACACGCGAAGGCTTCGATCGACTTGCCAATCTGGTCGCGAAGCAACTGGGTGAAGGCTTCATGTCGCTGAGGATCACCGGCAACGTCGCCAACGGGCGGATTGGTCCGTTCTTGGCCGAGCACGCTCAGGTGTCGCGGCAGGAATACACCGACACTCAAGTGATCTTCGAATGCCTCTTGCCGCGTTCGCTCACGTATCGCCTGCGCGACTTTGATGTCTCGTTCGAACCGATCGTCGCGAGCCAACCAACCGAGTAACCGGCATCGTTCGCTGATCTCGGCAACGTGTTTGTCCGCCGCTCGCCAGGATGGAAATCCGCTTGGCGAGTCGCGACATTCGCGACCTCTCGCTGACCTTGAGAGTTTGATTTCCAACTCAATTGAAATGATCGCCGGCGACCGCATCGTCGGCGATATCCCAATCGTCTTCACCGACATCTTCCAACTGAGGAACTTTGATGACAGATCGCACCGTGCAACCGATCAACCCACCGCGCCGCATCCTGATGGGACCAGGTCCAAGTGATACGCATCATCGAGTGCTGCAAATGTTGGGAGCACCGACCGTTGGGCATCTCGATCCCTACTTCTTGACGGTGATGAATGAAGTCCAGTCGATGCTGCGACAGGTCTTTCAAACCACCAACGAGATGACTCTGGCTGTCAGCGGGACCGGGTCGGCGGGCATGGAGACGTGCGTCGTCAATCTCATCGAGCCCGGTGACAAGATGATCGTCTGCGTGAATGGCGTGTTCGGCGGTCGTATGGCAGATGTCGCCGAACGAGCCGGTGCGCAAGTCATCAAGTTGGAACGCCCCTTCGGTGAAGTCTTCTCGGCGGAAGAGATCGCGGCCGCCGTCAAGCAGCACTCGCCGAAGGTGCTGGGCATCGTGCATGCCGAGACTTCGACCGGTGCTCTGCAACCACTCGAAGAGATTTCAAAGATCGTGCATGCCGCTGGCGGCTTGTTGCTCGTGGACTGTGTGACGTCGTTGGGCGGGGTGCCCGTGAAGATTGATGACTGGCAAGTCGACGCTGCTTATAGCGGCACTCAAAAGTGCTTGAGCTGTCCTCCGGGTTTGGCTCCGGTCACGTTCAGCGCACGAGCGGTCGAAGCGATCGAGAAACGTAAGACGAAGGTGCAGAGTTGGTATCTCGATATGTCGATGGTCCGCAATTACTGGGGCCAGTCTCGGGCGTATCACCACACAGCTCCGATCAACATGAACTACGGATTGCATGAGGCTCTGCGTCTCGTGCTGGAAGAAGGTTTGGAAGCACGGCACGCGCGGCATCATCGCAATCACTTGGCGCTGAAGGCCGGACTCAAAGCGATGGGCATTCAATACGCCGTTGCTGAAGGCCACCAGCTTCCCATGTTGAATGCAGTTCTTATTCCAGCCGGTGCTGACGACGCGGCCGTGCGATCGCAGTTGCTCAACGAATTCGGCATCGAGATTGGCGGTGGTCTTGGTCCGATGAAGGGCAAGACTTGGCGCATCGGTTTGATGGGCGAGACCAGCCAGCCTCGCAACGTGCTGGTGTTCTTGGCCGCATTAGAGAAGTGCTTGGTCGATCAAAAGATCGCCGTGCCTGCCGGTGCCGGAGTCGCTGCCGCGAATGCCTGCTATCGCGGGGCCTAGTTGATGACTTGAGCTGTCAGCTCTAAGTCGTCTGCAGCGAGCATCTACTTAGCCAACGAGATGAATTGAGCCACGCTTTGCCTCACGGTCAGAGCGTGGCTTTTTCGTTCCCAGCCACTCCTGTTGAAGACCTCTGTGGGTTGGGAAGACGACGCTCCTTCCTCAGAATCAATACGACTGGCGGAGAGCCAGTTCTTCCAGCGGGTTACGACGAGTCTTGATGAAAGCTCTCCGCGTTCTCTGCTCCTCTGCGGTGTGAAATTTTTTCACCACAGAGCAGCAGAGACCGCCAAGTAAAAACACGGAAGCCACTGTCGTTTAAGCTGCTTGAGCTTGTCCTGGTGGGGCTTTGAATTCGCCGTTCTCGCCGACGTCTTCGAAGCGGACCGACATGCGTTTGGAAACGCCGGACTGTTCCATCGTCACGCCGTAGATCACGTCAGCGACGACCATCGTTCGCTTGCGGTGACTGATGATGATGAACTGAGTTGTGTCGCGGAAATCACGCACGACCGAGGCGTACCGTTCGACGTTGGCGTCATCGAGTGCCGCGTCGACTTCGTCCAGGATGCAGAACGGACTTGGTCGGCTCTTGAAGATCGCAAGCAACAGCGCGACGGCGGTCAGTGTCTTTTCGCCACCACTCAAGAGGCTGATGCTGCGCAGTTCCTTGCCCGGCGGACGCGCGACGATGTCGATGCCGCAGTCGAGTACGTCTTCTGGGTCTTCCAAAATCACATCGCCATCACCACCACCGAAGAGCTTGCGGA
>OMIV01000132.1 GCA_900299185.1 Planctomycetaceae bacterium
GCTGCGGCGACATCCTCGAAGACTCACGTCCCTCACGGGCGAATGATTGGAGGAAATCTTACCCCCGCTGCCAAGCCCACTTCGCCAATCTCCGGCAGAATTCTCGGACAGGCTCCTAGGGGCACTTCTTCGAGATTTCGTGATTAGACGAAGAAAAGTTTTCATCGCGGAGCATGTCGTCATCCGCCCAATCTTGAAATCTCGTAGAACCGACCCCGCGCTGCTTAACCTTCGTGATTCAACATAGGCGACTCATCAACAATGACGTCCAGCACCGGCAGGTCCGCTTCGGGAATTCGTCGCTCTAAGAACCTACGGATCGCGTCGACCACGAAAGGGCTGACTATCGATGACGTCCGCGCAAACGCTTGTCCTCGAATCTGCTGGATTAGAGGCAACGACAAGCAACAAAGCGACGGGACCTTCAACACACGTTGATGTCACCGCGTGCCAGCTCGACCATCGAAGATCGTATCACTGCGTGATCGCGGGCGTTGCAATCTCGTTGAGGTAGTCTTCCAGATTGGTGACGCCATCAGAGTTCTTATCGAGATTTCCATCGCTTGGATCTGCTGGATTCAGACCGTGCTTTCGCTCCCAGAGATCGGGCATCCCATCGGCGTCGGTATCCCAATCCAGTGGGCGGCGAACGGCCGGATACTCTTCCCGACCACCAACGTCAGTCTGTGAGTCCGGCAGTCCCGGTAAGCCGGTCTTGCTTCCGCGATAGGTTATCTGGCCCGACCGCACCTCTTTCAGGACTCGGCGATCGTGCTCATCAAGGCGCGGGAAGTTGCAGCCCACATCGGCGAGAACACTTTCGAAAGCCTGCTCGGCAGATTCTGTTTTTACGTGCGATTCGAAGAATGGCTCGGCCTTCACGTAGTCTGGAACGGGCACTCCCGGCCACGGCTTGAATCCCGCAGGAAGCTGATCGTCAAAGGAGCGTCCAGCGACAACGTTTCCGGTGATGAAGTACTCTTGAGGTCCGTAACGATCGATCCATTCCAGCTCGGGACGAATGGCATAGAACCACACGGTCGCCGGACCGGGCTTGTAATAGTTGTTGACAAACTGCACGCGAGCCGCGCCGCCATCCGTGGAACGATTCTTCCAATTGAAAACGACGTTATTGCGGAGATCGAGCCAGCCCGTATGGCGTTTCTCTTTGTCGAGACCACCGGCCAAGCTCCAGTTTCGACCGGCACAGTTTGCGAGCAAATTGTGATGAAAGCTGCCCGTCATTCCGCCGATGCTGGCCGCGTAACCGTGCTCGGTTCCGGGAGGGTACTTGCGATGACCGGCAGCATTGAGCGCCTCAGAAATCAGCGTGCGTTGGAGCGTGATGTTCTTTGCCCCGCGCGAGCTGAAGGCTTCGTCGATCGTCCAACTGATCGAGCAATGGTCGATGATGCAGTTGTCGGAATAGGCCATTCCCATGCCATCAAGCGTCTTGCCAGAGATATCTCCGGGCCGCACTCGGATGTATCGAATGATGACATCATGAGTGGCATATAGACCGAAGTTGAATTTGCGGAGACAGATACCGTGGCCCGGTGCCGTCTGTCCCGCCACGGTAAGAAACGGGTTCCTGACAACGAGCGGCGATTCGAGCGTGATCAAACCCGAGACATCAAAGACGACGGTACGCGGCCCCTCCGCCTCAACAGCAGAGCGGAAGCTGCCGGGACCAGAATCATCCAGAGTCGTCACGTGAATGACTCGCCCGCCGCGCCCGCCCCGAGCAAACCGCCCATACCCCTCAGCGGCAGGGAACGCGAGAGTCTGTCTCGGCTTATCTGCCATCACTTCAGAGGTAGTCAGCCCCCCACAGAAAGCGATCACCACCAACATCAGGCCACACTTCACAACCGCCAATGGGAGAGTCACTGCTGAATCCACGATACGACTTTCATAGCCAAATCTATGAGGGTGCTAATTGCTACAGAATCTTCGGCAAGCTGCGCTGCGTCTGAGCAATCCGTTCGTACTCCAAGTACAAACTCAGTGACATTCGAGGCAGGAACCAAGCTGCGATTTTTCTGGCAGAGGTGAAGTATTGCCGGATCAATACGAGATGGATCATCGCCAAGAAATGTTGGAGGGGTCGTCTCATTAAGAGTCGCGATGCGACTGTGTTCCGTAAGCCAACGTTTCAATCTCTCGACGTCTTTGTGGCGATGAGGAATCCATGCCTGGATGCCATTGCAACCAGCCTCAACTGGCACTTGAAGAATACTCCCGATCTTTCGCCTGAACACGAATTGTTGGGTGCCTCGAGATTGAGTTCTCGAAGCCATCTTTGTCATTGCCAATCATTAAGGTCGAAGAACAGCAACCAAAAAAGATGGAGATCTACGAGACGACTCGGCTCTCAACGCCGACCCATCCTGAATGTGGTCAAAAGCCTGATGTGCGGGCTACGAACATCGAATACTCAATGGTTTGCGCCGCAGCAGAAGACGACCTAGTTTGCCGATCACTGATGCCAGTCGCCTGTGAAGGGCGTGTAATAATCCCGCCACTCGCGGTTGCACCAGACGGGCGAGGACGGGAAGCCTTCTTGTCCGATCGCATCGACTGCGACGATGTAATAACGGCGAGATGACTTGCCGGCTCCGTCATCGGTAAAGGTTGCTTCGGCTTGCGGCTTCGAGTTCAGACGCGAGACCGGGTCTTTGTCGTAGCGGCCATCCATGCGATAGACGCGATAGCCCGCAAGGTGCTTTTCGGTGCTCGCGGCCCACTTCAAATGACACTTCGAGCCGTCCTCTTTGCTGAAGACGTGCTGCGGCGAACTTGGAATCGTGAAAACCGCTGACGACGGGCCGCTCTCTTTGCCGGACTCGTCGACCGCGCGAATGCGATAGGCGAAGACGGCTTTGCGATACTCGCGCCCGCCATCGGCTAAGTGGTCCTTATGCAACGGTCGGTCGTAGGTCAGTTCGCCTTCGATCGCATGCGGTTCGTTGAGGTTGATCGAGGTATCGACGAACGACGTCGTCTTAAGCGGCTCAGTCGTCAGTCGCTTGAACGGACCGATGCGACGAATCGCGCCGACGATCGGTTCTTCGAGCGGTGGCGTCTGCTTCGTAAGCCGCTTGAGTTGCTCATCGCTATAGACCTCAACGACCGCGCGTTCGACGTGATAGCCCAGCGACCTTGATTCACTCTGCGGCCAATTCAACTCGACTCGCTTCGCATCCATCACCGACGCGATCGCATCTTCGACGAGCGGCACGACATCGCGCGGCTGAATGGCAGGCAACTTGAGATCGCCGGGAGTCGCTCCGAAACGATAGGTCCAAACTTGCTGCTCGCGCGGCTTGCTCGTGCAGTTTTCGAGGATTGCCAAATTCAGCTCCGGAGCGAAGAACAGATTGCGAGCGCGATTGCCCGACGGCTCCGGTTCGCTAGCCGGGTTGAGTCTCTGCCAGCGATTTATGCCGGCGTCGTAGCTCCATGTTTGGAGTTCGTGTGTGGCGTCCTCGTCCTTGCCCGTCGTGATTTTGATGATCGTGATCACGACTTTGTGGAGCGGGTCGTACGTCAGCACCGCGTCGTTCTTGTCGGTCGGCGGCTGTAATTCCGGTTGCATGTCGCGCCACTCGTTGCGGCGGATGTCGTAGGTCCATGTGCGCTGCTCGTTGTCGAACTGCGAGCCGAACAAGACATGCAGCTTGCGGGCCTCGTCGTAAGTCATGTTCCCGCCGCTGCGTCCCGGCGGCTCTTTCATGGGCTTCGGCCAACGCCACTCATTGCGAGCCGGGTCGTAGATCAACGTGCCCTCGCTGCTGCCCTCACCGCCAAAGACGACAACGACTTGCTCGTCGCTATCCCATGAGGCACAGCGATAGGGTGCCAGTTTTGGAGTCGGCAGCGGTCGCCGATTGCGCCAGCGGTTCTCGCCGAGGTCGTAAGTCCAAACGGACGAGTCATTCAAGTACACCTCGCGAGCCCACTGCCAACCATGACTGCCGCTGAAGAACGGAAAGCGGACATACCGACCCGCGACGGGATCGAAGACGTTTTGGTTATTGCAGCAGACTCCCGGAGGCGACGTATTGGGTTCCTTCAGCGACCACTTCGCGGACTCAAGATCGAACGTCCAAAC
>OMIV01000133.1 GCA_900299185.1 Planctomycetaceae bacterium
CGTTGCCGTCCGTTCTTACCCAGGCATCTCCCAGTCCTTGAAACTCGACGCGTCTGCCGTACTGAGCTTCGATGAGGGCTCGTCGCGCAGCCCACTCGTCGTCTAATTGAGATTGCAGCGGCAAGCGATCAGACAAGTCAGCGGGAGTGTCGGCTGTGATGCCCTTGGCGGCGAGCGTCTTGCGCAGGTCGTCGCTTGATCGGCGTTCCACATCGGCGAGGCGTTGTTGCCAAGCCAGGGCCGCCCACTTTCGAGTTGCTGGCGGTTGCAGAAAGGTTGTTCGCACTTTGTTTTCTGCGACCGACAGCCACACAAACTGAGGCGGCTCTTTCGGCTTGCCGTTCTCGTTGAGTCCCTTCCCGAGTCGTTCGGCACGTTCGAGTTCCAGTTCGAGAAATGCTTTTAAGTTGGCTGGCTCGGGCGATTGCTTGAGCCAATCTTGGATGCGCCCGACCAACTTTTCGGCAGCGGCTTGGGTGAGCTTGGCTTCATTGGCAACGATGCTTTCAAACTCTTTCGCGTTCTGCCGCTTGAGCCAATCTCGTTGCACAACCATTGAGATCGCACCGTCATGATCGCGTCCGACGACCGCGCCGCGGTACTGAATCCCCGACTTGAGCGTCACGACGTCGACGACCAATTTTTCAGCCGCGATCGGCTGCTCTGCCGCAATGCTGCGAATCGCGGAATTTCCGCTGATGAAGACGGTGCCGAAAAGAAGGACGCAGACACGAGCGAGCATGTTGGGTTCCCCGTCAAAGTTTGCCGAGCTTCAACGACTTGTCGTCGAGCGGAGGCGTTCTAGCCGCTACGGGCGGTGCGGAGGAATTCTGGTGATCGAATCCGGCGCGCCGGTCGAATTCGGTTAGAGCAACGTTCATCGCCTTTCGCTGCTCGCTCCCAAACGTGGTCGTTCAGTGTTGAGCAACAGCGGCGATCCTGGCGTGAGCGAGTTTTCAACGGGCCGCACGAAGTCTGTCGGCCTCTGGTTTTTCATGAAGGATTGAGGTTTCTGCCCATGTATTCCACCGACGAATTCATTCGCGCCGACGTGATGACGGCCAGTCCTTACCGCCTCCACTTGATCGTGATTGATGGCGCGCTGCACCACGCTCGTGCGACGCTGCAAGCTTTGGAGCATCGCGACTTCGACGCCTCGCACACTTCATCCAATAGGGCTCGCGAGTTCGTCGGCGAGATGCTGTCGGGCCTGCGTACCGAACCCGCTCCAGAACTGGTCAGCCTGGTAAAGGACTATTTCTTACACGTGCAAAAGAACCTCGTGTTTGCCGATTTGCTGCAAGACATCGAGGCCGCCAAGAAGGCCGTAAGCTTGCTGGAAGGCTATCGGGAAACCTGGTCCAAGCTGCGTTCGCTGCTGCCACAGACGACGTAGATTCTTCCCGTGTATCTGCGCCGTGCGCACTGTCGTAGGACGGACTTGAAGTCCGTCCTACTTTCTTTGGGCTTCGGACATCGCCAGCTTGGGGCTTATGGACTGGAAACGACTCACGATTGATGTGATCGGCCTCGACTGCGATCGCCTGTTGTCTGACTGGCGATGGCTCGTCCCCGAGTCGCTTCGGACGTTCTTACTCACCATGTTCGGCGATTGGTTCTTCGAGGACTCAACTGGCCGAGTGATCTTTCTCGATACCGTTGCCGCAGAGTTGCCAGAGATCGCTCCCTCGCGGCAGGCATTCCTTGCCGAACGCGGAGAG
Source organism: Planctomycetaceae bacterium (assembly GCA_900299185.1). Lineage (GTDB taxonomy): Bacteria > Planctomycetota > Planctomycetia > Planctomycetales > Planctomycetaceae > AM-0621. Next base: position 1,722 of record OMIV01000133.1, read on the forward strand.
CAAGACAACCTCGATCAGTGGTTCATGGCCGACCTCGCCCTGCTGTGCTGGGAGCGTGGTCTGCGACCAGCGCAGGGACAGTGCCTTAGCTTCAAGATTCCGCCGGTTCTGAGTGGTCCACTGGAAGTTGATAACATCGCGGTTTGTGATTTGATGGTGCACGAGAGCGTGATCGCTCAGATCCATCGCCAAACTCAGGGGCTTCCGGAAGGCACCGTTATCAATCGCTTCTCACTTGATGACCTCGGGCCTGAGGATTGACGGACCTGCAAGACAAGTCCACTCTGAGAAACAGTGCCAGGCGCACTGATTCAATTCTCAGCTCGGCAATATCAATGAGAGGAATTTCACCATGCGACTAAAACTGATCGCCCTCATCTTCTGCATCGTGGCTAGTACGTTCGGAGTCGTGAATGCGCAGGATGTCTCCAAGCGATCAGCCGAGCTGCAAGTTCTCGATCGGTACATCGGAGATTGGGAGACCGTGGTCACTGTCAAAAGCACCGGAGAGAAGCTCACCAGCATCCAGAGCCGAAAGTGGTCGCGCGAGGGCAAGTTCGTTTTATCCGAGGAGCAGGATCTTTCGACCAAGAAGGAGTCTCAGTTCTTGGTCACTTATGACGCCAAAGGTGCTCGGTATCGAGCGTGCTTCATCAACGATGAGTTTACGGTTCCACTCCTGGGGACTTGGGACGAGAAGACTCAGACGATGAGATGGAAGAGCTCAGACGTTTCGTTTAAGCACGACATGATTCAACACTTCGTCGACTCTGATCATTCTGAGTGGACCATGACCGTTGCCAGTACGGAGGGAGTGGTCGTCTTGGAACTGTCTGCAAAACAAACTCGACGCAAGAAATAAGGCATCGCGGAACAACGCGGGCAAATCGAGTGGCGATTCGGATTCCATGCAGCGTGAAGCGCAAGCAGTTCAATTTCGGCGTTGAATCGATCGTTGCTCTCTTCAACTCAGCAAGCGGCGATCTTCCGTCTGACGTTTCAGATGGAACTCGGTGAGCACATTTGGGACGTGCTGGTATCACCTGAATTGAGGCACGTTGAAAACGTGCCCCAAGTGAAGTCCGGGGTTCCGTCGGAAACGTCCTGAAGAACTTCTTGGAGTAGTAAGCTCCGGAGATTGAGGCTGTCAGACGACTCGTGATTGTGAATCACGGCCACACAGCAACATCTGCATTGTTCGAGTTCGATGTTCTTGTCAGCCTCGCTGATGAACTTGGGCCAGCTCGCATTGCCCATCGAGTCGATATTGAACTCGTAGTGAATGAAAGCCGCCGGTTGCCTGGGTTCTGGTTTCGAAGGCTTTTGGGTAGTTGCCTTATTACCACTGCCGACATCCACGCACCGTAGGACGTCGTGTTTCGTTATTGACGAGGCGATTCAACACGCCGAATCTGCTATGTCGATTTCGAGCCTGCCCAGTCGCTGATTCCAAGATTAAAGACGCGGCAGATTTCATTCTTTCGCAACATTTCAGTCGGGGGCCGAAGACCTCGTTTGAAAGGACTCCATCGCATGCGCTTTCACGTTCGCATCTACTTGGAGCTGGCGGCTTTCTGGGGCTTGGCAGTTTGTGTGGGTCTCAACCTCTCTCGTCCAACTATCGCTGCCGAGATTCCTCAGCAGGCTCGTAAGGCTGTTGAACGAGGCTTGGAGTTTCTGCAAAAGGACGTGGCAAAGTGGCGCAAAGACCGTGAGTGCTCGACCTGCCACCACGGGACAATGACGGTCTGGGCTCTGAATGAGGCGAAGAGTCAAGGTTACGAAGTCGCGGCAGAAGACCTGGCAGAAACTGTGAAATGGACCAAGGGTCGCTTGCTGGAGCGGATCGACCTACCCCGTGATACGCGGCCGGGATGGAGTATGGTCAGTACGCCGGCCCTCTACCTGTCGATGATGGCCCTGAGCGTGCCCACGCAGGACTCGATTTCCGCCGACGATCTAAAGCGGATTGCCGGGCATCTCCTGCGGCACCAGGAAGCCGACGGCTCATGGGCGTGGTCATCGGCACCGGCTAAGAACCGCCCTCCGCCATTCTTCGAGTCGGACGAGGTCGCAACGCTGCTGGCCTACGTTGTCCTGAGCCCGCTGGTGCCAGCCGACCCGCTGGTGAAGTCGGAGATCAGCGACGCTCGGGAGAGAGCAGCGGAGTGGATGTCGAAAACAAAGCCGAGCGATACCACCCAGGCTGCGGCGCTTCGGCTTCTTGTCACGGTTCATGGAGAAGTGCCGGCGAAGAACCTGCCGCTGGAGATTGAGCCGTTCCTCGGCCTTCAGAACAAGGACGGTGGTTGGGGCCAGCTCAAAGACGCTCTCAGTGATGCTTACGCCACCGGCCAGGCACTTTACGTTCTGAGCTTAGCAGGGGTGAGAAGCGATCGGGCGGAAGTGTCGCGCGGGGTGGCGTTCTTGGTGGCCAACCAGAAGGAAGATGGATCCTGGCCAATGACCTCTCGCGCACACCCGGAGGCCACTCCGTCCAAGAATCCTGTGCCCATCACCTATTTTGGCAGCGCGTGGGCAACGCTGGGCCTAATGCGCTCGACGCCGAAATAGGAAGTCGTCAGTGGCAAGGCCATCTATCGAGAGAGGATCGACCGAATTGCCGGCTGCAGCATGCGAGGCCGGCATTATATCTAACTGTGACATACGGACGCCTCATATGCCTCGCTGCTGAGCTTGAGCATTCGATGATTCTCATTTTATGGAGCTTGAAACGGGCCTTGGTTCAAAGTCAGCGATGTATCGGTCGTCTGCCTCAACTGCTTGTGGAACATTGGCCTTCAGACCGTCGACGAACGTCACCAGGTTACCAGTTTCGTAACTGGCAACCCGGTGGGGTCATTGTTCGAGTTCGATATTCCAGTAAGCCTCGCTGATGAACTTGGACCAGCTTGCAATGCGTACGTCGTGTCGCGCGTAAAGCGGTTGCCACTTGGGTCGTGTAGGTGGCTTGAGCAGCGGCATGTGGGCTTCGTCGGGAGTGCGATTGGCTTTTCGGCCATTGCAGTCGAAGCACGCTAAAACGCAGTTGTCCCAAGTGCTTGTTCCGCCGCGCGAACGTGGCTGCACGTGGTCAATGGTGAGAGCGTCGCTACCCGGTCGCTCGCCGCAGTACTGGCACATGTAGCGGTCGCGTTTGAAGATGTTCCTGCGGCTGAACGTGACCACGTTGTGGGGGACTCGGTCATAACCCGTGAGGGCAATGATCTCGGGCACTCGCAGGCGAAACGTGACCGACTGCAAGAAGGGCTCATCGTCGGTTGGTACTTGCTGAGCCCAATCGTTCCAGGTGTATTGCTGGAAGTCGTTCGGGTCGACAATGCGTGCTCGTTCGGCGGCAACCAACGTCAGTGAGCGAGCCACCGAAGCGACGCTCACCGGTTGCCAGTTCCGGTTTAGGACAAGAGTTGGTCGAGTGAGCACAGCAGTCACGATGGGGCCTTTCGTTTCATTTGAAGTTCTGAAATCGTGAAATCTCGGACGTGTCCGGTGCGATGCCGAGTCGGCTGTTCCGGTTGGCACGCAGAGACAATTGCGCTCTGTCAGGTTCACGGCTTGCGACCATTCCGGTCGCTGAGCACGATGCCGTCTCGTGGTTTGATGCTTCGACTCTTTCTTTGATTGACCTCTTCATGACCGACATCAATCTCGACCGTTACAGCCGCCAGATTCGCTTTGCGGAACTTGGTGAAGCGGGACAAAGACGACTCTTGGCCAGCCGTGTGTTGCTCTGTGGCTGCGGTGCATTAGGGACTGTCTTGGCTGAGACCTTAGCGCGAGCGGGCGTCGGTTTCTTACGGATCGTTGATCGCGATTTCGTCGAGTACAGCAATCTGCAGCGACAGATTCTGTTTGATGAAGCCGACGTGCGCGAGCAGTTCCCGAAGGCCATCGCGGCGGCTCGAAAGTTGGAGCGGATCAATAGCGACGTCACGGTGGAACCGATCGTTGCCGACGTGGACTACACCAACATTCGGCAGCTTGCTGAAGGCGTCGATCTGATCTTGGATGGGACGGATAACTTTGAGATCCGGTTTCTCATCAACGACTGCTCGTTGGAGATGAGCATCCCTTGGGTCTACGCCGGCTGCATCAGCAGTCATGGCCAGTCGATGCCGATCTTTCCGCATGAGACCGCGTGCTTACGCTGCTTGATTGAATCACCGCCTGATCCGGGTTCGTCCGAGACCTGTGATACGGCAGGCATCTTGGGACCAACGGTGAATGTCATCGCGTCACTACAAGCCATGACTGCCATCAAGATTTTGTCGGGGCGAAGAGATGCGGTGTCTCTGTCTTTGACGATGGTCGATGTTTGGGACGGCACGCTGCGACAGATGAATGTTGCCGATCTGCGCGAACGAGCGAATTGCCCGGCTTGCAAACACGGCGAGCGAACTTGGTTGTCGGGGCGACTAGGTTCTCAAACCACGGTGTTGTGCGGTCGGAACGCTGTGCAGGTTCGCCCTCTGACTGCTGCCAAGATCTCGTTGTCCGAGATGGCGACCAAATTGAGTTCGGTGGGCGAAGTGACGGCCAACAACTTCTTGCTGCGGCTGAAGCTGGTTAATCCCGAGTACGAGATCACTCTGTTTTCGGACGGTCGCGCGATCATCAAAGGGACTGACGACATCGGAGTCGCTCGCGCCGTTTACGCGCGATACATCGGCTTGTGACCGATCGATCCTGTCTGTGCGCGGTCGCGATGTCGCTCTAACCTGACCTCGTTGTCGTAGGTTGGGACTCTGTCCCGACTCGCATTTTTTGAAGGTCGAACATTCTGAGTTCTCGTCGTGACGGAGTCATAACGGACATCTTCGGATTGGAATTCCAAGCTACGACTTAGTGCCTCTTCAAGGCATGAAGTTCGGGTTCAGCGAGTCGCGGAGCGACTCGCCTACGTAGCTCAGTCGCTCCGCGACTGAGATTGGCAACTCGAATTCTCAGCGTTGAAGACACACAGTCGGGCAGACACTTCGGAGTCTGTTCGAGTCGCGTCGACTTCTAATCTCCAATGGCCGCCTAAGTGCGGATCTCGCTGGTTTGCTTGGGATGGAATCCCAAGCTACGGCTTCTCGGACTGAACTCCTCGGAATTGATGACGAAAGGATTTGTCATGCGCGTGGTTGGTTTTATTCCCGCTCGACTGCAATCAACTCGACTGCCTCGCAAGATGCTGCTGGCCGAGACTGGTAAGCCACTCATTCAACACACTTGGGAAGCAGCCAGCGGGGCTCGCGTGTTGCAAACCGCGAATGGTCCGAGCTTGGTCGTCGCGACGGATAGTTTCGAGATCTCGGCTGCCGTCCATAAGTTTGGCGGCAATGTCGAGATGACCGGCGATCATCCCAGCGGGACAGATCGCATCGCCGAAGTCGTGCGGCGATCGTTCGAGGACGCGGACATCATCGTCAACATTCAAGGTGACGAGCCTGAGATGGATCCGCGTTCGATCGATCTGGTCGTCGACGTGTTGCGGAAGAATCCGTCAGCTCAAATGTCGACGCTTTGCACTCCAATCACCGAGGCCAAGGTGCTCGACGAGCCCTCGTGCGTCAAAGCCGTGATTGCAGCCGACGGGCGAGCCTTGTACTTCAGTCGCAGTCCGGTGCCGTTTGCTCGGGATCGCAATCGCGACGAGCTGCTCTCGGGCGACAGTCCGTGGCGGCTGCACTTGGGGATCTATGCTTATCGCCGAGAATTTCTGCTGAATTTGACGACGCTGGCTCCGTCTCCGTTAGAGCAGTTGGAGAAGCTTGAGCAGCTTCGAGCCTTGGAAAATGGGGCGATCATTCAAGTCGGTGAGGTCGCTCATCGGTCGGTTGGAATCGACACTCCTGATGACTATGCTCGGTTCGTGGCCAGGAGAAAGGCCGCTTAAGACCCACAGATAGATCGCTCTCAGGAAGATGATGGTTTACGAGTCCGTTAAGACCCGGTTTCTATGAGGAACCGGGTCTTCGTCTTTTGTGGGGTCTCTTCATGCCGCACCAATGACGGATGGCTTCAAGTTGAAGCGGCGGTTCGTAAGCGGCTGGCCTGTGGCTGAGGTTACTTGGCAATCCACTGATGCCGATGGTTGGCTGTTAAACAATTTGATCAAGACCGCCAGAGCCTTTGTTGCGCTGGTTGATGAGAGCTTTCGAAACGCAGATTGAATCGACGCAGAAAGTATTTCCGTATGACTAAGCACATTTTCGTAACCGGTGGCGTGGTGAGTGCTCTCGGAAAGGGACTGACGTCGGCGTCGATTGCGATGCTGCTCGAAAGCCGAGGGCTGCGGGTCCAAATGCAAAAGTTGGATCCCTACATCAACGTCGATCCGGGAACGATGAGTCCTTATCAGCACGGCGAGGTGTATGTGCTCGATGACGGATCCGAGACGGATCTCGACTTGGGGCACTACGAGCGTTTCACCAATGCTCCGCTGAGTCGCGGTTCCAACTACACGACCGGCCAAATCTATTTGAAGGTCATTGAGAAAGAGCGGCGCGGCGAGTATCTCGGCAAGACGGTGCAGGTGGTGCCACATGTCACCAACGAGATCAAGAACTGCATTCGCGGCTTGGGCGGTCCTGATGTGGATGTGGTGATCTCGGAATTGGGCGGCACAGTCGGCGACATCGAAGGTCTGCCGTTTCTCGAAGCCATTCGTCAGATCCCTCTGGATATCGGCAAAGAGAATTGCCTCTTCATTCATCTGACGCTGGTGCCGTATCTGAAGGCCGCTCGTGAAGTGAAGACGAAGCCGACGCAACACAGCGTGCAACAACTGCGTGAGATCGGCATTCAGCCCGACATTCTCATCGTGCGGTGTGAGAAGCCGATCGGTGCTGACAACCTTGAGAAGATCGGCATGTTCTGCAACGTCGAGAAGCGAGCGGTCATTGAAGAGACCGACAAGACGCTCTCGATCTACGAAGTTCCGCAAGGCTTGGTCGAGCACGGCATTGATCAGCTCATCGTTCAAAAGCTGGGCTTAAAGGCCGGGCCGCTGGCGATGGACGACTGGTGGAACATGCTCAACCGAATTCGGAACCCCGAGCATGAAGTCACGATCGCCGTCGTCGGCAAGTACATCGAACACAAAGACGCTTACAAGTCGATCTACGAGTCGCTGGATCACGCGGGGTTCTCGCATGCGTCGCGCGTCATCGTGAAACGGATCGAAGCCGAGGAACTCTACGAAGCCGGTCCCGAGAAACTGCTGAGCGGTGTGGATGGCATCTTGGTTCCCGGTGGCTTCGGGATGCGCGGAGTGGAAGGCAAGATCGAAGCCATTCGATATGCGCGTCAGCATGACATTCCCTTCTTCGGAATCTGTCTGGGGATGCAATGCGCCGTGATCGAGTTTGCTCGCAACGTCTTGGGGCATGAGGAAGCCAACAGCACCGAGTTCGTCGCGACGACCAATCATCCTGTGATCTGCATGCTCGAAGATCAGAAGTCAGTGACTCACAAAGGCGGCACGATGCGGTTGGGGGCTCAACTGTGTCATCTCGAAGCCGGGTCTGAAGCCGAGAAGTGCTACGGCAAGCCAGTTATCAGCGAACGTCACCGCCATCGCTATGAGTTCAACCCCGAGTACAAGCAGCAGTTCGTTGATGCCGGCATGAAGATCAGCGGCACCAGCCCGAACGGAACATTGGCCGAGATCGTCGAAGTGTCGGATCATCCTTGGTTCTTGGCCGTGCAATTCCATCCGGAATTCAAGTCGAAGCCGCTAAGCCCACATCCGCTCTTCCGAGGCTTCGTGGAAGCCGCCTTGAATCGCCACTTGGCTCGGACGCACGCGACGGTTTGATGAATTGAGTTGTCGACATAGCTTGAGCTGTGCCAGTCGAAATGATGGGAGACAGCTTGCCGATTACGACTTGGATCGCAGTTGGGTAACGGTGAGGTCAACGCCGTGTTTCATGTCGTGCTTTTCATCGTGTTTGTCTGCGTTGCGATGGCGACACTCATTCGATTTTGGAGTGTTGCGAGTGCCCGATTTCATCGTTGGCACGAACTCGCTCAGTACCAACAGACGGATCGGGCAGATGAGCCAACAACTTGGTTCGAGGGATGGTTCGATTTGCGTGGCGGGCATACTTCCAACCAAATCGTGGTTGGAGTGAATGAATCGGGGCTTCAGTTGCGGTTGACGTGGCCGTCCGGTTGGGGGAACCCCGCAGTCTCGATCCCCTGGAATGCGATGTCGATCGAAGGGGGCGTTGTGGTCGTCGATCCAAAGACTGCTCGCGATGAGCCAATCGCCATTCAATTGAATCCCGATCAACTGGCGAAATTGCTGGCCATACGATCCAAGGCCGTGGCCTAAGTTGGGATCTTCGTGACAGCTAAACTTGGAAGTCACACAGTCTCTTGGGCTCGCTCGGACATCCCTCAAAGAGATTTGAGCAACGACGAGACAAGGCTCAATTGAATTGCCGCGCGACTCAGTTCCACTCGTGCTTCTGAGCGCGGTCGGTGATGACTCCCGATTGCTCGTGCACTTTTTGCAGCAGGTCGTCCCAGACTTCATAGGGGTCGTTGTGGAAGACGTACGATGCCTCACCGGGAATGAGATACCAATCTCCGCGAGCGATCTCGCTCTCTAATTGGCCGCCGTCCCAGCCCGAGTAGCCTGCGAACAAGCGGTACTGAAACGTCGAGCTGGGATCGTTCAAGGACTCGGCGATCGTGTCGAAGATTGATGACTGAGTGCCAACAAACAGTCCGGGCATGACCTCTGCCTTAGCCTCGGCTTGAGGGTACTCGCCATGCAGAATCAGCAGTGCGGTTGGCTCTACTGGACCACCGGAATACAGGCACTTGTCGGACTCGGGCAGCTCGAAGTTCTTAGATAGTGCTTCAGTGATCGAGACATCCATCGGACGATTGATGATGACGCCCATCGCTCCGGTCTTGGTATGCTCGATCAACAAGATCACCGACTTGAAGAAGTTGGTGTCTCGCAGATGAGTTGCCGAGACGAGGAATTGGGTGCGAAGCGATTGGAACATGACGCAGTGTTTCGATCAGAAAAGAGTCGGCGGCTCAAACGCATGGACGCTCATCTTAGGCGAAATCAAATCTCGAACAGCGAGCGATAAGATGTCGGAGAATACAGCCGGAACGAAACATCGCGGATGTATTCGAACGGGCCAGCTTTGCGTTGCGACTTAACGAGTTCAGAGATCTGCAACTGCGAGCGGTAAGCTCGGATGCTGTCGAGTTTGCAGCGGAACGCTTCGGTGTCGCCTTTGATTTCCAAATGCGGGTTGCTGGGGAAGTCGCAGTAGATGGCGAGCTCATGAACTTCAGGCAGTGGCAGTGGGTCGCCCAGTTCCGGCCAGATTTTTCCCGAGGCATGGAAGAGGCTGATCATCAGCTCGTTGTAGGTAATCTGGTGGTCGGGATGCAGGTCCGTCCGTGTCGGGACGAATACACGTACCGGTCGCAGTTCTCGCAAGTAGTGTGTGAACGAGTTCTGCAAACCGGTGAAGCCCGCGATCGTGGGCTCGTCGGCGACGGCTCGTCGGCGACCAATGAACTTCGTCAGCCCGCCGTCTGGGAAGCCCAAGAACGTCAAATGAGATTCCTCGACGCCCAGCATTTCGAAGGACTCGACCGTCTCACGATGGCGAATGCCGATGATGTCAGCTTGCTGCGACGCACGGCAGTAGCCCAAGCAGCCGTCAGTGACGATCGCGCATTGCACATCCACTCCAGCTTCGGCAGCAGCTTGCATCAGCAACCCGGCGCCAATGGCGAGGTCGTCGTCGTGTGGTGACACAAATAACCAACACTCACCGGTCAGTTTGCGATCATCGCCCATCGCTTTCGCGAGCGAATCAAGGCGTTGCGGGGCTCCGTCCACCAAGCGAGTGAATTGAAACCGATTGGTAGCAACCCGAGCGGATGAGGACACGGCTTTCATGGATGGCTCTCATTGGTGTGACGATGACGGAGCGTGTTGATCGAGAGTGGTGACGACCGTTTCTCCACGCTCTTTGTTTCTCAGCGTTGATGCTTTGATGTTTCATCGCTGAGGAGCCGAGAGCGCAGAGGTAGGAAATCTCTGACCCGACTCATGGAGTCTTCAATCATCGTCTCGGATGAGGCGCGCGGCTCAAGATTCATTCAGCCGATGGATTCGCAGGCAACTCGTGAGTGCTCGCTGAAATCGCTGACGGCGTTGCACTCAATGCGACGCGCAGCTTCCGCAACCTCCACTGCCACAACCGCCTCCGACGGGCTCGATCAACGGATGCACGTCGACTCGCGACATACTTAATCCGATCGCCAAACGAGTCCGCAGCTCGGCAAAGTCTGCCTGGAACTCACCGAGGTAATAGAGCACCAAGGTCTCACCATCGAACAAGACTTCCCCATCGACGAATTCGACAGGCAAGGACTTAGACTCACAAAGTCGCTTCGCTACAGCCAAGGCTTGTTCGACCAGGTTTTGCCGATTGCGATGGACGACTTGCTCGTCAGGCGCGGCGACTCTCAACAGTTCGCCCGTGGGCTTTGAAGTCGACGAGATTGGCTTACTCGGATCGGCCAGTACTTCACCCAGCTCGGTGCCTCGATCCGATTGGACCACGACCCAGTCTCGATGTTGGCAATTCAAAGAATTGACCGTGCCGAACACTCCCACCCAACCCAACGTGCCGTATCGGACCAGCACTCGCTGAATGCCGTCATTTGCAGCGACGATGGGAGCACGCGGTTGAGACAGCGGACTGCGGTCGAGCCATAAGCCAGCTTCATCGGCTCGTACGGCAAAAGTTCGCAACGCGGCGGGAGTTCGATCACAAGCCCCGGTCCGCAGATCAAAGCCCCAACCATGCCACGGGCACGAGACCGACCCTCCCTCAACGCAACCTTCCGCCAGCGACGCACCTTTGTGGGGACAGCGACCATCGATGGCCAGCCAGTCGTCGCCCACTCGGAAGATGGCGAGTTCGACATCGTCGACCCATGCCGTGACACCTTTGCCAGCGGGCAATGAAGTATCGGTGGAAACCAAGACCCAATCTGCGGTCGCGTGAGAGGCTGAAAGTTGAGCGGCCATCGCTCCTGATTCCGCAGCACACGACAACTCGGTGGCTGCGGAAGACCTGGACGTCATGTCTGCCCCTTAACCGACCGAATTGCTGCATCGCGCGAAGCACAGAGCGGCCAGAGCTTTTCGACTTGAGTCACGTCGAGGACTTGGGCACAGATACCGGATGCGTTGCAGGTCACCATACGACCTCCGCGAGTCGTCAAGCGACGCCACATCCGAAACAACACACCTAAGAAGGCCGAACCAAAGAACTTGGTGTTCTGCATATCCACCACGACCAACGGTGGATCTGCCGACTGAGCCAGCTCCAACAGTTGTTTGGCGGCTGTTTCGATCGCGGGAGCGTCGAGGTTGTCGTACTCCTGCCCCAAGACAGCGACTTGCATGCCATCTTCTGCGAGGAATTCTACTTTGCTCGTCATGATGTCTTTGCACCTTTGGGCGAATCGAACGCAACAAGTTTGGATGCTCGCGATGTCTGCCAATGCAATGTTTAGATTTGTCCGAAGAGTGAACCGAAGACTTAAACCATCACCACATGAAAGATGAATCGCAGTGCCAACTGGCACGCATCTCAAGATTTGGCTGATTGAATGTCAAACGCTTACACCGCATTGCTTGTCGATGCTGGGGACGCTGATCAGACTCCGGCCCCTCTTTTGGGCATCGTTTATCACGCGGAGAAAGCAATGAGTTTTGAAGGACGGAATGCAATCGTCACGGGTGCATCGAAGGGAATTGGCCGTGCGGCAGCCATTGAATTGGCACGGCGAGGTGCGAACGTTGGCATCAATTTCAATTCGGACGTAGCTGGTGCCGAAGCAGCGGCAGCCGAGATTCGAGCCCTTGGTCGCAAGGCGTTGTTATTACAGGGTGACGTTTCCGATCAGAGCTTTGTGGAAGGCATGATCGAACGCACGGCCAAGGAATTGGGTAGCGTCGACCACTTCGTTTCGAACGCGGTTTACAGCGATCGCGAGCGGATGATTAAGGCCGACATGAAGGGCTTTCGTCGTACCATCGATGTCTCGATGTGGGGCGCGTTTTACGGTCTGCGAGCCGCTTCGCAGCAGATGGTTGCACAAGGCAAGGGCGGCTCGATTGTGATTGTCAGCTCGCCGCACGCCGTCATCCCGATTCCCACAGCGATGGCCTACAACATGGCCAAAGCAGCGATCGACCACATGGCTCGCACCGCTGCGATCGAACTCGCCGAATATCGCATTCGGGTCAACATCATGCATCCGGGTTGGATCGATACTCCGGGCGAACGAAAGTTCTTCGACGACGAACAGCTCGCTCAAGGTGCGGGCAAGATTCCGTGGAAGCGCATGGGCACCGCCGAGGAAATTGGCCGCGCGATTGCTTACATGCTGAGTGCCGAGTCGGATTACATGACCGGTTCCACGTTCCTCTTGGACGGCGGCATTTCTTTGCCATGGTGGTCGAACCGAGATTCCGGCGAGCAGTAATTCCTTGCGACCGACGTTCCTCCATTTGCCGAAATGTCTGTCGCATGGTGTTAGAAGAATTCCACAACGCTCGGCCGCGACCTGCGGTCGAGCGTTGTGCGTGTCTCGCGTCCGAAAAACATTCAAGGATTGAACGATGACTTGGGGACTGCGTTGTCTATCTGCGGTCTGTGCTTTGGGGTTGTCGATCACGATGTCGTCGGTGGGTTTGGCCGGTGAGATCTTCGTTGGGTTTTGGAACGTCGAGAACTTGTTCGACACAGTCGACGATCCCAAGGTCGAGGGCGATGAAGAGTTCACTCCCGGCGGACCTAAGCAATGGAGCGAGGAGCGACTGCAGATCAAGCTCAACAATCTTTCCAAAGTCATCCGACTGATGAATGGTGGCAAAGGCCCGGACGTCTTGGGGCTCTGCGAAATTGAGAATCGCAAGGTTGTGGAGTTGCTTGTCGAGAAGCTCAAACCGCTTGGCCGTGATTACCGAGTCGTACATCAAGACTCGCCCAGCGATCGAGGGATCGACTGCGCTCTGCTGCACGATGCCAAGACGGTGAAGCTGGTTTCACAGCCAAAGTTTCATGCGATGGACAACATCCACACGCGCGATGTGGTGGAAGCCAAGCTGGAAGTGAGCGGCCACCGCTTCACGGTGTTTGTGAATCACTGGCCCAGCCAACGCAGTCCCGAGCCCGTCCGCGAAGCCGTTGCTACCACAGTTCGCAAACGCTTGGACCAACTGCTGAAAGATGATCCGCACGCGGACATCGTGCTCATTGGCGACTTCAACGCGTTGCCCGATGCACCCTCCGTCAGCAAGCGACTGAAGACTTGGGGTGATCCCAAGAAGTTGAACGATGGCACGTTTTACAACTCGTCGTGGACCATGCATGAAGGTCATCGAGAAGGCACTTATCTCTATCAAGATCGTTGGGAAGTTCTCGACCAAGTCATCCTTTCGCCGGGCATGCTTGACGGTAAGGGAGTCGATTGGATTCCCGATTCGACTCAAACAATCAAAGAGAACTTCATGCTGTTCGTCCCGCGTAATCCCAAGTACGCGACGCGCCCCTCTCGCAGCTACACCGGCAATCTCTTTCACCCCGATGGCTACTCGGACCATCTCCCCATCCGTTGCCGTCTCTCGTTTTGATCGAGCTGCCGATTAGGTCTTGGGCTGTTGTTGGCTGATCGCTGACTCCCCAAGCTGCGGGCTGCATCTGTGGAAATCGACGACACTCGAAACGCTTAACTCAAAGGTGAGGCATAGTGACTGTAATCCGATCATGGCTGGCGATTGCGGGTTTGATGGCGGCGAGTTTCGGTTCGGGGCGGTTGCTCGCTGCTCCTCCGAATGTGCCCGATCTTACACAAGATCGATCGGTCAATCGCGAGCTGACTTACAATCTCGGCGCGACGGGTTTGCGCGGTTGGATTTATTCCAAGCCGGTCACTCACTTTGATGGTCTGCAAGGCCGCACGACGGCGAGCAGTCGGCAGATTCTGGTGACGCATGTCGGAGCCAAGTCGCCCGCTGATGGAGTCTTGCAAGTCGACGATGTCATTCTCGGGGTGGGCGGAAAGTTGTTCGAAGACGATGCTCGCAAGGTCTTCGCGCAGGCGATTCAAGCTGCCGAGAAAGAGTCCAGTGGCGGCGTGCTCAAGGTCACTCGTTGGCGCGCCGGCAAGACGGAAGAAGTACAGCTTAAGTTGCGAGTGATGGGAACCTATGCCGCGAGTGCGCCTTGCGACTGTGCGAAGTCGAAGAAGATTTTCGACGAAGCCTGCGTCGCTTTGGCCAAGGAACCATTGCCAGCCAATTGGCATGGCTCGATTAACGGGCTGGCTTTGTTGGCGACTGGGAACGATCAGTATCGGCCGTTGTTGCAGAAGCTCGCTCAAGAGATTTCGACCAATGCTCGCAAGTCCGACCGCATCGGCATGGGCAGTTGGGAGAACGGCTATCGCGGACTTTTCTTGAGTGAGTACTACCTCGCGACGGGCGACTCTTCGGTGCTGCCTGCGATCAATGCCATCACAGTTTCGTTGGCTCGCGGCCAAAGCATGTTCGGCACCTTTGGGCACGGTTATGCGAGCCTCACTCCGGATGGAAAGTTGCATGGTTCAATTCCGCCGTATGGCCCCGTGAACCAAGCCGGTCTGCCCGCCAACTTGGCGATCTTGTTTGGCAAGAAGTGCGGCGTGCTTGATGAAGAAGTCAATCCGGCCGTCGATCGGGCTTCGAAGTTCTTTGGGTACTTCGTCGACAAAGGAACGATCCCATACGGCGAGCACGAGCCGTGGCCGTTCCATGACAACAACGGCAAGAGCGCGATGAGCGCGGTGTTGTTTGGTCTGCAAGACAACAAGGTCAGCGAAGCTCAGTTCTTCGCGAAGATGACCGTTGCGAGTTATCGCAGTCGTGAGTGTGGACATACCGGGCAAGGCTTCAGTTACCTGTGGGGCGCACTTGGAGCGAACGTCGGTGGACCAGATGCGGCGGCGGCGTTTTTCAAAGAGGCATCGTGGCACTTGGATCTCGTGCGACGGAGCGATGGCTCCTTCACCTATGACGGTGGCGAGCAGTACGGACCGGGCAAGACAGACGACAATACTTACTACGGTCAGAGCAGTTACTACGGCTTGAGCCCGAACGCGGTCTACGTGCTGACGTACTCGCTGCCTTTGAAGAAGCTGCTACTCACCGGCAAAGAGTTCGCTTCGGAATTGAAGCTGTCGAAACGCGAAGTCGAGCAAGCCGTCACGTCGGGGCGTTTCGACACCGATCGTAAGACGAAGACGTTGCCTGAATTGGTCAGCGCACTCGGTGATTGGTCGCCAGTCGTGCGCGGTTGGGCGGCGGAAGAGATCGCTGCTCGTCCCGATGCGAAGACGTTGGTTCCTGAGTTACTCAAACTTGCTGAGGGATCGGACAAGCATCGCCGACAAGGTGCATGCGAGACGCTCGCCAATCTGCACTCGCCCGAAGCTCTGCCGATCTTGATTCAGATGCTTTCCGATGATGATCGCTGGCTGCGTTTCAAAGCGGCTCAGGGCATTCGCAAGTACGGAGCCAGTGCGAAGCCGGTGCTGACCGACATCCTCAAGGCCGTGGTCAAGACAAAAGAATCTTGGCAGCCAATCAACTGGGCTGACCCGGTGCAACTGACTCATGGGCAACTTGCAGCGGCGTTGTTTTCCAGCCCGCTGACGGACTCGTTGAAGGGCGTCGACGGCGAGTTGCTTTACCCCGCGATTCGAGCGATTGCGTCGAACGCCGACGGCATGGCCCGCGCGAAGTTGCGGGGGTTCTTCGAAAACAAGCTCAGCGTTGAAGACGTGCAGGCGTTGGCTCCAGATATCTACGCGGCAGTCAAGACACCCAGTCCCGCCGACACGATGTTCGGCAACGAGATTCGTATGGGCGGCTTCAAAGCACTGACGAAGTACAACTTCGAAGAGGGCATCGAACTCGGAGTTCTGTTCGCGAAGACTCAAGGCGGACACGGCAGCGAGAATCGCACCGGCGAGATCATGAAAGAGATCGTCAAATACGGTTCTGCCGCCAAGCCCGCGATCCCGGAACTGAAGGCACTGGTCGTCGAGTTAAACGCTCAATGCGATCGCGGCGAGTTCCCGAAAGGCGAACTCAACAACCGCCGCGTCAACGCCGTCGAGTCCGCCATCAAGTCCATCGAAGCCTCGACCAGCCAACCCGAGCTGCGTCACGTTCAACCGACGAAGAAATAGCCAACACGACGAGGGCTGCGTCACTGCCGGATGCCGGCGTCGATCGGCGACATTCGCTCTAGACAGGCTTGCGTTGATGTAGCAATCAACACACTAGCTCTCTTGAGCGTGGCGGTTGCGGTAGGCGTATTGGGTTTTGGTCAGGCCGGATGGCAGGTGCCAGTCCATGATTTGCAGGGCTTCGAAGAACTCTTTGGCTTGGCGGCAATGCACGGGTTGGAAGCCGTTGTCCGAGCGTTTGATGCGAAACGAGAACTCGGCGACCAATGGGCGGCCTTTCTTACTGCTGGCCCATAGGATCAAGGCGGCGGATGACTTCTGCTCGATGGGACCATCGATGAAGACCAACTTCGCGTCCTCGTACAGAGTTTCGTAGGCGTGCAGAGCGTTGACCGGTTGCAGTCGGAGTTCTGGATGGAGTCGCACTCGATCGCGAGTCACGGCGGCCAGTGTTGGGAAGATCTTGGCAGCATCGGCCAAGGTCGCGTCGGATTCCGATAACGCGTCGGACTTGGAAAGTTCGACGGTGGTTGAAATCGAGAACCGTGAACGCCACGGGGCGCCAATGTCCTCTTCAAACTTGAAGCTCGACTTCAAATTGACGGCGGCGTCGACGAACTGTCGCTGTTCTTCCGTCACTGTCTCTTATACACATCTGACGCTGCCGACGAAGGC
>OMIV01000134.1 GCA_900299185.1 Planctomycetaceae bacterium
ATGTTCGCGGATGTCATGAGTGTGTCTGACCGGCGGCGATGACAGCATGCGGCACGTCATTAAGACGAGCAGCAACGCTGTCACATATCGCTGGTAGTTCTTCACAACAATCTCTCCCGAACTCACAACTGTTCGAACACGCGGCGGCTTGTAATTCAAATGACGAACTGCGTCATCCTCGGTGATGGAATTTCTGTTGAGAGCCATTGGCGAGCGATCCTTATGGGGGCCGGAAAACCGCCCGTCGTTAGTTATTGAACATCCTTGCCAACCACCAAACGACAGGCGGTACCCGAGATCGATTGTCTTCAATCCGTTTGTTGGGCCTTCACTTTGCCCTTTAAGGTTTCGACCTTCGCCAGCGTCTTTTCGGGATCTCTGAGAGCCTTCTTTTCGCAGCCCTTGCAGCACACAAAGGCGGTTCCGTCTTTGAGAGTCAGCTTCAACGGAACTCCCATCGCTCCGAGCGGCTCGTCTGAACTGACGCAAAATCCCTGCGCCTCCGCAAGAGCGCGGTCCTCTTCATTGAGTTTGGCGAGATTGCTTTTGATCTCGGCCTCATCGACGTGCTCATCGTGACGATGCTCCGCCTGTGGCTTAGCAGGTTCTTGAGATGTGCCACATCCGACAGTGAATAGCGACAGGCTTAGCAAACCGATGCAAAGCACCGTGATATCAAGAGTCTTCATAGATATTCCTTCGGGAGAGTTGATGGGTGAATTGAATCGTGGCTCGCGCGGAACGCACTCGCTCGCGCTTCGTGCTCGTAGTGACTCAGCGCTGCACGTAATCCATTGGCGGCTTGATCTCTGCGGGCTTCGTTTTGGCCGTCCGCATGAACTCGTCGACGCAGGGCGGGCAACAGAACTCGTAGGACTTGCCCGCGACGATCCATGTGAATTGCGGATTGGCTTTCGTCATCGAGATGGGGCAGATCCTCTCGCCGAGCACGGGCTTCGCGTTGTGGTTTGAGATCATGCCTTTGAACTTCGTCGCCGCTGTCGTGCGTCCGTTCGCGGCGATGTCTTGCTCCGTATAGATCCCGCCTGCTGTGAGATAGAGCTGTTGCTCTTCGTCGCTTGTGGCCTTTGCGGGCATGCTGTCGCCAGCGTGCTGTTCAGAGACCGACTTAAAGCCCAATCGAAAACGCTCGCCCGCAATGACGATGTTGGGAATCGTGACTTCCAGACTCTTGCCAGCGAGTCCCTCGGGCAGAGTTGCCGCAAACTGCGATGTCCGTCCGTCTGCATCGCCTTCTTGCGGCTGAGCGTCGAGCGTGAATGGCTCCGTTTCAGGATCTCCCTCGACTCGCACGAAGCCCTTGAGCGTTTGCTTCTCAACGTCGATCACGCGCGACTCGTC
Source organism: Planctomycetaceae bacterium (assembly GCA_900299185.1). Lineage (GTDB taxonomy): Bacteria > Planctomycetota > Planctomycetia > Planctomycetales > Planctomycetaceae > AM-0621. The sequence goes on from OMIV01000134.1 coordinate 1,363, forward strand.
ATTGCCCAACATATAGAGACGCAGCACGCCGCCTTTCTCAAAGACGGCTTCCGCGTGATACGAGTCGCGCCCCAACGAAACCATGATGCCGCCATGAGCCCCCGGTTTATGGGCGTGCTCTGTCGAGTCTCCGGCATTCGGCACCGCATTCTGTGTAGGAGTTCCTACCGCCGATTTATTGTCGCTTGTGGAAGTCATCGCGGGCGGAGTCTTCTTGTCTGTCCCACCCGTGCAGCCGACAACCAGCACACTCGCGCTCATCAGCACGAGCCAAATTAAGAAGCCCTGTTTCAGAGACATGATCATTCCTTTGTTGAAGTCGTCATGCCGGAATTGGGCAAGACGAACGTTGAAACGGAATACAAGCCCGATGCGCGAGCGAGTGCATGCTTTATGTGGCTTGAGATGCGTCTTTCCGCCGGGATGAACCCGACGGAGAAGTGCCCAATACGAAAACGACGCGCCAGCGAGTGCGTCGATCACAGCAATGACGAAGACACCGAGTGCGTTCCTCATCTCGCTGGAAAGCGCAGTCCACCGAATGCCGACGCTCGTGCGTCACACGTATTCGGGACTGCAATCAGCAAGCTCAATTGGCGATCAGCAACGCCAAGAGCACAGCACAATGCGCCGATCTCGCCCGGTCAGTAGCGGGGGCGAATCGTCAAAGCACGCCAACCGAACTTCGTTGGCGCAGGGCGCATCGAACGACTCGGAGGACGGGGCCAGTAAGAAAAATTCCAACCACGCAGTCGTGCATTCTCCCATCACAATGGCTGTCCGCTGCGGAGCGGGACACACCATCGACTTCATGCACTCGCAACGGTGCTGCGGCTGGGGAGCGCCATCCTGCGAGTCGTCGCCTGCGTCCTCAGAGTCGACCAGCGCGGGAGCACAACAATCACTCCACGTTGCACGATCAGGGGTAGTAGATCCCAAACATGTCGTCGCCACCGTCATCAGCCGAGACATCGAGCAGCAGCATGGGGCGGGGCCAGCCAATGCCAACAGCAAGGTGTACGCAGCTAAGAGGATTCGAAACATGGTCGGAAACTTCGGCTTCAATGAAAGGAGTTTGAAATTGGAAACAACTCAGAGACAGATATCGGCTTTCGAGAAGTGTGTCTGCACCAGTTTGAGAAAACGGCTTTCATAGCGAATTGCCGTATCACTCCCCGCATCAGCGGGAAGGCAACACTGAGTGGCACTCAATGGCCTCCCTCGCTGAAACGGCTGATGTAACAAAAACAACAAACCATGTGCTCACACTAAAGGCTTTCCGATTTCTTCGGGCAGCAAGCTTCGCGAATTGTGCAGCAATAAGCATTCTTCGCGCAGCATGTTGGAGCTGCCTTTGGAGCATCCGCGACTTCAGCCTTCTTCGGGCAGCATGGTTGCCGAGTCGTGCAGCAATAGGCGTTCTTCGCGCAGCAAGTCGGCGATGCCACCGAGTTATCAGTTGACGAAGTCCGAGCGATGCCACCAGCCACAGCAGCAACAGCCAAGACCGACGAGAGGACGAGTTTCGTAATCATGATTGATCCTTCCGCAAAAGTTGGGTGATCACAAAGAGAATCAGGAGACGGTGATGGTCGAGGCTCCGGCCAACCGCAGCCTCGACGCGATCACTGAGCAATACCAAGTACCAACTCACGACGCATGAAATGCCTTGCAGGCATCCGCACAGGCGAGGCACTTCTTGGCGCACTCGTCACAGCAGGCACGCTTTTGCTTCATGCACTCTGCCGCACAAGCACGGCACATCTTTTCGCACAAGA
>OMIV01000135.1 GCA_900299185.1 Planctomycetaceae bacterium
CATTCAGGTGCCTTGAGCACAATGACGAACGGCTACAACCCGCCGAACAGCAAGATTCCCGACGTTGTCACGCACTTCACAGGCTTCTTCGGCCCTCGCAGTTGGCACACCGGCGGCGCACATGTCGCGTTTGGTGATGGAGCGGTGCGTTTCCTGAGCGACAGCACTGACACTTACATCCACCGCGCAATTCATACTCGCGACGGCGGAGATGTCACGAACGATATGTAATCGTTCTGTCATGTCTCGAATGTCTGAGCAAGCAGCGCAGTGCTTGAGTCTTTGGCTTTCAATATCGCCATCAGTGGCTGAGGGGCGATCGAAAGTCCGGGCCGGACGTTTGAACCTACGATCGAAGCTTGGCGGTGGTTCGGCGGCACGCTCTGCGTTCAGCTCACTTCAAGCAGGAGCGTGCACGCAACTTTGGTCGGTTTGAGCGTTGGTGTGGTCCGCACTTTTATCCGCTTCGTGCGAGGAGAGTTTTTCCCAACATGTCGGCAGCTACTACAGAGACTTGGCCTGATTACCGCGCCGTCTGGCGCTGGCACTTCTATGCCGGGTTGTTTTGCATTCCGTTTGTGATCGTGCTGTCGATCACCGGTGCGATCTATCTCTTCAAGCCGCAAGTCGAAGCTTGGATGGATCAGGACTACGACAATCTCGCGATCGAAGGCGCGGTGCAGCCGGTTTCGGCGCAGGTGAAGGCCGCGTTAGATGCCTTTCCTGAATCGACTCCGTCGTCTTACGAGTTGCCGCCAGTTGAGAGCGGTGCTGGTCGAGTCCTGATTCGATTGAAGGATGGCGAGCAACTGCGAGTTTACGTGCATCCTCAATCGCTGAAGGTGCTGCATTCGCTTCCGGATGCGGACCGGTTGATGCGGTGGATGTTTCGATTACACGGCGAATTGCTGATGGGAAACCGCGGATCGAACATCGTGGAACTCGCGTCGTCTTGGGCTGCCATCATGTTGGTGAACGGCATCTATTTGTGGTGGCCGCGTCAGACGAAAGGCTGGGGCGGAGTGCTCTATCCGCGCTTGCGGATGGGCTCAGGCATCCTGTGGCGAGACTTACACAGTGTGACTGGAATCTGGATTACAGCATTCGCTCTGTTCTTGCTGGCGACCGGATTGCCGTGGGCCAAGTTCTGGGGCAGCTACTTCAAAGAGATCCGGCATCTCACCGGCACTGCCGTCGCGCAGCAAGATTGGACCGTCGGTTCCGAACCGCGCAAGGCCGCACTTGAAGGCAGTGCCGAGGACGGAGCGGCGAAGGCTGGAAGTCGCGGCAGTTCGTCGAGCGGGGATCACTCCGATCATGGCGGCGGGCAGCGACGCGGGGGCTCCGGCCGCTCTGGCAGAGGCCGCGGAGTCATGCCGAAAGACATGACGGGCTTTGATAGCGTCTATGCGACCGTCAAGCCGCTGGGACTCGAATACCCTGTCAGTATTTCTCCACCATCGAAGGCTGACTCGGATAAGTGGACCGCGAAGTCGAACACACCCAATCGACCTCTTCGAGTGAACCTCGTCCTGAGCGGCAAGACGGGTGAAATCACCAGTCGCGAGGACTTCAAAGACCGGCACGTTGTCGACCAAGTGGTGGGCTATGGGATCGCGGCACACGAAGGCCAGCTCTTCGGGTGGTTCAATCAATTGCTGGGCTTGCTGACGGCGATCGGTCTTGTGCTGGTCAGCATCAGCGGCGTCGTCATGTGGTGGCGGCGGCGCGATGTCGGAGTGCTCGGTGCTCCCAAGGTGCTGCTCAATCCCCGCGTCTCGTGGGGGTTGATCTCGCTGATCGTGCTCTTCGGCATCTACTTGCCGCTGTTTGGAGCGTCGTTGTTGTTGGTCTTGCTCTGCGAGTTCGCCGTGCTGAAACGAATTCCCAAAGTTCGAGACTGGCTGGGACTGCAAAGTCCCGTGACCAATCTTGCTTGAAACAATCAATTGAATGAGGCGGCAGTTTTGTCTTTCCGACCAATTCAAGAAGACATCGTTGATGTGGAAGTTCTATTTCACTCGCCAACAGCCTCGAGCAGGTCAACTAGGTGATTGGACCGCGAGCGATTCGCACCGACTGCTCATTGCCAACTGTTTTCCGAGCGTGGACTTCATTTTGGCATCGTCCCACGTTGTTCGTGCCCGCGAAGTAGAGTCCAGTATTCCGATTGTTAGCTGTAAGGCAGGCCGCGTTTGCATTCATTCGAGATCAACAGCTCTCTACAGACGGGACTGCCTCGTCGTAGTACCCGTACCTAAGTTTGAGGCTGCCAAATATGTAACGTGTATTCCATTCGGAATGTGCCCACGGCGATTAACCGTCGTTGCTTCGTTGCTTGTTCAAGTAGCGTCAGAAATACGGGTGGCCTTGGTTTTCCTCACACATCCGACGATCAATTTCACGTCCACAACTCGGAAAGCTCGCGAGTGCTATCCGCGAACTGCTTGATCTCCAGCCCCATCAGCTTTGCGTAAGTCAGCCACAAGTTGGAGTTCAAAGTGCCGCTCGGGCACTTCACGAAGCGGCCTTGCTTGAGCTGACCTTGAGCCTTGCCCGCGACGATCATCGGCAAGTCGAAGTACTGATGCGTCGCGCCGTCGCCCAGCCCCGCTCCATAAGAAACGATCGAGTTATCCAGCAGGCTCGAACCGTCGGACTCTTTGAGAGCCTTCATCCGTGACAAGAGGTACGCGTACTGCCGCATGTGGAAGTCATCGATCTTTTGCAGGTCTTTGTAGCCGTCGCCCTTTTGGTTGTGCGTCATGCTGTGATGCTGCACTGGTTTGTCGAAGACCCCCTCGTACATCAGCGTCGCGTCCCAACGCTCGGGGCCAATCATGAACGTGCAGACGTTCGTAATTCCCATTTGAAACGCGAGCAGCATCAAGTCCATCTGCAGCTTGATGTAGTCGCCGCGCGGCAAGACTTCGTTCTTCGGGATCTTCACGTCGACCGAGCCTAGCAGCTTGTTGAGCTTCGCGATCCGCAGCTCGATGTCGCGAATCATCTCCATGAACTGAGCCATCGTTTCTTTGTCGTCGCGACCGAGCTTCTTCGACAGCGAGTTCGCATCGGCCAGCACCAGATCGGTCACGTCTGCCACATGCGTGCGAAAGCTGTCGCGGAGAAACAGTCGGTCGTAAAGCTTCTGAGGATCTTTAATCGACGGCGCCATCTTGTCGGGGCCGTACCAAGAAATGTTGTCGAACTCGATCGGCTCTTTGGGAGCGGTGAAGCCGTTGCAACTGATCTCCAGAGTGTTGAAGACCGTCGAGCGACCGACCGAATCGCCGATGACTTGATCGAGCGTCCGACCGTTCGGATGGCGAATGCCCTTCTTCCCGGCCTCTTCCGGTGAGAGGCTCGTCAAGTAGCACGACGAACCTTGAGCATGCACGTCTTGACCATCCTTGTAAGACCGATCGAGCCCCGTAATGAGTGTTACATCATCCTTGTGTTCGGCGAGCGGCTGCAGCGTTTGAGTCAGCTCCAGCGGATAGATGCCGGGCACGTGCTTGTAGCGACGTTCGTTCTTTTCTTTGTCGGCATTGAACCCGCCGATGAAACCGGGCAGCTCGGCGTTCTCTTCACCGGGGAAGAAGCACCGCCTCACGATCCCGTTGGGGATGTAGACGATGGCCAGCTTCTGACTCGGCTTCGCAGCGGCCTTGGCTTGCTCGGCCGAGGCGATCGACGGCAAGAACGGCAGCGACAGCATCGCGCCCTGAGCCTGCAAGAAGTGACGTCGAGTAAGTCGCATAGAACGATTCCTAAGAGTTCCCAGTGGTTGCCCATCGCGCCCGATAGCGGTGTCTTTTAGGGTGTCAGCGTGGTTACTCCATCGCAGTTGGTTGAGTTTTGGGCTGTGACAATCTGCTGTCGAATGCAGTTTGGCAGCCTGTTGTCGAAAGGAGTGACGGGTTGTTGACAGACTTCCGGGTGACAAAGCTTAAATCAGAGATCGTTCGATAAGAGTCATTCTGCCGCAGTCTATTGGTAGGAACGATGCTGCAAGCGGCTTTGGTCCAATGCAACCTTATGGACTAAAGAGAGACGGCTTCCAGTAGAGCCTTACGTCGTCATTCAGTCGTTCTTCCAACACTGCAGTTTCAAACGCGTTCTCCTCCGACGGCTTCAAGGCTGCGCTCGCTGCAATTGCAATCGCCGCGTTCCGTGAGACATGACAGCGACAAACAGAGAAGATTCGATCGCTGGCGCATCTGTCTTCTGAGTTACGGAGTTAGTACATGGCCAATGATTTGAACGACGTTGATCTGACGTCTTACTTATCACATCGAGAGTTGACTCTATGGATGACAGCGCGAGCACTCGTCCTGGGGGCTCATCAAGGTAAGTCGGTCGGCGAATTCGGAATCGATCTGCATCGACGAAGCACGGAGTTTTGCGGAATCGACAACTTCGCTGACTTCAAAGTCGTGAGTGGTCTCGCAACGCTGTCCTTCATACGAAGACTGAGACTGCTTGGCCCTGCAACTTTGAGAACTCACGGAGATCAACTTGATGAAGTCTGTCTTGCTCGGCTGTTTGATGGTGTTGGCTGTGTCGATCGGAGTCGTTGCTGATGCAGCTGAGAAGTCGGCGAAGCCCAACATTTTGTTTTTGCTCAGCGACGATCACAGCTATCCGTACCTCAGCACGTATGGCGATCATAACGTAAAGACTCCGACGTTGGATCGGCTGGCGGCGGAAGGCATGAAGTTTCATCGGTTCTTCACCGGTGCTCCGCAATGCGTGCCGTCACGAGCTTGCTTGATGACTGGTCGCTCGCCGGTCGCCGCGAAGATGACTCGCTTCTCAGCTCCGTTGCCGCGCGAGGAAGTGACGTTTCCCGAACTGCTGCGCTCGCATGCGAGCTACTACACCGGAGTCTGTGGTCGCAGCTTTCATCTCGATGGTTCCGCCAAGACTGGAGCGGCTGTTGCACGGGTCTTTGAGAAGTATCAACTCAAGACCTTCAAAGACCGCGTCGACTTCTTGAATACCTGCGGCGACAGCGCTGTGCCTGGCATCGTTGGCGAGTTCCTCGACAAGAAGCCCGCCGACAAGCCGTTCTTTCTGTGGGCCAACTTCAGCGATCCGCATCACCCGTGGGACGCGCCGAAGGAGTTTCGTCCTGATCCCGCCAAGCTCGTCTTGCCGCCGCACTTGCCCGACTTGCCGGGTCTGCGTGAGCAACTGGCTGACTACTTTGCCGAGGTCAATCGCGTTGATCGCACGGTGTCCCGAGTGCTGGATGTGCTCAAGCAACGCGGACTCATGGACAACACGCTGATCGTGTTCTGCGGTGATAATGGGATGGCTCTACCGCATGGCAAAGGCTCGTTGTACGACCCCGGCTCGAACGTGCCGTTCGTCGTGTGGTGGCCGGGAGTGGTCAAAGCGGGCGGCGATTCGAAGGCACTCATCAGCGGAGAAGATCTCGCTCCGACCTTGCTCGCGGCGGCAGGGGTCGATGTCGGTCAGACAGAGAAGGATGGCGTTCGATCAACCGCGCCGCGCATGTCTGGTGTTAGTTTTCTTCCACTCTTGAAGGGCGAGTCACATCAGCCTCGCAAATACCTCTTTGTGGAACGAGGCCCGCATGGTTCGGCGCCGGTGACGGTCGACATCAAGAACTCGGGCTACGACCTCAGTCGCGCCGTTCGCAGCGACAATTACAAGTTCATCTACAACTGCACGCCGTGGATTCCTTACTCGCCCGTCGATTCCGCTGCCGGTGCCGGTTGGAAAGAGATGCAAGCCGCGAATGCTGCCGACAAGCTGACCGCCGGTTTGAAGGCGACCTACTTCACGTCTCCGCGTCCGGTCTACGAGCTATATGACCTCAACGCGGACCCGTCTGAATTGAAGAACCTCAGCGGCCGCTCGGAAGTCGCCGCCGTCGAACGCGAACTTCGAGAAGCGTTGACCGAGAAGATGATTCTCGACGGCGATTACTTGCCGCTGCCGGCGCTGTTGGAGAAATAAGGCTTCGTCGCACTGCGTTGGCGGGGCGACTTCGCGAAGTGAACTTGCCCGAAGAGTCCGTATGAGTGAGTCACGTTTTTGACAGTCGCCTTTCGCGCCGCGAAGGAGCTCTCTAACGCTGGAACTATTGGTCGACGTCCTGCGCGGGAGGACGCCGTAAAAACGATCTTTCGCAGAGCGAAAGGCGACTATCTGTCGTCGAACCAAGGAACTTTCATGAAGCACATACTCGCGCTCCTTGTCATGTTGAGCAGCAGCTCGTTGACAGCGTTGTCGGCCGCTGAGGCCGCGAAATCGAAGCCGAACATTGTCGTCATTTTGGCTGATGATCTCGGTTATGGAGACGTGCAATGTAACAATCCTGACCGTGGAAAGATTCCGACACCGCACATCAACAAGCTCGCGGGGCAGGGCATGCGATTCACCGACGGGCACTCCTCGTCGGGAGTCTGTTCGCCATCGCGCTACGCCTTGCTCACGGGACGGTTTCACTGGCGCACTCGGTTGCAGTCGGGCATCGTCGGCGTGTTTGGAGACCCTCTGATCGCTCCCGATCGAATGACGATTGCGTCGCTCGCGAAGCAGCAGGGCTATTGCACCGCGTGTGTCGGCAAGTGGCATCTGGGTTGGAACTGGCCCATCAGCCAGAAGCAGCGACCGTTGCTCAACCCGTTGAAACCGATGCCTGATGACGCTGCGAAACCAGCCAAGAACAAGCGAAAGGCGGCCTCGGATCTAGAAGTCACCACCGAGCAACTCGAAGCCTGGCGTGACATTTTTTCGAAGCCGATACCCGGTGGCCCGAC
>OMIV01000136.1 GCA_900299185.1 Planctomycetaceae bacterium
GACAGGTCGGGAGTGAATTGGATGCGTTGAAACTTCAGATGGAATAAGTCTGCCACCGACTTCACCAACAGAGTCTTTGCCAGACCCGGTGCTCCCGTAATCAAGCAATGCCCACCCTAGAACAGCGCCAACAACAGCAACTCAATCGCGTCGGACTGCCCAATAATGACCTTGCGAAGTTCGCTATCGATCTCGCGCCGAGCATTGCGAAGTTTTTGAATGAGCTGCAATTCGGGATCGTCGGTCATGGAGAAGTCCAAATGGGTAAAGAAAGCTCGGCGAGTTTTGAATCGGTCCAACAGTTAGACATTAGCACTTAGTCACGCGATCAACGCCGAGACTTGTAGCTTCGTCCCCGCGCGACGAATAACGAAGCACAAACGGCTAATGAGTCATGGCATAGAAGATGATGTTGATCCCGAGTGGGTAGGCTTTGGGCTCGGACATCTCGCGGAAGTAGTCCTTGTCTTCGCCTTCGCGTTCCCAGCCATCACCAAGATCTGTGTTGTGGCAGATGATGGCCATCATGCGACCGTTGTCATCAAAGACGCCCTTGTAATGGACCTCGCGAGCGTCATCGCGTTCCCACGTGATGCCCTGACTGCGACCGTACTGAAAGACCCCAATGCTCGGAATCTGCGGCTTGTCCTTAAGGTCGTAAACGCAGTGGAAGATTGGATGCTCTTTGGGAAGTTCTTGCGGTTCACGATCGGGAAAGACGCGTTTGAATTCGTGATAGAAGTTGTACCACTCAGCCTCGCCCCAAAAATCGTCGACCATCAGAAAGCCGCCGTTGAGCAAGTACTCTCGCAACGCTTTGACTTCATCCTCTGAGAAGTGCAGATCACCCGGCTCGATGATGTAGATGAAGGGGTGATCAAACAAAGCTGGATCGGTGAGCTCCATAATCAGACCGTTGGGGTCGGTCTTCATCGACGTCAGTTGCTGCAGGCGAAACGAAAAGTTGAGGTCCGCATCAGGGTAGTCCGTCGCCCATTTGCCCCAGCCGCGATACGAGTTGTATTTGATCCGCACGAAGGTGAAGACATCGCTCTTGAACTGCGCATCGAGCTCCCACGTTGGCACACCATTACGATCGACCGGCGGCATCCCCGGAACCGGTCGACGACGCCCTTGAGCAATCGAAAACTCAGTCGCGCCCCACCCCAGCAGCAACGCGACCAACGTGAATAACAACAAACACAACGTCGTTCGTCGTCCCAGCAACAGTCTAAGTCGGCTTTTCATTTCGCGACCTTTCAGCTTCACGGAAGCACATTCGAGTCAGGACTGTTGTGTGAGTTCGACGCGATTGCCATTTGGATCAGCGACCACAGCGCGGCGTCCCCACGGAGAATCTCGTGGTTCGGAAACAACCTTCGCATGTCTAACTTTGAGTGACTGGAATGTTCGATCAACTGATTGGACATCAAACCCCAATCGTAAACTGCCAACGGACGCGTTGTTCTGCATGGGATAGATCTCAAACACCGCACCACCAACCGTCGCCGAATAATGAATCGGCCCGCCGCCATGTTGCTCGTCTTGAAACTCAAGCCCCAGCGCTGAGTAAAAGTCCCGAGTCGCGTCGAGATCATGCGTGAAGACTACGACGAGGCTCAATTTCAATGACGGTCTCTCCTCTGGACTATTTGAAGGAGAAACCAACTCCTGCAGCTTCAAAGCGGCAGAAGAGAACTCAGTGAAAGTAAACTGATACGAATCCACAAACCCATCGTCGACATGAAGTTCATCAACACCGAAACCTCGATCGGGCGAGAAAGCTAAGACGAACACTCGTCCGTCTTTTCGATGCACATCAATCATCTCGCCCCCCGACGGAAACAATGTTAGTTCCGATCGCGCACAGTCTGACGACGCATCAAGAGTACTCACCAACTGACGAAACTTTTCTGCAAGCGATGCGATCATTTTTCAAACTCCACTTGCCGAGTGACCTTATTCAAAACTCGAATCGCCCCATGTGCTGAGATCTCAATCCGATGGCCACGAGTCATCGCGAGGATATCACCATTCTGTTGCCGCAGGACATAGTCCTCTAACGGCCGATACATCCGCCCGTCCACGACCGAGGGATGCGGAGTGACTGCCGGCATAGGAACGCCGCTGAATTCATTCTCCACCTGCTCCAGCACTTCACTCACCTCTTTCAAGGCGTCTTCGGCGGAAGTGCATCGAGGAGTTGCTGACAGTCGCCGATAGACCTCATTCAGTCGTTGCCGTTATGTTAATGCTTCACGGGAATCCTCAAGCATGTCACCACCCTGCTCGCATTTAGTCATCGAGACGCGACCAGCTTGCTCCCAGGTGTGGCATCTTGCGCCAAGGCACCGTCAATACGATCAACAAAGACTGCTACTTCCCCGCCAACTTCAACAGCAATTGCTGAGCATCACGAAACCGCGGAGCCTCTTCGAGCGCCAGTAGCACGTGTCGTTTGGCTTCCACTGTCTTGCCCTTGGCGTGGAGTACTCGAGCCAGTCGATAGTGCAGGTCAGCCAGGTCGTCGGGATCTAGTAGCAACAACCGTTCGAGCGACTTGATCGCGTCGTCAGTGCGATTGAGGTGCTCGGCAGAGAGCGATAGTGCTTCGTGCCCCTGAGGTAACAGTGGATCAATCGCAGTGAGTCGTCGCCCTGTCTCTCCAAGTGCAGTCCAGTCTTTGGCGTCTCGTTGCAACTCGATCAATCGCAATCGAGCAGGCACCGCGGAAAGATCGAGTGCAGCAAACGATTCGAGGACAGCTCGTTCGGCAGCGAACTTCTTCTGATCACGATAGAGCTTGGCGAGTTTCTCGTAGGCGTTGTCTCCCGCGAGATAACCCGGATAGAGCTTGAGGGCTTGCTTCAAGACGGGCTCGGCCTCGCTGACCTTTCGCTCGTGTAGGAGTTGTTCCGCATACGCCATCACGGCGATGAAGTTCGTCGGATGCTCCTTCACCCATGCTTCGAGAGCTTCGTTGTCTTCATTCATCAAACCTTTGAGGTTTGGTTTCGACCAGTCTACGCCAGCGGCCAGAGCTTCCGCCTGTTGTCGCGCGAAGGTATCGAAGGCCGCTTCCAAGTTGTCGATCTGATCGCAGCGACGAATGAGCGAATCGTTGATCGTGACTCCCGCCGCCAGATCACTAAGCACATTCTTCAGCGCGGCTTGACCGTAATTCTTGACGAGGAACTCAACGGCCATCGCTGACTCGAAATAAGCGAAGTTCAAATGCCAACCACTGGCGGGCCGCAAGAAGGCGCTGCTGAGCTGTCCCAGCGGAGTCAGCTTGCCATCAAGAATGTGCTCGCGGGACTTGGGGTCCATGTGCTGACCCCAGCGTGTGTTGGCTTGTAGTTCCTCATACACAGAGATCCCTTCGCTAAGCCAACGAGGGATGCGATTTTGAGTGAGTTCGAGCGTGACGACGTGACAAAACTCATGCCACAACACCGCTTGCCAATTAGAAGGTCGCTCGCGTCGC
>OMIV01000137.1 GCA_900299185.1 Planctomycetaceae bacterium
CCCGGCGAAAGGTGATGGTCGAGCCCGTGTTTGGTCAGATCAAAGGAGTTCGAGGGATTCGTCAGTTTTCCATGCGAGGAATGAAGAAGATGCGAGGCGAGTGGGCTCTCATCTGCCTAACACACAACCTGCTGAAACTGTTCCGCGCCCAAACGGCCCCCGCCCCGACAAAATGTCCGCCAATATCAACCTACTCGGACAGGCTCCTAGTTCGACTGACACGTAGCCTCATCTGGACGATTCATACGATGACTGACGGTGATTGAATTCGGTTCGAAACTCGCCCGCCTGAGCGAAGCCGTGTTGACATATCACCGGTTGAGGCCGGAGATCAATGATCGCTGTTCAGGACAGAATCTCCTCAAAGACCAGGTACGCTCATAAGGTAATTTGAATTGCCAGACGGGGACTGGGGGCGAGTGTTAGGACTGCTGGCGGGGAAGCCTGGTGACCGTCGATCTACTATTGGGTGTCATGGATTCTTTAGCGTTGCTTGTCGCGTGCTGAGCGGAATTCGGTCCCTACGTTCCAGGTTGGGAGTTGGTCGGCGTTGGCGACATTGCGAGCGATGTCGAGCATGAATTCGGCCAACACGACGAAGCCCGAGAAGTCCCAGGTGGGTTGGAGTTCGTCCTGCGGCGAGTGGTACGCCTTGTCGTTGAAATCCTTGTGAGCCTTGCGGGCGAAGTCCTCGGGCTGGCCTTTGATCTTCATTCCGGATCCAACGGAGAATGCCGGGACGCCGGCTTGGGCCATCGAGAAATGGTCTGAGCGGAAGAAGACTCCGAGGTGTGCTCGCTGGTCGACTTCGATCTCGAGATGGTTCTTCTCAGCCGCTGCTTTGACGATGGGCCATGCCGTCATTCGATCGGCACCGGTCACGACGACGGACTCTGGAACGCCGAGCGGCAGGATCATGTCCATGTTCAGATTGAGCGTGGTCTTGCTCAGAGGAATCAGCGGATTGCGGGTGTAGTACTTGGAACCCAGCAGACCTTTCTCTTCGGCTGTGACCAACAGAAACACGGCCGACCGTTTGGGCTTGGGTGACTGAGCCGACCACGCGCGAGCCAACTCCAAGAGCAGGCCGCAACCCGTGGCGTTGTCTGCCGCGCCGTTGTAGATCGAATCGCCAAGCACCGGCTTACCGATGCCGAGATGATCCCAGTGAGCCGTGAAGACAACCGCTTCGGACTTCAACGTCGGATCGCTGCCTTCCACGAGGCCGACGACGTTGTGACTGACGAAGTTCTCGATGTGCGTCGGCAGGTTGGCTTTCAGATTCAACCCCAGCGAGTAAGCGTTGAAGCCTTTCGTGTCCGCCGCCTTCAAGGCGTCGTCAACGTTGCGGCCTGACAGCCCCAGCAGCTTGTCGCCCGCAGCTCGCGAGAGCCATCCGGCATAGGCCAACACGGGTTGCCCCGGATCGCGTTTGAGCTGAGCGCTCTCCAATCGTCGCACGACCGAGTACGGGTATCCCGCCGTTTCATTCGTATGAATGATGAAGCAGGCTTTCGCTCCTCGCCGCGCCGCTTCTTCGAACTTGTACGACCAGCGTCCGTAGTAAGTCAGAGCCGTGCCGCCGAAGAATTGTGGATCATTCGACGGCGGCTCGTTCGTGAAGAGCACGACGACTTTGCCCTTCACATCGACGCCTTGATAATCGTCCCAACCAAACTCCGGCGCGGTGATGCCGTGTCCCACAAAGATCGCTTCGGCATCGAACTGCTCGTCGCCTAATTGAGTTTGACTCACCCCCGCAAAGCCTTCTTCGCACGGGATGTCGAGCGTCGTTCCATTCTGCACCGCGAGCAACGTCGACTTCGAACTGGTGACGACGCGCACGAGCGGCACCGGTTGGAAGTAGGACTGCTTCTCGCCGATGGGCTTGAGCCCCATCTTCACGAATTCGTCCACAAGGTATTCCACGGTGAGCACCTCGCCGTTGGTCCCTGGGTCGCGACCTTCGAGTCGATCGCTCGCCAGATGAGCGACCGCCGACTTGATGCGGTCTGCTGAAATCTCGCCAGCGAGCAATGCGGAAGTGCAGAACAAAACGAGGAGCAACGGCAGCAGTCGGTAGGTCACGAGGATTTCCCGGTAAAAAAGGCTCAGTCCCTGAGCCGGCATGTGCTCGCACCTGCCGGCCAATCATCCGAGACGCTGATTGGTCAATTCGTCTTCGCTGTCAGCACATCAAGTTCGCCGCAAAGGTCGAGGGCCTTGATGGCTTCGATCGTCGCGATGTAAGTCGTGTAGTGATAGTTACCGCGATACAGCGAGTGCATCCACCAGCGGCCGCTCTCGCGTTGCTCGCGCTTCAGCCAACTCAAAGCTTTCTGAATTCGCGAATCAGAAGCGGGCACGTTGCTCTGTCGCATCAGCACGACGGCCAGTGCTGTCATGTAGGCGTCGCTCTCGGGCTTCTCGGCATCGGGCAGACCCTTGATGAGATTCAGCACGGTCGCACTCATTTCATAGTGCCAGTCGTTGACTGGCGACATATCGCGCGTGCTCCAGCCACCGTCGGCGTGTTGCTTTGACGAGAGCAGAGCGAGCGCCGCGTCTCCATCTGCGGACGAAACCAAGTCGGGCAAGTAGTGAGCCAATTGCAGCTTCAAGACGCGATCGAAATCGTTCTTCGGGGGCGACGTGCGAAGGTATTGTTTCAGCTTCTCGACGCGTGCGATCAGCGCTTCGTCCTTCAGCCCAGCGAGCCAACCCGGAGCGGCCGTAATCGCTCGCGCGGCTTGCAGCGAGAGTTCGAAGTCGGTGGTGATGTGCGGAATCTCGACCTCACCATGACTGACGAACGCCCCGTTTTCTGACTGCCTCATGAACATGTCTCGCAGCGAGCGTTCTGTCGGCTCGGACAGTTTGCCAGAGACGTTGCGATCCCATTCGGCGAGTCCGGTCGTCCGCCACACCGCGAAGAACGCGCCGGGATAGAACTTCAGATTCTTGGTCTCTGTCTCACGCACCGCTTCGATTTCTTTAGGAACGGCCTTCGCGAAGTTGTTGAAGACGTCTTCGTTGGGTTGGCCGAATCTCCGCGACCAAGCCGTGAAGTCCGTCATGTAAGGACCGGTGGTGTGACAATTCACACAAGCTTTGTCCCGCTTCAACCAGCTCGCCGCGCCCGTTTCCAGATACTTCGCTGCTGCCTGCAATGACTCCTTGCCGAACGCTTTCGCGCGCGGCTCATCCGCCGTGGGAATGCTCACGCGGACGTCACCAACCTCGTACTGAAACGCAGGCTTCGACGATTGCCCGTGAGCAACACCACACAGCATCAGCAGCAGAGCAAGCGACAGTCCTGGACAACGAGCAAGGCAGAAGCGGCGGCGACGAGTTGTGTTCATGGTTTGTGTTTCCAAATTGAGAGGCATGCAAAGCGGATAGTTGTTTTAAGGATGGCTCATCGAGCGAAATGCGAACGAAGCGAGTGGCGACGACGCCCTTCGTGACCATCCAAAGAGCACCCAGAATGCCGGTGCGAGAACTTGTTGGTCAATCGTGAGACTGCACTTGAGCGGCTGCCCGAATTCATGGAGCCAGTCGATACCGGACGTGCGGGCTAATCAATTCCCAGATACATCAGGCACAGACTCCAACATTGGTGGGACGGCGGGCGCAGTGCCTCTTGCCAAGTGAGTGCGTCTTCAAGTAATGAATCTCGGGTTCAGCGAGTTGCGGAGCGACTCGCCTACGTAGCTCAGTCGCTCCGCGAAAAAGATGGGCATCCCGAATTGATCGCCTTGAAGATTCAATAGGCAGACTCCTCTGCACTGTCTTCCGGCTCTATTAGTTTGAAATCAAATGCCCCACTCGCACGGCGCTCATCCCGTCTCTTGTAAGAAGAAGTTCAACGCGGCTGGTGATGTCGTCTTGAGTCGACTCACACGACCAGCCGCTGTGTCTCGACGTTGTTGGCGAATTGCATTCGTCACTTTGCTGTTGCTGGTCTGCGGGTCGTCGCATGTGTATTCGGAGTTACTACCAGGGTTTCAGAAGCCGGATCAGTTCGACGAGCAGGTGCGCTGGAGCCGGCTCGAAAGTGGCGTGCGTGTATTCGTCGCCGCTACAACGCAGTTCAACGATCGACCGCGAACGCTCGTGGTGTTCGCGACGCCGAACGGCAACACGATCGAGCAGACTCTGGGTTGCGCGGCTTCGAAAGACCGCGACTTTCGATTCGACATTCAGCACATCGCCGCGCAAATGCGACGTTTGCGTGAGATCGACAGCGAACGCGACTTCGTGCTGGCCGTTGTGCAAGCACCTCAACTGAGTTGGCCGACGTTTCGCCGTGAGCAGTCCCATGCGAACACAATCATTCGCGATCTGATGACTTCGCTTGTGAAGGATGTCTCGGCTGAGCATGTCATGCTGACGTGTCACAGCGGAGGCGGGTCGTTCGTATTTGGCTTCATGAACTCGGTTGATTCGCTGCCGACGAACCTCGAACGGATCGTGTTTCTGGATGCCAATTATTCGTACTCGGACGACGAAAAGCATGGAGACAAGTTGCTGGCGTGGCTGCGGGGCGATTCGACTCGCCGGTTGGTCGTCATTGCCTATGACGATCGAGAAATCACACTCAACGGAAAGAAGGTGGTCGGGCCGGACGGCGGAACATTTCGAGCGTCGCAGCGGATGCTGGCTCGCATGCGACGCGACATCGAATTGACTGAGCGAACCGTCGATCCGTTTCACATGACGTCGGGGCTCGCTGGGCAGATTCAGTTCTTCGTGCATCCGAATCCCGACAACAAGATTCTGCATACGGCGTTGGTCGGCGACATGAACGGTCTTCTGCACGGCGTGACGCTCGGCACGAAGTCTGAATCCAAGTGGGGCACATTCGGCGGCCCGCGCGCTTACATGAAACAGATTCAACCGCAGCCGTTCGTCGATCCGACTGCACGGCGAGCGACGATTCCTGCCGATGCGCCGGAAGTTCGACTTGCGATCCCAGCTCGTCCGGCGAACGCTCCGACCGGGTCGCTGTTTCAACAACAGATTGCCGACTTGCCGCGCGACCAGCGCGAAGCCGCTGTGTTGCGTGAATTCTCCAACGGCAACGTTCCTGAGTTCCTGCGGCGGCTCACTCCGACTGTCTCTTATACACATCTGACGCTGCCGA
>OMIV01000138.1 GCA_900299185.1 Planctomycetaceae bacterium
CGACACAACGCGAGAGGCCCATGTCAGGCCACCGCCACCGACGAGCCCAGCCATGCTCCAAGCCAAACCATGCCAGTGGTGATGATGCTTGATCCATTCGGGAATCCATTGGCCGTAGATCGCCACCTGCGGATGATTCCAATCCACCCACAGATGCATGAGCTGCACGTCGCCCGATGCTGTCGCAATTCCGACACCCAGCAACATGCCCGTCAGCGTGATGGAATCGGGAATGATGTAGTCCAAGAAGTCCGTCGCCGTCGCGGTGACGATCAGCGTGATGAGACTCAAGTGCGAGATGGCTCGACCGTAGGCCCACAGCAAATCAGGCCGCACTTCATGAGACGCATGACCTTGCAGACCAAAGACGACAAACCAATACGCCGCGAAAAGCAAACCCAGTCCAGGCACGACCCAACGCACGTCTCGCGTCGACGCCAAGTCAGCGATCTTTTCCTCTTGGCGATAGCCATTGGAGACTCGTAAGGCGAAGCGGCCAGCGAACCAGCCAAGCAAACAGCCCGCGACTCCGACGCCCGCCGAACAGCCGAAAACGTGAGTGAGATTGAAGTCGTGAAGAGCCTGCATAAGTCGAAGAGGAATTGCCTGATGTGTTGTGGTTCAACAAGTCGCCTAGCTTCGCAACTTTGAGTGGAGCCTCGTAAACTCCGCCACCGCAAACAAGCTCACTCTTTCGGAAGACTTGAAGACAGACATGACTACTGCAACACAACCTGCTCGTCGCACGGTTCGCTTCTCAGTCCTCACAGACATTCTCAACGACATCGATCGCATTCTCTCCGGCCCGTATGTCACAGTTGGTCAATGGACCTGCGGGCAAATCTTGGAGCACCTGGCGCTGACGGTCGACTGCGCGTTCGACGGCTTCAAGTTCAAAGCCCCGTGGCTCGCCAGAACTTTCATTGCTCCGTTCGTAAAGAACAAAGTGCTCACTTCCGCGCTCCAGCCTGGCTTCAAGCTGCCTCAAGACGGCAACTCGCTGTTGCCCAAACCTGACTGCGATGTCGAGACGGCAGCCACGCACCTCCGTAAATCCATCGCGAGGTTTCAGTCGGAGCTGCCCATGCAGCGTCATCCGTTCTTGGGATACATGACTCGCGAAGAGTGGGTCATGGCCACGCTGCGTCACTGCGAATTGCACTTGAGCTTCATCGTGCCCCAAGGCGCGTAACACCGCTCCGCTTCAGATCGACTTTTTGAATGGCTAGCGACCTCTCGCTGGCCATCAGAGTCAGAGTAATTGCGTATTCTTGAGCTCAGCCAGTCACTCGTCGGTAAAGCAGACCACACTGGCCGTGTAGCCGTGGATGTAGTTCTTGCTACCAACAGGACCAAGCTCCCCAGCGGCGAAGAAGCCTGCCAGCGGGACCATGCCCAGCTCTTCTTGAATCGTGGCGGCATCGTGATTGGCTTCAGGAAACAGCCGCGTGCCGCGACCGTTGCAACTGAAGAGCAACGCCGCCCGATCAGCAGGACCGCCAGCGTTCTTATGGCGAACCAACATGGCCGACAGATCTTCGTGAGCTGTCGTCGCGTCGCGGACATGCAATCGCACCGTTTGTCCGACTCGCACCAACGTGCCGACCGCGATCGCCCCAGTCTGAGGGTCGCCCCCCATGATGTTCGAAATCAGATAGTCGCCGTGCCCGAACGAACTCTGCATTTCGTTCATAACCAAACCCAGGTGCGGCCCCGCTTGCAGCAACGCCTGATCGTGCTCGGGTAGACCTCCATAGACCTCTTGCAGGCGAACCATCGCGGGCTTGCCCCCCAGTTCGACGACGATGTTGTCGCGAGCTTTCGTGATCACGAAGTTTGGTCCCACCGGACGGCAGCCTTGAGAAACGATCGACGTGACGCGCGGACCACCAAAGATGCCGACGCCAACTGCGCCCTCTCCAAACTTCTCTGAGTTCAAGAAGACGCAGTTCTGGCCGGGACCACGACCACCGCTCGCCATGCCTCCCACCAGCGGCACGTTCGGCAGTTCCTCGGCCAATCGCTCGATGACCGCGTCGACTGGAGTGGAATGCGGCTCGCCCAACAGCAGCACCGCGCGAGGATTGGCTTGCTCTGCAAATTCCTCGGGCCATCCCGATGTCATCAGCCCGTCTGGAGTCGCTTCAAACGTCACATGGAACGGGATGAGCAACGCTTCGGGCATGACTGCCGACCACACGCTCAAGGCAGGCCGACCTTCGATTTCACGATCGCCCCCGGCAATGAATTCACCACCGCAGCCCAACAAGATGCGAGTTCGCAATCGAGACTGCAGCTCTTCAGCGATCTCGCCAAAAGCAGAACGATGATGATGAGACACAAAGACAAACGTTAGGTCTGGCTGACTTCCCGCCAGATCGCGTTGCAGAGCTTCACAAACTTCGTCGATAGCGGCATCGGTGTCGGCGCTGAGAGACAGCGCGGCGGCATATGGCATGGAAGACGTCTCAAGAGATGAGGTCGAATGACTTGCTGGTCTCGCGAATGCGCCAGCCGCCTCATGCTCGTTGATCCGCCGTTGAAGTTTCAACCGGGCCGGGGTCAGTCTCGAAGCAACTCGGTTGAGAGGCATTGAGAATGCAAACTCGTCAGACTTCCGCAGTCGTCCCCAATGCCGGACTCGAGCGAGTTCGGAACTCGTCAAATGCAGTCGCATTCAAGCCAGTAAGGACGTCCCTGACAAAACCCGTGGCGCAGGTTTTCAACCTGCGAACCTGCATCGAAACAGGCAGGTTAGAAACCTGCCCCACGGCGAAATGCGACGGACTTCCAATCCGTCGAACAACGTCGCGATCGATGCGATCGCATTGCGAAGTCAGACGGAAGAACCACTTTCAAACAGGAGTTGAAGCGTGAGCCAACGAATCGTCATGCGGACCGGAGAAGCACTCGTCGAAGATACGCCACCGTGGTCGGCGGCAGAGCCCGAGATTGTGATCGGAGAACTCGACGGACCAGTCGGCAATGCCATCGCCAATCTGATGGGCGATCAATCCAAAGGTCACTCTAAGGTCTTCGCGATTCTGAATTGCGATGTTCAAGTTCGCCCCGTGACGGTCATGGTCAGCAAGGTCACCGTCAACAACGAGAAATACACCAACATCTTGATGGGCACCGTGCAAGCTGCAATCGCCAACGGCGTCCTGGATGCCGTGCGAGCTGGCGACATTCCCAAAGAGAAAGCCAACGACTTGGGCATCATTGTCTCGGTCTGGCTGGATCCGAGCGTCGTCAAGGAACAGATCGACCACAACATCCTGTTCAAGACGCATCGGGCCGCGATCTCCAAGGCGATCCACAAAGCCATGCACAACGAACCGTCGATCGACTGGTTGCTAGAGAACCAGGACAAGGTCACGCACTGCTTCCACCAGATGGCACTAGACGGCCAGATCTAACGACTCTCAAGACCACCCGGCGCACGGCAAGCGACTCTGTTGTTCGACCATGCCGCGCCGGGTTCTTCGGAGCGACTTGCGTATCTGGCGAGTGGCTTCTGAGACGCTTCGCAGTAGAGCTTGGTGCCAACAAACCCAGTGTTGTTCGTGTGGTCGATCCAATCACCCACACCACCGTCGCGTGAGATGCTCAGAGCGCGTTGCCCGTCGCTGATGTCCTTCACGGCCACCGGTTCGCCTTTGCGTTTCGAACGCTCGCCATAGACGGTCACGGTGTCTGGTTTCGCGAGGAAGTGTGCCGTGCAAACGCCGTTGTAGTTGAAGCGAGTCTTCAGCAGGCCGCCCTCGTAGATCGCACCATTCTCGTCGCCCCACGGATATCGCCCGCCCTTGGGAGAGCGTGCCGCTCGCTCCTATTGATCGGCGGTCGGCACAACGACTTGCCAACCCGTCGACCTGCTTACCCACTCGCAATACGCCTTGGCCTGAGTCAGCGAAACGTAAAGTACCGGATGATTGGCCTTACCGGCGGGATAGTTGTCGTCCTTCCAATAGCGTGGCGCTCGACCTTGGGTCGCATTCAGAAACTGCTTCCACTCCGCATTGGTGACTTCGAAACGACCCATGCAAAACGCCTCGTTCGAAACTTCCTTCGCCCCCGCGCCTTCGCCCGCAATAAACCGACCGGCCGGCACATAGACAATCCCTTCGGGCACTTCGACCAGCTTCTCGCCTTCCTTAACGGAGTAAGTCTTCGAGGACGTCGGACTGGTGATGGGACTTCCATTCGCCGCCGTCGCCAAGACGTGTCCCACAGGAGCCGAGCCCGGAGCATCCGCCGCCAGACCGGAAGCCACACTAAGGACGACCACGCCGAAAAGTACCAAGCCGGAGTGCTTCATAAGATTGCCCTGGATCGAATCGTGAATGCGAAGCGCAGCACCCACGTTATACCGCACGCGGTCTGGAGTGAGGTGTTTCGATTTGGCGAGCCGGGCGGCGTCAGCCCCCGGACTCTTC
>OMIV01000139.1 GCA_900299185.1 Planctomycetaceae bacterium
CCACCAAACGAGCGCAGTAGTTTTGAAGCGTGCTCGCCACGCAGTCTCCAGAAACGAAAAAGGGGCACGTCAATCGTGCCCCTTTCCTTTTTCTTCTCAGTCGCGGAGCGACTGAGCTACGTAGCCGAGTCGCTCCGCGACTCGATTTTGTTCTTGGACCGGAACTTAGTACTGCTTCCGCTGCCGTGAGGTCGGGATATTCATCTTCTTGCGGTACTTGGTCACCGTGCGGCGAGCCAATGTGTAGCCGAGCTTACCCATCTCGTCGACGAGTTGATCGTCGCTATAGGGATCATCTTTGGGCTCTTTGTCGATCAACTCTTGCAGCTTGATGCGAACGATGTCCCAGGCCACGTCCTCACCGGTTGCAGTCTTGGTGCCTCCGGCAAAGAAACGCTTGAGCGGGAAGATGCCGCGCGGAGTTTGAATCCACTTGTCGTCAACGGCTCGCGAGATCGTCGTGACGTGGACGCCAACTTGATCGGCGATCTGCTGCATCTTCAGCGGTTGAATACTTTCCGGCCCTTCTTCCAAGAAGGATGTTTGATGATCGACGATTGCCTGAGACACCTTCTTTAGCGTGCTATAGCGCTGTTCGATGGACTCAATCAGCCACTTCGCCGACTCGATCTTCTTCTTGATGTATTCCTTCGTTGTTGCATCGACTCCGTTCTGCAGCATCTCTCGATACTTCCGGCTGATGCGAAGACTCGGCACGTATTCGTCGATGACACGGACAACCCACTTGTGATTGTCGTCCTTCTCGACGGCCACGTCGGGAGTCACGTTTTGGACGGTCCGAGATTGGAAGCGGCGACCTGGATACGGATCAAGATGCCGCATCTCCTCGACCGCTTCTTTGATCTCGTCGATCTCAAAGCCTGTCTTCTTGGAGATGATTGGCAATCGATTAGCAGCCAAGTCTTCTAGATGGCTCGCGATCAACATCTCGATGAGGTCGCGATAGATCATGTCGTCCGTAAGTTGCAGCAGCAGACATTCTTTGAGATCTCGCGCGCCAACTCCCGGTGGATCGAGCTGTTGAATACGCTTGAGGACACCTTGAGCGTCCTCGTATGTGATTCCGCCGCCGTAGACCTGCACGATCTCCGCCAGTGAGCTTTGCAGGCGGCCGTTGTTATCGAGGTTCTGGATGAGGTATTCGCCAAACGCTTGCTGAGTCGCAGAGAGGTCGAAGAACGCGAACTGCTCCAAGAGTGAGTCCTGGAGTGTTGTCGGGTTCTCTGGAACACTCGACATCATGTCGTCATAGCGGTCTTGATCGTCTGCAATGCGGTTCGACGATGGACGAGACTCGCCCGCGAAATTGTCGTCGGGCCAGTCTGCTGACATCTCGATCAAGCGTTCGAAGTCGTCGTTGCCATGCTCGGAGTCGACAACTAGTTCTTGAGAATCCAATGGTTTTTCAGTGGCGACTTCCCGGTCATGTTCGGCTTGAGTCGAGGTCTCGGTTTCGATCGTGTCCTTTTTGGCTTCTTCAGAAATCAAGACAACGTTTTCTTCAAGCTCGCGATCGATGCGTTCCTGCAGTTCCTGATAAGGCAACTGCAAAATCTCCATCGACTGAATCATGCGCGGGGCGAGCACTTGCTTCATGCCCATACGCATTTGTTGTGAGAAATTGAGTTGCATAAGTCCTAAGCCCTCAGACGGAACCGTGCGGAGAACAGGCTGAGATGGTAGCCCAAGTTCCTCGCAGTCGGCACCGTTAGCCGCCCACATTCAAACATTAAAGATTGGTCCGACGCTGGCGACGAAATGCGCCTCGACGATTCCAATCCATGACTCACGTTGGGTTGGCTGGAAGACTGTTTAAGTCCTCTCACCAAACCAACTCCGTCTGCCAGAGAAGCCAAATGTGTCGTGGCATGATCGATTGGACTCGACACGACGACATTCAATCTCGGCGACGAACGGCAGTTAAAACTCGCGGCCCTGAACTTTGTAAGTTTCAAACTGCGTGCTTGAAGTGAAGCTATTGCGACGAATTATCGCAACATGGCTCCGCTGCCGATCACCTAAAAGGTCTGTCGGCCTCGCAGCGCGTCGGCCAACATCTCCTTGTTGGCAAACTCTAGCACACTGCCAGATGCAATCCCCCTGGCAAGTCGGGTGATTTTCACAGGAAGGTGCGCCAAGAGATTGGATATGAAGAGGGCAGTGCCGTCGCCTTCGAGCGTGGGGTTCGTCGCCATCACGATCTCTTGAACGTGGTCATTCCGCACACGCCGCATGAGTGCGTCAATCGTTAAGTCCTCTGGTCCAATTCCATCGAGCGGTGAAATGCGACCTTGCAAAACGTGATAGACGCCATCGAACGATCCTGCGGCTTCGAGCGAGATGACATCTCGCGGCTGCTCGACCACACACAGCACTTGATGGTTGCGCTGTGGCGATTTGCAGATTCGGCACAGATCTCCTTCTGTGAGATTGAAGCAGATTCGGCACGGGTGGATCGCGGCTTTGACTTGTCGCACGGCGTCGGCCAACGCGAATGCTTCACCATCTGGCGCGGCGATGATGTGGTGAGCCAGCCTTTCCGCTGAC
The DNA here is from genome assembly GCA_900299185.1 of Planctomycetaceae bacterium. GTDB lineage: Bacteria > Planctomycetota > Planctomycetia > Planctomycetales > Planctomycetaceae > AM-0621. The sequence goes on from OMIV01000139.1 coordinate 2,569, forward strand.
TTGTTGCCGATTCCCGGAAGCTTCGAGAGCTGGGTAATCAAATTGGCCACGGCCGGACCGAATGGATGCGTTTCTACGACGAAGCGAGGCATGTGGCACTCCCTTTACATGCCCATCTTAGACATCGCGTCAGCAAAGCCTGGCATGTCGGCTCCGCCGGTGACTTCTTGCATAGCCTCGGCGGCCAGCTTGCGAGACTTGAAGAGAGCGTCGTTCATGGCGGACACGACGAGTTGTTCCAGCATCAGTCGATCGGCTGTGTCGACCAGCCGCGGATCCATCTGGCAACTGAGCACGTCCATCTTGCCGTTCATCTCAATGGTGATGGCTCCGATGCTGTTGCCCGACATGCCTCGCACTCGCGCCTGAGCGAGTTTGTTTTGCATCTCGCCCATGCGGCTCTGCATCTCTTTGGCTTTGCCCATGAGCGACATCATATCGCTGAGTCCCTTGAACATGCTGACGTACCTCCTGCGGTGGATTTCAATTTGAGTTCGAATACTGAGCCATCAGACGGAGCGAACTGAAGTCGTCTTCGAGTGCCGTCTTCTCTGGGCTTCCATTCGAAGTTCTTCGACTTTTTGAGCGGTGCTCTTCGAAGATCAGATCTTAAAGATCTGCGCGGTGACATCGACTAACTGGTCGGCCAATGGCACGGACATTTTTATGGGAGCCGTTCCGCGTGCTCGTGCTTCACTGGGCGACTTCCAGAATTCGAGGATGACGCGCGCCATCACGATGCCCAAGGGAATATCTTCGAGAGTCGGGTTCAACATGCCCTCGTCGCCAGAGACTCGTACATACATCGGCCACGATTCCGCGCTTGCCACCGGCCAACCGAATTGGTCAGCCGCAGCGACGTCCGACGGAGCCATCATGTGCTGTTCTTCCAATGTCAGCGAATAGCCCTGCAGTTCGCCGATGTCGCCCGGCAAGCTGGAGAACATCGATCGCACCGTCTTGGAATCGTTAAAGATCATGAAGCCCAGGCTCTCACCGTTTTGGCCCATGCCTACTACGTACCACGGTTTGGGTGACAGAGACGGACATGTGACGGCGACTACATCCGTCGCACGCATGGTGCGCCACGGAGCAGCGCGGAAGTACAAGGCGGCGACCTCAAACAGTTCGCCTATCAGTTCGGGAGTGACTCCTTCAATGTCGATGAGTCCCGAACGAGAGTCTGTGAAGAGGTCGTCCTTCATTCGTTCGTAGATGCTGTCGATAGTTGGCAAGTCGGCGATCCGGAATTCGACTTCCGCTTCGTCGAGCCAATTCGAAATCGAAAGCTTGTTGTCGCCCGATCGGATTAGAACCAGACCGGGACGATGTGGCTCGCCGCACGCGGGCAGCAAAACGGCGCGCCGCAGGATCGTGTCGAGCGTTTCGGGCGTGACTTCTTCCAATTGCATTGCGGTCTGCAAAATGGATTCGCTCTCGACTTCAACGACCATGATGACCCATGGTTGTGAGAGTTCTCCCGAATCGGACTTTATCCATGTGTCAGCACGGCGCCAGTCGACTTCCCACACGACTTCCGAGCGTTGATCAATTTCGGTGAGCGGCGTGTCGGGCAGCTCTTCTGCATTGAAGACTTGCTCCGACAGACGTCTGAGTTCTTCGGCCCGCTCATGCATTTCAACATCGATATCGATCTTACTAAACAGCTCCTGCAGCGGTTCCAGAATGTCGTCATTCACGACATACAAAAGCTGTGGTCGATACGCTTCTTTTCGAGCGTCCTCGAACTCCATGAGTTCACAGAGCCGCAGCGCGATGTCGCTTGGCGATGGGTTGGCTGTGATAGTGATCGAGTCGATCGGCGTGAGGTTCTCGGCATCCGCGACGATCAGATTCCATTCAGACTCATCGGGCCTCCCGGTGTAATCTAAAACCCAGCTCTCTTCGCTCTCGGGCAGTTCAGCTATTTGAGCCATGGCTGCGTTCACACGCTTGTTGAGTGTCGCGGCTGACACCTTCCTCGGTTTCTTCTTCGGCATGGCAGCGGCAAGCTCGGCGTCGATGGCGTAGCTGGCCGTTCGCAACCAACTAATGGCGCCGGGCACCATCTTCCATCCAGCTCGAAAACCAGTCGCATGGTCTTGAGCCTCCGAGAGACCACCAATTTGCATGTGCCCCGCTGCCACGTCTTCTTCGTCTTCAGATTCCGGCACGTTTGGCTCACACAACAACTCGTTGACCGCATAGCAATTGCATTCCATCGCTTGCTTCAGCAGCACTCGAGCTTTCGCTGAATCGCCGTGAGCGTGGAACTCCAACAACGCGGCGGTGAACCTGATGTCGGCCAACACGTCATCGGGGAACTGAGAAATCAAAGCCTCGGCAGCAGGCCAGTTCTGACGATCGACATAATGCTTCAGCAGTCGATATCGCACTCCTTGGTGATCTTCAGGATTCAGTGCAAGCAGCCCTTCGTATTCGACCAGGGCTTCATCGATTCTGTCGGCGTCGACAAAGGTCAGCGCCAGGTTCAACCGCGATGACATGTAACGACGAGTTTGCGGAGCAATCCAAAATGAACCCTCGAACTTCGTGAAGTCGCCCAGCTTTTTCTCGGCTGCTGCGGTCGCTCGACGTTGAAAGTCGATCGAGTCTTCGGGAGTGTCAGAAAGCCTGGCACGCTCTTCCAACAAGTCGACGTTGTTCGGACTGCGCTTCAGCTTCTTGTCGATCTCTGCGCGCCGTTGGTCGAGTTCTTCCGGCGACATCTCCATGACCGACGAGTCATCGAAGTCAAACTCGCCTGCTTCGAACCCACTTGGCGGCATGATTTCCAGCGATCCCATTAAGTGCGAAAACGCTTCTAACACGGATTCCTTGCTCATCCCTTGCGACATCATTTCATTCATGAAGGCATCGGGTGAGTCGAATGGGCTTGGCAGCGATGACTTCCTCAAAGCGGAGGCGGACTTCTTGGTGGTCTTCTTACTGGGTTTGCGCTTTGCCATTTTCCATCCTGATTGAATAACTGCGCCGGATCGCACGGCGCCGACATGGAAAGCATGACGAATCAAGTGACCTACTTCGACCGTGAAGATATTTCGCAGCAATTCATGCTGATCTGAATGACGATGCCAATTCGCCCGTTGCATCGTTCGATGCAGGGATCGCGTCCGACTCGCCGAGGTTGGCGTTGATTTCAGCGAGTCAGTCACGTTCGCGCTCTTCGAGAGATATGCTGCAGTAACTCATTTTCGAATCGACCGACGTCACTTTCGTGTTCAAGCCATGATGAAGTAGCGACGTGAACTCCGTGCTGTCTGACGTTGTTCAATGTCCGTGGAGACGGATGCCTCGCAATCAGAATTCAGTGGCTTTACTCGAAGGACGACGAACCGACCGAATCCCACCGGCGATTGACTTTCATGCCGGGCCAACATTGGGAGTCCCATACGGTGTCCGATCATCTTTCTGTTGAACGTATCAAGCAGTTGTTGGGCACGTTGTTTGAAGCCATTGCTCAACGTGTCGAAGGCGAACTCTCTCTCAAGCAAGACTTGGCACAGAACACTGCCATCGAGCAGGAAAATTGTGAGAGTGCTCTGCAAGCTCGCACTGAGAAGTACGAGTCCGAACGCGATGCTCTCCAAGTAGAGTACGATCAAGAATGCGCCGTCGTCGGTCGGCACTTTCATGCGCACCACTCGGCGGTGTCTGAGGAGTACGACGAAGCTTTGTTGGCCGTGAATAGCGAGTACGACCAGGTCACTTCGACGGCCAAGCAAGAGTTCGATGAAACCAAGTGGATGGTGATGTCGTACTTCGACGAGACCTCCGCTGGTACTCCCAAGCAACAGTTCGAGCAGTTCGAAACCAACATCGCGTCGACTCAGCAACATCTCGAAGTTGAGTGGGCCAACCTGCTAGCCACCAAAGATGGGACCGAAGCACTGCTCAAGAAGCGGCGCATGTGGAGCGAAGGTGATCCAGTCCAGGCAATAGCCCTGGCAGCCAACCCGACACTCGACACGTTTGTCGAATCTTTTAGCAACAGCGCGGCGGCATTGCGTGAGCATGCTCAAGAAGTGAAGAGCAAGTCCTTGCCCTTCTTTTACTCGGGTGTGATGCCTGTCATCGTCTTCTTGGCCGGTGCCGCAACTCTTACAGCAATGTTGTTGGGGGTTGTCGACTTCCGGTGGTTTGGCTTTCAAACCAAACCACCCAGCAACGAGTGGACGGCGATCATGGCTGTGGTGGCATCGATGCTCACGGCGCTCATTCAATGGATCATGTACGCGGTCGCGCACAGCGCGGCTGAACGAGACAGTCAGCAGTTGCGGCAGTTGATCGTCAATGCTGAGTTCGCCAAGAACCAATGGAATAAGTTGGCGATGCGCGAGACCAAACGTCGCAAGAAGGAGTTCGAAGATTGGCTCGCTGAAATCACCGCAGAACGTGATGCCGCCTTAGGCAAGGCTCAGGACAAGCTGAATGCGATTTTGTCCGACGCCAATGCCAAGCGTGCTCGCGGACTCAAGGACGTCAATGATCGCTATCCGCGTTTGATGAATGCTCAGACTCAAGAACGCGATCAGAAACTGGCGGTGCTGCATGCCGACTATCCAGACCGGCTGGCCAAGCTGAAGTCGCGCTACGAGTGGGACCTCAATCGCATTCGTAAAGACGCCGAACGCAAGCAAGACGAACTGCGACACAGCTTCGATATCAATTGGCAATCGATGTCGACCAATTGGTTCGGTGCGATCGACTCCTTGCATAGCTCGGTCGATCGCTTGCGGGCTGAGACCTTGCCCATCTCCAAACGCTGGAACGATCTCGCATATGGAGCATGGTCGCGCCCCGATCACGTGCCCTCGGCGTTGCGATTGGGTGAAGTGCGTTTCAGCCTGAGTGACATCGAACACGGTTACCCGACTGACGAGGAACTCGCGCCGGAGTCCGCTGACTTTGCCATACCGGCCTTGCTGCCATTTCCCGAGCAGACATCACTCGTGGTTCGCGCGACGGGAACTCAAGGACGAGCCGCGGCAGTCAAGATACTGCAAGTCGCCATGCTGCGACTGCTGACGACTCTGCCGCCGGGCAAGATCCGTTTCACGATCATCGACCCGATTGGTCTGGGCCAAGACTTCTCGGCGTTCATGCACTTGGCCGACTACGACGAGCTGCTTGTCACGAAACGTATTTGGACCGAGCAGACTCACATTGACCAACGCTTGGCGGATTTGACCGAGCACATGGAAACCGTCTTCCAGACGTATCTTCGCAACGAGTTCAAGACGATCGAGGAGTACAACGAATTCGCTGGCGAAGTGGCCGAGCCTTATCACGTGCTGGTGATTGCCGGCTTCCCCGCCAACTTCTCGGAGCAAGCTGGCCGCCGCTTAACGAGCATCATCACCAGCGGTCCGAAATGCGGGCTCTATACCTTGATCAGCGTCGACACGGATCTCTCGTTGCCTCCGAACTTCCAGATCGACAGCCTCACAGACAACGCTCGCTGCATAAGTTGGAACGGTCAGCAGTTCTTGTATGACGATCCCGAACTGCAATGGCTCCCACTTCAATTGGACGAGTTACCCGAGCCCGAAGCTTATGGCCGCATTGTGAAGAACGTCGGCGATGCCTCGAAGGATGCGCGGCGCGTGGAAGTGTCGTTCGATCGAGTCGCTCCTAAGACGCTTTGGCAAAGCGATAGTCGCGGCGGATTGGACGTGCCGCTTGGTCGAGCCGGTGCCACAAAGCTGCAACACATGCGGCTGGGGAAGGGCACTTCTCAGCATGTGCTCGTGGCCGGTAAGACGGGCTCCGGTAAGTCGACTCTGATGCACATTCTCATCACGAATCTGGCACTGCACTACTCGCCGGATGAAGTCGAGTTCTATCTCATCGACTTCAAGAAGGGCGTCGAGTTCAAGACCTATGCCGCGCATCGTTTGCCGCATGCGCGAGTGATTGCCATCGAGTCCGATCGCGAGTTCGGCATGAGCGTTCTGGAGCGGCTTGATCAGATCCTTAAGGAACGCGGCGATCTGTTTCGTGACCAAGGTGTGCAAGACATTGCTGGCTTTCGAAATGCCAACCCCGGCGTTCGTATGCCGCGCATGCTGCTGCTGGTCGACGAGTTCCAAGAGTTCTTCGTGGAAGACGACAAGCTCAGTCAAAACTCGGCCTTGTTGCTCGACCGGCTGGTGCGGCAGGGCCGAGCCTTCGGCATTCATGTGTTGCTTGGCTCGCAGACTCTCGGCGGTGCGTATTCGCTGGCACGCAGCACGCTCGGTCAAGTTGCTGTGCGCATCGCGTTGCAATGCAGTGAAGCCGATGCGCACCTCATCCTCAGTGAAGACAACACCGCCGCTCGGCTACTGACTCGTCCCGGTGAGGCAATCTACAACGACGCGAACGGTCTACTGGAGGGCAACCATCCGTTTCAGATTGCATGGCTCGAAGACTCACGCCGCGATGTCTTTCTCGACCGTATTAAAGATTACAGCGACGAACAGAACGTCGAGACCGATCCCCCGATCGTGTTCGAAGGCAATATCCCCGCCAATCCGCTGAACAACGCGGCGATCCTCAATCTGCTGCGAGGCGATGTCGCGACCAACTTCCCCAAGGTCATCGATGCCTGGCTGGGAGAAGCAGTGGCAATCAAGCCGCATACCACTGTCCGATTCCGTCGCTTGAGTGGTTCCAATCTCTTGATCGTTGGCCAAAGTCCACAGTCAGCTCGCGGCATCTTGTCGACTTTGATGCTGGGGCTCGGGCTGCAGATCCCCCCAATCGCCGACTTCGGAGCCATGCTGATCGACGACGAAGAGGAACTGATTTCGGATAAGTCTGCGCCGCATTCTCCCCTCGCCCCCATGGGGAGAGGGGCCGGGGGTGAGGGGCAACCACCATCGAGCCTCCACTCTTCCACTACCTCCTCCACAGAGTCTCCACAAACCCAGTCAGACTCATCCGCTCTGCAACCCAATCTCGATGCCCTCAAGAACTTCTCATTCGCCAACTTCAGTTTCGGTGCCACCGAAACACCGGCAACAAGGCCAACTGTTGAGCCTATTGAAGATGTCTCTGCCGCGCAGTTCTACATCTTGAATGGAGATTTGGCGGACGATCCGGATCACAACGAGTGGGAAGAGATTGTGGAAGAGTTCCCACATCAGTTCCGTCACGGTGGTCCGGCTGAGTCTGCACAGATCATCAACGAATTGAGTCAGATCGTGCGTGCTCGTGCGAGTGGTTCGGCTGATGCTGCCGCTCCCGTCTTTTTGTTGATCGACAACTTGGGCCGCTTCCGAGACCTCCGCAAAGGCGATGATGACTACAGCTTTTCGGCCTCGGCTAAGGCATCCAACAGTCCGTCGAAGCAGCTTGCCGACTTACTGAAAGACGGACCGGCTGTCGGAGTTCATACACTCGTTTGGTGCGACACGTTCAACAATCTCGGTCGCTGGTTGGCAAGCTCGACGTTGAAGGAGCTTGAGATGCGAGTGGCCTTCCAAATGAGCGGCACTGATTCCAGTAACCTCATCGACACTCCCATCGCTGCGAAGCTGGGGCCGAATCGAGCCATCTTGTTTTTGGAAGAACACGGCTCGACGGAGAAGTTCCGTCCTTACGGTTTGCTGAGCGACGAGACTCGCGAGCAAGTCGCCGCTCACTACGAAGTGCCCGAGCTAATCTCTGCCAGTGACGATGACTTCGTGGACGAGGACGACAGCGCTGATGCCGATGGCGAAGTCGTCGCCACGAAAGCTCTCGATGAGGATGACGACTTGGACGCCTGCGGTGACCTGAGCCCCTTCACGATCGTCTGAGTCCCTCGATGAGAAGCCTTTCGCCATCACTCGTTCCCAGGCTTTGCCTGGGAATGCAAGTTCGGAGGCTCTGCTTCGCCAGTACTCAAGGACGGCACCGTGCCACCACATGGCGATGAAGACGACGGCAGCGAGTGAGTCCAACTCGAAGCATGAGGCAGAGCCTCGGCGAACGCGTTCCCAGGCTGAGCATGGGAACGAGATCACGATCGTAGGCTGAGCGAGCCTTGCCGATTGGCCGTACCGAACTACTTCGCACTGAAATTGCGACCGAATCGCTCGCGCATCTTGCGCTCGATGCTGGCTTGTTCGTCGCGAATCATCGTCCAGATTTGCTCTCGCTTTTGTGAGCCCCGACTGATCGCAGCCGCTTGTCGCTCTCGGACTTCTTTGAGGTTACTCGACACGTTCATCGACGGTGCCTTGTAGCCCGCTCCGCCGCCCCAGATGTTGACTTGAGACCATCCCGGATCGACTTGCACGTTGTAAGTGATGCTCTTTTCGTCCGCGTTGATCTCCACTGCAGTCCCTCTCAGTGAGGCAGACAACGCTCGCAGTTTGGCACTGACGCTCGAACCAAAGTCGAGCAGCTCGCGGTCGACATCATGATTGGGGAGATGCTCAATCTTCTTGGCGTGGTTCTCATGCCAAGTGGCGATGCTGGCGAGGTTCGTAACGTTCTTGGTTACTCGTTCGAGATCTTCCAAGCTGCGAACGATCGCCGAGTAGTATCGCTTCGATGCTTCGTACTCTGTGGCCTCACTTGGCTTGGTCGCGCGCTTCGCGGGCAAGGGACTGACCACCAATGACATCACGTGTCGCAAGCCCTCGTCGGATAGCCCCGTCACCATTCTTACCGACCGACCTTCAGTGACTAGCTCGCTGGCGTTGAAGTCGTTCAAACCAAGCCCTCGCGTTTGAGCAATCTCCACAAAGACTTGGCGAACGTCGGGACCGAGATCGCCAACCTCAGAGTCGAAGTCGATGGAAAGTTCTGCTCTTAGCGACTCCGTTACCTGCACGGTCAGCGTTACACCGCGCAACGTATTCAGCAGATCGCAGACTCGTTCGGTGTCCGACATTTGACCGCGCAGTTGGCTGCTTTGACGCAGGTACTCGCGTAGCCGAGTGGGCGAAATCATGTCTGCCATATCCAAGGCCAAGACGATGTGTTGAGGTCGAGTCGTCGCTTGTTGCAGGTAGGGGCTAAGAGCGGATGTCGCACGGTTATCGCACGCCCTGAGCCATCGCGCAGCGCTTTGTCGAATGGCCGGTCTCATGGTGCCAAGTGTGTCTGGCGTTAACTCGACAAAGAACGTGTTATGAGCGGACTCAATCGCTCGATGCCCTGCAACGCTCGAGATGCTCGCCGCTTCTCGCTGCGCGATCTGGTCCAACTTGAGATCTTTGGGGAGCGACACGATGCCAACGGACCAAACTTCTTCTGGTACTTCAGGGCGTACCAATGACGAGACAATCAACGTCTCCACCCAACTGGGTATCGCCGTCGCTCCAGCGAGAAACTCTGTGGCAGGTTTGTCGGCCCACCCCTCTTTAATTGCTCGCGGTGACTTCAACAGCTCTGCCACACGCACGATCGCCACCGAGTTGCCACCTTCGGGAACATTGCGAACGAGCGTGTTGAGTTGATCGTCGGCTCCGGCCACCTTGGCGACGCACAGCACCAATCCGATCCAAAACAGCCACGGGGTTAGACGGGACATTTCGCACCTCACCTTCGACCTGTTGGCTCGCAATCAAAGACGCCGTGTCGCGTCCCAGCCATTCAATCTCCACATCTCTGCACGCTCAAGAAGATGAAAGCAAAGGCGATGCCGCGCGGAGAGTAGGCTCGGTCCGCACACCTTGATTGGTTGGTTTTGGATCGGGACGGCGTGAACTCTCACGATCGACTGTGCCGGTTAGCAAATCTGTTTGGCGGTCGATCGATAGCGATTCTGCCAAGCGTTGGTGTCGTAAGCATTGATTCCAGATGAGGGATCGAGCTTGCCGAATCGACGATAGCTAGTGTGCCAGCCTCGTCTCGCCCCATCGCTTCGGCGCGAGTGCCACAGCAACGTCTAAGATGACTCCCCAACGCTCGATTTGTCGCCTTTGACGGCTCTGCAAATTGGTTTTTGGTTTTTGTGATGGAGAGAGCAATGCTTCTCGAGTCTCGTTTTTGGAGATGGTCTTTATTGGGAATTGCTGTCCATACGGCAGTCCTTCAACAAGGCTCAATCGTTCGAGCGGATGAATTGAATCCAGCTCCGATTGATGCGATCGCAACCGCTACCGCAGATGGAAGCGAAGTTGCCGTTGCCGATGCTGCCTTGGTCGAAGCCACTGCGACCGCAGTCGGGCTGGCCGAGCAAGTCGCTGCACCCACGCCGGCTCCGGTTGCTAAGAAGAAAACGCCGCCCGTGTTTCCCGGTCCGAAGGTCTTACCACCAACGGGACCGTGGAAACCGCTCTTTTTCGACAACGACTTCTCCTACAAGAAGGATCCGAATCACGAGCATCTTTTGGGCGAAGAACTAAAGGATATTCGGTTCGGCTTTACGGAGTGCGACGAGTGCTTCTCGTTCTCAACCGGTGGCGAGATCCGGCATCGCTACATGAATGAAGACAATCGGCTGCGACCGGGTGGACCCGCACAAGCCGACAATCACTTGGTTCGTTGGCGACATTACTTCGATCTCAAGTACAGCGATTGGCTGCGCGGCTATGTCGAAGGCATTGATGCCGAGAGCTTCGGTAATGACTTGCCCGATCAAGCTATCGACGTGAATCGGTGGGACCTGCTCAACGCGTTCGTCGATGTGACGTTCTTAGAAGACGACTTCGGCACTCATACGCTGCGCTATGGTCGTCAAGAATTGCTCTTCGGCCGACAGCGCATGGTCTCATCGCTGGATTGGGGTAACACTCGCCGCAACTTCGAAGGTGTTCGCTATTGGCATAAGGGTGAGAATCACAAGTTCGATGTCTTCGCAGTCAATCCTGTGAATAGCGCGACTGGCTTCCGAACAGTGGCCGCTCAAGACAACAAATACGACACACCCAATACCGGCGTCTGGTTCAGCGGAGCACATCTCACATACACCGGCTTCGAGAACACGGTGATTGAGCCTTATTGGTATTGGATCGATACCGAGACCGATGTTGCTACGAAACCGGATGGATCCAGGCACACTCTCGGCGGTCGCGTCTCGAAGCTATTCCCAGTCTCTGAATGCGGCGTCGACACACGAGTCTATGACGTCGATGTCGAAGGTGGTTGGCAATTTGGTGACGATAATAACCAGACAGTGCGAGCTGGCTTCCTAACGGCAATTCTGGGTCATACCTGGAAGCAGGCCATGTGGACGCCACGAGTCTCGGGGTTGTTCTACTACGGGTCTGGTGATCGCAATGCCAAAGACAACCGCAACAACACGTTTCTAACTCCGTTCCCGTTGGCTCACGCGTATTGGGCTTTAAGCGACAATCTGACGGGCCAGAACCTCTATGACTACGGCCTGCAACTTGACGTGAAACCCACCAAGGAAACGTCGCTTGTGACTGCGTGGCACAAGTTCGATTTAGCGACCTCAGGAGACAAGCTTTACAACGTCGCGGGAGCACCAGTCGGCACGCCAGGCAAAGGGACCGACGTCGGGAATGCGTGGGACGTGTATGGCTTCTACTCGTTCAACGCGAATCTCGATGTGCAAGCCGGTTACTCGTGGTTCTTCTACGGCGACTTCATCGACGCCACCGCTAAGCGAGGTGATGCGACTCAGTTCTATATTCAAACGAGTCTGCGTTACTAACCCTGTCGAATGCTGAAACTCGGCGTTGTCCACTGGTGGCCTGCTAACCCAAGCCCCACAGACATCGCCGAGTTTTTTGTTTCGAGTTCGTTCCATGAAGAGAGCAACCATCACTGTCGTCGGAGTCCTGCTTCTCACTGCAGGCTTTAGTTTGATCAAATCGTTCGGACCAAGCTTCGTCGTGATGACTCAACAGATTGCTGTTGGCAACAGCCTTCGATCGTTTCGCATCGTTGTGCCTCACCGCGTCAAGCATCCCGGCGTCATCTTCGCGTTTCATGGTGCTGGAGATACGCCGGAAACAATGGCCAAATACTCGCGCTTGGATCAGTTGGCTGCATCGAAGGGCATTCTCTTGATTTATCCAGCGTCTCTCGAGGAAACATGGGCACTTGAAAGTCCAAGTCAAAGCCCAAACTCCGACATCCAATTCTTCGATGTGTTGCAGCAAGACGTTATCGAGAGATTCAACGTCGATAAGCGTCGCATGTATGTCGTCGGCATGTCGGATGGAGGAGCCTTTGCTCAACTGCTTGCAATCAGCCACGGGGCGTCTATCGCGGCGATCGTTTCTCATTCGAGCCCACGGCGACTTTCCGATTCCTCATCGAGTTCTGACGTCCCAATTCTCGTCATCATTGGAGACCAGGATTCTCAAGTGTCGACAGTCCGAATGGACGCTGAGAAGCACCGACTCGCAGGGCAGCCGATTGAGTATTTGGAAGTAGCCAATCTTGGCCATACATGGGCCACGACTCTCAACGATCACATTTGGGAATTCTTAGCAAAGCACGAGTTGCGGAAATCGCAGTGAGTCGACTGCCCCCGTGCGATTCTCTTCGACGCCGCCGCTTGGATTTGGTCCCAAAGAATGGACTCGTCAGCATTCCGTTCAGCGTCCTCTGTTCGACGAGCCAACTCCGCTTGCAGATCATCGGATGTCGGAGCCGTGCCACGCTCTCGCTCGATGCTCTCCCACAACTCGTCGACCAACACCGTGCGGACTTCGCGGCTCAAGTCATCGAGATGTAATTCTGAAATCAGGCTCTTCGAACGCTCCAATTTTGCGTTTCTGTTCTGGCTACGTTCGGCGTTCAATTAGACAAAGTCGAGCAGCAATGTGATTGCTGCTCGACCTCGTGTTTGCCGACAGATTGTAACCAGACTTACTTCTTCAAAGCCTTCACTCGGAGGTCCAGCGTTTTGTTGGTTTCGTCGAGTTGGAACTTCAGGGACGTGTCTTGCGAATGCACCAGCGCATCAATGCCACACTCATTCCAACTCAGACTTGATCCAATCGGCAAGCTCCTCGGGTGATGAGACGCGACGGTAATTCGGTAGTCTCGCCTTCGCCCCAATCGAGCGTAGTTCGTGCGGGCCGGCTTGGTTCATTTCGATCTGAATGTAGGCATTGGCTTCGGTCAAAATTGCGAAGATCAGGTCTATTGCTGCCGAGTTTGGCAGCCCACTGCATTCCACACGACCGACATGAGTCATGTCGAGATTAGACTCAACATGAGCCTTCCAAGCACCCAACGTGATGTCTATCCAATGTTCTTCGTCAGATCCTTTGGCTCCGGCTTCGGTAAATATCCGTTTGAGCGTCTGCCTCTCGTCAGCGCTGAATACGAGCGGGCTAAACACGGTGAGCTTTTCTTGCGTAAACGGATTGGTCCGCACCTCAGGGCAATCAGCAAACCTAAGGGAAGAGATGAACAAGTCGAGGCGTTCTGTCATTCATGATCTCCGCATAGGTTATCTAAGACTCAACGAGCGGAATGATGTCTCAGTCCGCTCGTTGATAGCGATAGGAGCAGTGTTGATTTACCGATCTCCGAATCACACGAATTACCGGTCCTTACTTCTTCAGTGCCTTCACTCGGCGGTCCAGCGTTTTGTTGGTTTCGTCGAGTTGGAACTTCAGGAAGTTGTCTTGTGGATGCACCAGCGATTCGACGGCGACTTCAGCCGCCTTTGCTGCGTCAGAGCCGTTGAAGAAGCTCAAGGCCCAGATCGCTTGTAGGCGGACTCGCGGGTGCTCGTCGTTGACTTGAGCACTTAGTAAGTCGAGCACGCCGGGGACTCGGTCTCGCCAGTAGGCAAGGACTCGAGTTGCGGCGGCGCGGGCTCGGAAGTCCTTTGTCCGCAGCAGGCTCTTCAAGAGGTCTACGTTCACGACGTTGTGACTTTGATGCAGCCATAACGCCTCGAGGGCATGGTGCTCGTAGTCAGGGTCGGCCTTGTCGCTCGCCAGCAACGCGCCGGTCGCAGCGATGACATCCTTCGTCGGTCGGCTCGTCAGTTCGATGCGGGCTCGGTGACGGACTCGGTCGTCCTTCTCCTTCAACAAACCAATCAACTTGTCGATCGGCTGACCGTGAACCGGAACGGGCGTCAGCAATGGGCGGTCGGCCATGCGGACTCGGTAGACGCGGCCGTGCTCTTGATCGCGGCTCGGGTCACGCAAGTTGTGCTGCATGTGACCGATGATCGGGTTGTGCCAGTCCGTGAAATAGATCGCTCCATCAGGTCCGACCTCGACGTCGCCGGGGCGGAAGTTCGGGTCAGAAGAGAAGCAGATCGGCTCGACCTCGGTCGCACTGAAGCTCGAGTCCTTGTCCGCCGGCTTGTACTGCAACATGCCCTGAAAACCGATGACGTTCAGCACGAGGATGTTGCCGCGATGCTCCTCGGGGAAGTGGCTGCTGCTGAGGATCTCAGTACCTGAGCACGGTCGCGTGCGCTGCTGATAGACCTGCGGCGGATTGGCGTGCTTGTTGGGGAAATCAAGATCTCCCGAGAACAGAATCGCGTGCCGAGGTTGAGCACCGGTGCCGTCCCAAACGATGTCTTGTCCCCAGCGATCGAAGACGTGTCCGTGAGGATTCGCAAAGCCGAACGACACATACACGTCGGTCTTTTGAGCACGCGGCTCGTAGCGGAAGACGCCGCCGTTTGCGACACGACGCGGGGCACCCCACGGTGTCTCGATCTGGCTGTGATGGAACGTGCCCTCTTGCATGTAGAAGGCTCCGCCCGGATCCATCGTGAAGCTGTTGATGGTGTGATGCGTGTCGGCGGTATCGAAGCCGTGAGCGACTCGCTCCTTCACGTCGTACTTGTCGTCGCCGTTCGTGTCCTTGAGGAACAGCAAGTCCGGTCCCTGAGCGACGAGCACGCCGCCGTTCCAGAACTCGAAGCCGGTCGGGTTATGAATGTCACCAGCGAAAGTCTTCGCTACGTCGGCCTTCCCGTCGCCATTGGTGTCTTCGAGGATGATGAGCTTGTCGTTCATGGGCTCGGTCGGCTTCCAGTGCGGGTAGGTTCGCCAGCACGCGACCCACAAACGGCCCTTCGTGTCGAAGGCCATCTGCACCGGGTTCACCATCTCGGGAAATATCGACTCGTCGGCGAAGAGTTCGACCTTCATGCCCTTATGCACGGTCATCGCAGCGATGTCTTCGCTGCCGCCCTTGAGGAACTTGTGCTTGCCGCCTTCGAGCGGTCCCGGCTTGTTGGAGATGACGGGAATGAACTCGGGCAAGTTCTTATCGTCGGCCTTTGCGTCTTTGCCTTGAGCGACCGCCCATACGACCTTGTCGCGATTGGCCGTCAACGTATCGAGGACATCAAGTTCGCGCTGTCCGACCGAGTAGTTCGACAACCCATTGCCGTAGCCGTTCGTGCCCTCACCGAACTTGAGGAAGGCTCGATCGCCATAGGTCGAATAGCCGTCGGTGACGCGATATCGGTTGTACCAATAGAAGTTCTTGTCGTTGATCGCCTGTCGTAACTTTTCCAGTGCCGCGCCATCACGCTTAATCATCGGGCCGTTCGGGAAGAGCCCCTTCTCAGCCGCTGCCGCGATGATCGCATCGCCCATCTCGTTTTGATGGACGCTGTTGATCGTCAAGCTGCTGCCATTGAGAGTCGGAGTGAAGAGGTCCACGAACTCGACGTTGTTGGCCTTCGCGACTTCGGCGAGCGCGTCCGAGTACATCTTGATCCGCTTGTTGGCGGCGTCGACGTACTCCTTCGAGGGCAAGTTCGCATCGCCGGTATTCTGCTGAGCGATGGGCGAGAACAGCACGACGCGCGGCGCCGACTTGCCGTTGTACTTCTTGCTCAGCGAGTGCTTCACAAAGTCGTCGGCGTTCTTCTTGAAGTTGGCGAGTCCATCGGCACCGGCTTGCGATTCGTTGTAGCCATAGAACGCGAAGATGACGTCGGCCTTTGTATTGGTCAGAGCGAACCGATTGGCCTGCACCTTGCCCTCATCGCGCGGCGAGAGCTTTGCCGGTTGAGGACACGGAGCGTCGCCACTGAGCCACTCATCATGCGACCCGAACGACATTGACCTCAGACGGGAATTAAAATTACGGAAGCCATCAATCTCATCACCCGAGTACGCGAGATTGCGGAAGACCAGCTCATGATCCGGGAACCGAGCGGTGAGCCGAACTTCGAGCCAACCGTAGTGCTGCATGCGTTCGGCGACAGTTCCGCCGACGATGCAAATATGATCGCCCTTCTGAAGTTCGAGGCCGAACGTTTGTCCGACCGTTGCCGCGCCGAGCATGAACGCAGCGAGAAACGCTTTCTTCAACATAGAGGCAGGCTCCACAATAGGAGTGACTTCGTTGCGGCTTGAAGTGACGTCAACAACGACGGTTGTCATTGAGCACAACCCTGACAGATCGACCGCAAACGGGCTCGTGAGTATGGCATGTGACCATGTCTTTCCAAGACTCGGGCGAGGCTTCCCGCTAGCACAAATCTCTCTTCTCGGAAGCCGTTCTCTGCGCTGCTGCTTCGGGTTCTTCCATTAGGTTGCGGGATTGTCTCGGTCATTCACTCGTCGAGCGTTGCTGACTCGGTGCGAGCAGCGTATCTCTCGATGCTCGTGATTCCGGATTAGAACTCTCACTCAAGGACGCGCTCACGATGTTGCAGATGACTCGCGGATTAGCGGCAGCAGTGCTGTGCTGGCTCCCGCTCGGATGGTGTTCGGCTCAAGAGCAAACTCGGTTTGTCGATCACTCGTTGCTGATCGCACCCGAGTATCCCTGCACGTGGCCTTCGAGTCCGTTTCCTCGATTCCAGATCAATCATCAACGGACGATTGGCCCGGACTCGGCTTACAACATTGATGTGCTGCTGATCGACGGGAACACCGGCACGCAGTTGGATGTGCCGCCGCATTCCGTCGCGCGGCCAGACCTCAAACGTGAGAAGTCCGGGCCGCTCGGGCTTAAGTTCACGGACAAGATCGAACCGTGGCAATTCGGTGGCGACGCCTGCGTTGTGGATGTTCGCGACTTGCTGGATCAAGCACCCAAGGGCATCAGTCCGTTGGTGAAGCCGCTGCATGTGACGCGCTTTGAGCAGCAGCATCGACAGTTGCGTTTCGGTGACGTCGTGTTGTTCCGCAGCGATTACTCGGACAAATACTACCGGCCATATCCCGAGGGCAGTCGCTTCATCGCCGATGCCTTGGACCGCAAGTCGCCGGGTTATCCAGACCCCGATCCAGACTGCATGGAGTTTCTCGCTAAGCGCGGTGTGATGACGTTGGGCACCGACAGCGCGAGCATGGGTCCGCTGCCTGATCTGGCTGAGCCCACTCATTACGCCGGGTTAAAGCACGGCATGATTTGGACTGAGGGGGCGACGAATCTGGGAGCATTGCCTGCGACGGGGGCGTTCTATTGCTTGCTCGGTCCCAAGCACGCCGAAGGTCCGTATGGGGAAGGTCGAGCGTTCTCGATCGTTGGTGGTGAGCTGCCTCAAAAGCTGATCGATGCCTGCAAGAACAAACGAGCGGTCGATCTCTCGCCGACGTTAACGCCGAAGCACCCCGTCACTTCGCCTGGCATTGGGACGGGTCAGCATCGGCAGGTGTATCTGAAGATCGACTTCCTATATGCGGAGTATCTCGATCTCTATCACCACGCGCATTTGATGGACTCGATGGCGGGAACTCACTTGGTTCCACCGTCGTTCGCCTTGCCTGCAGCGGATGCGAAACCGGCTTATGCACCGGAAGTGCGAGGTTGGTTGGAAGAGTACGAAAAGAAGTATGGCCCGCGCGGCACCAGCACGATGACGACCGAGAAAGTGCCGTTGGATTGGACGACCGGTCGTGTGCGAGTCATCGATGCGGCCGCGCTTGTGGGCAGCACGGACAAAGCGAGCTGGCCTGCATCGCCAGAGATCACGGCGGCTCACATTCAAGCGGCCGAGAAGCAACACGGAGCCCTGCAAGCGGGAGACATCGTGGTCTTCCAAACCGGGCATTTAGATCGTCACTACAAGGCTCAACCCAACGACGCCGGAGTGTGGTCCGATCCTCTTTCTGGCAAGGCCGAAGGTTGGCCAGCTCCTGGACCGGACGCGATCGTTTACTTGAAGAGCAAGGGCATTCGGTGTGTGGCGACGGATGCGCCGGACCTCGGTGGAGTGAATCCCAAACGAGCTCTCATGACCTATTGGGCTTTAGGTTCCAAAGAGATGGTCGGAGTGGAATTCTTACACAACGCCGGCAGCATCCCGCGCGACAAGACGGCGTACTTCCTCTTCGCGGCTCTTAAAGTTCGAGATTGCCACGGCGGTCCCGGTCGAGCGATCGTCTTGTGGTAATTCTTCCACAAGAGCTGCTCGCGATCAGACTCCACTCGATCCCAAGCTCGGTTTGGGATCGAGTGGATGATGCGGCGACTCTGGCTGTGTCACTTACTTCTTGGCGTCTTGCCAGCGTTGCCATTCCAAGCCGGGGCGGTTCACTCGGAACTGCACCAATCGAGTGTGTTCGACTTCTGTCACATAGACCGACCTGCCGTCGGGGCCGCCGAAGCACAGGTTGCTCGGGCTTTTGCCGAGCACGTCGACTTCATGCAGGATCTCGCCTTTGGGCGACATCACCGCCACCGTGCCTTTGCCGTAGCGAGTGATGTAGAGGTTACCGTCCACGTCGCAACGCATGCCGTCGAAGCCGTGGTCAGGAAACTGTTTGACGAGCGACTTGTTTGCGAGCGAGCCATCGGCCGTGACGTCAAAGACCCACACGTTGCGCTGCACGCTCTCGTTGACGTAAAGCTTCTTACCATCGGGGCTGAGTTCGATGCCGTTGGTCGTCCCCATATCGCTGGCCACTTTGCGAACTTCGCCCTTGGTGCTGATTCGCCACAACTGACCCTTGTTGTTGCTCCAATTCGGATCGCTGGCATACAGCGTCCCGTCTGGGCCAATCGTCAGATCGTTGGGCTGATGCATTTGAGGTTCGTGAGCGAAGACCGAAACAGTCTTCGTCTTCATATCGACCTTGAGCACGTTGTGCTGGGCATAGTCCGCCACAAACATCGTCCCGGCTCGATCGAACCGAATGCCGTTGCCCACGCTCCCCATCGGCAACGTGACAAAGACCTCGCCTCGGCCCGTGGGAGTCACTCGACCAATCGTGCCTTGCTCCTTGAAGTTGACGGCGAACACGTTGCCCGCAGCATCAGTGCCCGGCCCTTCAATGCCAGGCGTGAACTCGTTCGGCTGAGTCAGCGGGGTGGCCACAAACACCTTGTCCTCCGCCCTTGCACCAACAGCCGCCAAACACAGTCCGCCAACAAACAAACAACGAGTCCAACGCAGCAAGCTCATGAGGAAGTCTCCGAGGTGATTTGTGGGACGATCGCATTGTCGCGATCGTCACCGAGTCAGATGACGAAATTCTTACAGAGCTATGCTCCGTTGAGGTCCCGGATCCGTTGCTCAAGCTTCGCAACATCTTCGGGGCACAGCGTCCTAATGCGTGGATAATTCTGAGCGGCCTCGCGGCCCAGCGTGGTGCGACCTTGTCCCGGCTCATTCAAGAGCCCGCGTTGCTGGGCAACCTTTTCGAAGTAGACCTCCTTGGGATCCACTTCATTGCGGATGGCATTCCATTCCCACTCTTTGATCCACTTCTTGTCGATGCCGGCCAACGCCCAGACTTCGACTTCCTGCCACGCGTTCTCGGCGACGAACCAACGGGAATCACTTGCAAGTCGCGCTCTCGCTTTGGTTTCGAGGTGATCCAACGACGCACGCCGTCCGTCTTTGCCATCGCGGTCAATGACCAAGACGAAGAGATCGACCATCGGGTACATCTCAATAATCTCGCTGATGCGATCCCACTTCAGGGCCTCGCCAGTTCCGCCGAGGAATGGGTCGATGCAAACCGTGACTTTCGCATTCAGCCCAGCGGCCGCAATTAGCTTCTTGAGTACGGGTTCGAGGATGTAGCGGTCCTTCCGAAAGTCCTCGGCGATGAGTAGCACCTTCATTCGTCGCCCTCCTCGCCTTCGAGGAACTCGACCGCGTTCTCAAGCCAACCACTTTCATGCAGACGCATGAGGCTTTGATTCTTCAACACCTCGGCAGCATTCGGGATGTCCATGATCCGTTTAATGCGTCCTTCGGGATGACCTTCGAGGCGATAGGTCAGCACCGCCGCTTCTCGTGATTCCTCACTCAACAGTCCGAGCAGTTGCGGTGAGTGCGTCGTTGCGACGACTTGCACATCACCTCGCGCGACACGCTGTTCGATGAGCTGTGTCAATAAATGTAGCCGCGTCGGATGAATGCCGGTCTCGATCTCGTCGAAGAAATAGAACCCTGCGGCATTCGGGCCATACAGCGCTGCCAACATCGCGAGGAATCGCAGCGTCCCGTCGGAGGCTGAGTAAGCCGAAGTCTTCTTGCCGTTGCCTTCAACAAGTGCCACCAGCACTCGCCCCGCAGCATCAGGCTCAAAATCGAAGTCGACAACATCAAGCGGAGTAAGCTGTCGCACCCACTCCAACACTGCCGCCTTGAGTGACGCGTCCTCGCTAATTGCGAGCAAGACCGATGAAAGATTCTCACCGCGATCACCCAAGACGGTCTGTCCCGGCATCGACGGAACCCGCAATGCATCCGGGCTAAGATCGAAGAAACGCATCAACTGCAGCAGCTTGCGAGTCTGGTTCGCAGGGGTATCCGTCGAAAACACCCTAAGAAGGAGGTCCCGCGATAGCGCTTCGCCAAACGGCCCGACCAGCAAAGTGTTTGACTCGTCGCCGATGAAGGGCATTGTGGATTTACCGCTGGGCAGTTTTATTCGGCAGCCAGTGCCCCCAATCCGTGTTGCGGCCAACGTCAGTGGATCTTCGGAGTTTGCTGCTGCTTCATATCCTCCGTCGCTAGGGGAACTGAAGGATTCTTCAACTACAACCGGCGGCTGCGCACTAAGACGCCCTTGAACAAAGTTTGTAGCGACCTTGATCGAGAAGCTCGTCGGACCGCTTTGGTCTATCGAAAGACGCAACGCAAACTCAACTTCCCGGTGATGTGCAATTTCTCTCACCCCGCCTCGGATTCCCGCCCATTGTCGTTCTCCGCCGCTGCCCCATTTCTCGCCGATGATCTCGGCCAACGAGTAGCCGCGTGAGATCCCATGCAAAAAGCGAAAGGCGTCGCGGATGTTACTCTTTCCCGACGCGTTCGTGCCGACGATCACCGTGAACTTCCCCAACGGCAGAGTAGCCGAGCGGAAGTTCTTGAAGTTGGTCAGTTCTAGTTGCTCGATCATGGCACTCTCGGACTTGCGCCGCAGTTAATTGGGGGGCGGAATTTGCTCGTGGGATTACACAAACGGATTCACGACTTGGACCGTGTCATACTTGGTCCCGTGAGAAAGATCTTCGGAGTACAGCGTGGTGACTCCGGCTTCGATGCAAGCGGCAAGCTGCATGCTGTCCCAGTGCGAGAGGCAGTATCTGCGACTCAAGTCGAGTGCCGAGAGCACGGTTGTGTGTTGCGGAGTCGGAATTGGTAACAGTTCGAACATCCAAGCAACCCAGTCGTCGACTTCGCTCGCCACGATGAGCTTCTCACGCTCACAGCGACGGATACCGTTGACGTACTCGCTGGCGACTTGCCACGGCGTGATGCAATCTCGGCAGCTTGCTAAGTCGTTTAAGAGATCGAAGGCTTGCTGACGTCTGCTGAGTTCTCGATGGTCGACGGCGTAGAGCCAGATGTTGGTATCAATGGCGTTCATGCATTTGGTCCCGAGTCAGTCGTTCGCCGCTGCTAAAGATTGGTCGTGCGTCGCTGAACGCTCGGAATTTTTGCAGAACCTCGCGACGTCGCGCTACTTCGTCTCCTTCTTTTGGCTCCGCAGTCACGGTGACTTTCACTCGACTTTGCTCGGGCAATGTGAGCGGCTCGTCGAGTTGCAAGGCCCCATTAACGACGGTTTTGTTGAGGGGCGTTGTCATCCTCGGGCTCCTGTGTGGTGTGGGTGTAGTGAAGCCTATCGACGGCGCGTTCGATAGCTGAAGACGAATCGTCGGCACATGCTCGCAGCAGCTCTCACGAGACTTTCTCGGTCGGCGTTCGGCTGCTCATGGGCAGTCTTAGTTTGAGGTTCAACGGCTGCGTCGATGTGTGGCTTTCACGATCTCGGCGGCGGTGAAGCCGGCGCAGGCGACGAGCAGGGCGGTGATGAGATCCACAACTCCCAGCACGGACGTGTGGAAGAATTGCGACAAGGCGGGCACGTAGACCACGACCAGTTGCATGGCGGTGGCGATCACGACGGCTCCGATCAATCTCGGGTTGCTCCATTGGGAGACCGAGAACGCGGCATGTTTGCCGGCGCGGATGGAGAGCACGAAGAAGACTTGAGCCAACGACAGCGACACAAACACCAAGGTCCGCGCGCGGTCGAGATCTGCAGGTTGGTTGCTGGTCGGTCGCAAAGCTGCGACGAACACGACGAGGCACGCCACGGCGATGATCACCGCGAAGCCGATGATGCGGAACACCAAGCTGTTGTCGAAGAGACCTTCACTGCGACCGCGCGGATGACGACGCATGACGGATCGCTCGGCGGGTTCGAATCCCAGGGCCACGGCGGGCAATCCATCGGTCACCAGGTTGATCCACAGGATATGCACCGGCAGCAGCGGGATCGGTAACCCCGCCAGCATGGCCAAGAACAGCACCAGGACCTCTGCCAGATTGCCGGTCAGCAAGAAGGCGACGAACTTTCGAATGTTGTCGAAGACGGCTCGACCTTCTTCGACGGCTGCCACGATCGTCGCGAAGTTGTCATCCGCCAAGATCATGTCGGCGGATTCACGCGCGACATCGGTGCCGTTGCGCCCCATCGCGACTCCGATGTCGGACTGCTTGAGCGCGGGCGCGTCGTTGACTCCATCTCCGGTCATCGCGACGACGGATCCATGTCGTTGATGAGGCTTCACGATGCGGAGCTTGTGCTCGGGAGCAACGCGAGCAAACACCGCAACTCGCGGCACGCGTTCGAAGAGTTCGTCGTCACTCAAGCGTTCCAGTTCAACGCCGGTGAGCACTTCATTGCCGTCTTGCCAGAGCGCCAACTCTTCGGCAATCGACCGAGCGGTTCCAGGATGATCTCCGGTAATCATCACGGTTCGAATGCCAGCTACTCGGCAATGTTGGATGGCTTGCTGAGCTTCGGGGCGGACCGGATCAACGATCGCTAACAAGCCCAGCAGAGTCATGTTCGCTTCGGGATCATCGTCGTTCGCCGCAAGACGTTCATGAGCCCAATCACGTTCGGCGACGGCTAAGACTCGGCGTCCTCGTGACGCGAGGTTGGATGCCAGTTCGTGGAGTGCGCTGATGTTGGTCGGGGACTTGCACAAGCTCAGCACTTGCTCGGCAGCGCCTTTGACGATGACTCGTCGCGAACCGTTGGCTCGATGATGCAACGTCGCCATGCGTTTGCGATCCGAGCTAAACGGGACTTCGGCCAAACGAGGTTGCTCGGATCGGATGCGCGGGACGTCGATCGAGCCCGCCAGTGATGCTCGCAGAATTGCGGCTTCCGTTGCTGAACCCGTGACGGAACCGTCGCTCGCGAGTTCGGCGTTGTTGCAGAGTGCGGCTGCTTCGAGCAAACAGGCGAGGCCATCGGCTTGCGACTCGATCGCGGGAACTTGCTCGGCCACTGCCATGCGGTTCTGCGTCAACGTGCCGGTCTTGTCGCTGCAGATGACGTTGACGGAGCCCAGTGTTTCCACAGCGGCCAATCGTCGAATGATCGCTCTGCGCGACGACATCCGTTGCGAGCCTCGGGACAGTGCAATTGTTATGACAGCCGGTAATCCTTCCGGAATGGCGGCGACCGCGAGGCTTACCGAGGTGAGCAACAAGCTGCCGAGCAGTGCCGAGTTCCATTCGCTGCGCGGCTCTCGCAACAGGCCGATCACGAATAGCAAGACGGCGATCCCGATCACCAAGATGGCCAAGTTGCGGCTGAGGCGTTCGAGCTGCGATTGCAGAGGAGTCTGTTTGCTTTCGGGCTGTTGGAGCAGGTGCGCGACCTTGCCTAATTCCGTTTCCATGCCCGTGGACGTCACGATGGCTCGACCATGCCCCAGCATGACGGCGGTGCCACTATGCACCATGTTTGTGCGGTCGGGCAGGGCGGTCTCGGGGGCGAGAGTCTCAACCTTCTTTTCGATCGGCAGAGATTCTCCGGTGAGTGCGGCTTCATCAATTTGCAGGTCGACCACTTCAACCAGTCGCGCGTCAGCGAGCACATAGTTACCCGCGACCAACTCCAAGAGATCTCCGGGCACGATGTCGGCAACGGCGACGTCTTGCAGTGAACCATCGCGCCAAACTCGGGCGGTTGGTTGAGCGAGTCGCTTCAACGCCGCGACCGCTTGCTCGGCGCGCCATTCCTGCATGAAGCCGATGATCGCATTCACTGCGACAATGACACCGATCAAGACCGCGTCTTCCCATTCGCCGATCGCCGCGCTGATCAACGCAGCGGCGGCCAACAGCCCAATCATGAGGTTGGCGAATTGTTCCAAGATCATGGCAAGCGGGCTGACCGGCTTTTGTGTCGTGAGTTCGTTGCGTCCGTAGGTCAGCAAGCGACGCCCGGCTTCGTCAGCCGATAACCCGCGCGGTGATGTGCTAGCCCGCTCGAAGCATTGATCCGGCGGCACTGACCACGGTGCGTTGAGGGACGATGACGAAGCCATTTCAAACCCAGTCGAAGAGGACGCGGCGAATATCGGCGAACTGCATGCGGCAAACTTCCCTGACTGCACTTGGTGCGCCAACCTTTGCGGCTCGGACCTTACCAACAGTCATCATCACTCTCATGCATAGTCACTTCATGGCGTCTCACGATCTCAGTTCGCTGGTGGCTCAGTCACTCGCCGAGTCCTCGTTCATTCAACTCACGCTGAGTCGTCCGACCGCTGCTGCGGCGGCGATTCGCAAAGTGACGGCGAAGTTGATTGAGATCAAAGCGGGACCTCGCGTGCAATTCACGTTTGCCGAAGCCACTCGGGAAACTCACCGCAACGCGACGTTCGACGAAGCCTCTGCCGAAGTTCGAGCACTCTTCGAGACTTCTTTTCAAGAAGCCAATCTGTTCTTGGCCACTGCGGATGTGACATTTAAGCGACGCAACGACGGCTCGCTGGATGTCGCCTCACGCAAGCCATCCAAGCCAGCGGCGTTGCCGGTGCTGCATAACCGCGGCAAGCAGTACCTAATCCCTGACGGCGTGCCGTGTCCGTTCTTGATTGAGATCGGAGTGATGACTCGCGAAGGGCAGGTACGAGCCGCCAAGTACGACAAGTTTCGGCAAGTGAATCGCTTCCTCGAACTGGTCAACGATGTGCTGCCTGAATTGCCCCAAGACGGAGTGCTGCGCGTCGTCGACTTTGGGTGTGGGAAGAGTTACTTGACCTTCGCACTGCATCATCTGCTGACGGTGATTCATCAACGCGACGTCGAGATTGTGGGACTCGATCTGAAGCGCGATGTGATGTCGCACTGCGAGTCCGTGGCTCGCAAGCTGGATTGTCGCGGGCTGACGTTTCGCGTCGGAGACATCGCCGCTCATGAAACCAGCGATCCCGTGCATCTGACAGTTTCGTTACATGCTTGCGATGTCGCGACGGACGCGGCGCTGCTCAAAGCGATCGGTTGGGGCACTCAAGTCATCTTGGCCGTGCCGTGCTGTCAGCATGAATTCGCATCCAAGATGTCGCGCGAGCTACTGCCTCCGTTGCAGCGACATGGCATCTTGCGAGAACGCTTCGCATCGCTGGCGACAGACGCCTATCGCGCGTTGCTGTTGGAGCGGAATGGCTATCGCACGCAGGTCATCGAGTTCATTGATATGGAGCACACTCCCAAGAACTTGATGCTGCGAGCGATTCGGCAGCCGCTCTCTAGCCAACGCGCTGCTGAACTCGATGTCGAGATCGCAGCGTTTCGAAAGTCGCTTGGGTTGCAAAACGCGACGTTGGCTTTGGGGACGCAGTCGGTGCGGTGAGCGAAGTTATTTGCGGGCGAGTCTCAGTCGCGGAGCGACTGAGCTACGTAGGCGAGTCGCTCCGCGACTCGATTCTGTCTGTCACTCGCGTTACTTCCGCAGTGGTGGGCCGTCGAGGTGTCGCGAGTATTGGCCGACGAACTGCTGGTACTCGGCGTTCGCGGCTTGTTGAGCCGTCATCACTGCGGCACCGACTCGAATGGCACTGGTCACTGCGTCGCCGCCGCCCGCATCGAGTCCCTTCAACACTCCGAGGACCTCTTTGACTTGAGGGTCAGTTTCGATGCGCCGCTCGACTTCGGGGCGAGCTTTCGATCCATCTTCTTCGACGACGTGTTGCCAGATGACGTCCCAGCGACTCGGTGCCAACCGCGCGACAAACTTGGTCGTGACTGTGGCTTTGCGACGTTCGATATCGAGCTTCAATTCGGTTACTCGAAAACCAGAGACTTGGGCTTCATCAGCTTGCTCGATGGCTTTGCTCAAGGCCGGTGGAGTCGTCGCCTTCGATGGTTGTCCGAGTCCTCCTAACAAGTCGCCTAACTGAGCTTGCAGTTGGCTTTGCAGAATCGTCGGCAGCAGTTGTTTCCAATCGGCTTTCGCGGCGTTGCCGTCCGTTCTTACCC
>OMIV01000140.1 GCA_900299185.1 Planctomycetaceae bacterium
ATGTGTATAAGAGACAGGCGTAGAGCTTGGGGCATAGCTCTTCGTCCGGTTCTTCCGGCGAGAACGGCGTCCCTTTGCGGTATTTCTGAAATGCCTTAAGGATGCTGGCGGCGTTGTTCGTGAAGTCCACGACCACAACATTCTGTTTGCCGTCGTGGCAGCGGTTCAGCCGTGACACTGTTTGCACGGCGTTGCGGTCCACGACGGGCTTGTCGAGAAACATGCCAGCGAGCAACGGCTGATCGAAGCCAGTTTGAAATTTATTGGCCACGACCATCACCCGGTAATCGTCCCCCTCGAATCGTTCTTCGATCAATTCGCCGTCCTTCAGTTCGTTGACGGCGTGCTCGTGAATCTCCGCGTTAGTTTCGGGATGCGTGAAATCCGAGAAGGCGTAAAGGACTTTGTAATTCGCTCTGCGTTCTCGGAGCTTCTCTTTGATGATGTTGAAGTACCGATAGCCAGCGACGCGGGAACTGGTGACGATCATCGCCTTGGCCCGGCCCTTAATGAGCGGCATCACCTGCTCCTCGAAGATGCGGAGCATCACTTCGGCCTTGTATTGAATGAGGCCATCATCCTGAAACGCGACGTTCTTCAGCGCCTTGGAAACGACACCTTTGGAATAGACCTTTTCTTCCTCGTCGGGCGGTGGAACGAAATGGCAATGCAGGTTGTAGAGAGTCTTGAAGGAAATAATGCTGGCGGCCACGTCTACGATGTAGCCTTCAGCGATGGCCTCGGTTTCGGTGTACGTGTCGAACGCAGCGTTAAACAAGGTGAGCGTCGCGGGCGCCGGAGTCGCGGTGAAAGCGACGAACAACTGGTTCGCGTCGTGTTCGCGGATTACTTTGGCAATATCGCCTTCCGGGTCTTCGTCCAGTGGCTCAACGTCCGGCTCGTCCGCCTTGCGAAAGGGCAGGCGGATCGCCGCGCCCATTTGGCCTTCTTGCGACCGATGGGCCTCATCAATCAGAAACGCGACTCGCAGATTCTTGAGGGCCGGGTTGCTTCTGAGTTCATCCAACACCCACGCGAACTTTTGCTGCGTCGTAACGATGATCGACTTGCGTTCGTTGAGAAAGCGCGGCAGGTCGTCGGCTTTCTTGGCGATCCCCACCACGTCTTTGAGGTGGGTGAAATTCGCGATGTCTTCCCGGATGTTCGTGTCGAGCGATTTGCGGTCGGTCAGAATGAATGTGATGTCGACCAGCTTCTCGCTCGTGCCGGGTTTGAAGAGGCTATGCAGCCGGTCGGCGAGCCAGCAGATCGAGAGCGTCTTACCGCTGCCGGGTGAGTGTTGCGCGAGATACTTGCGCCCGATGTTGCCGGTCGCGGCGAAGTGAGCCGAAATGTCTGCCGAGACATTCCGCACCAAACGAGCCTGATGGTAGCGCGGGAAAATTGTGACTGCGGGACGTTCCGGCTTGTCGTCTTCCGCCTCGCGCTCGGGCACTCGGACCAGGAAGAATGACAACGCTTCCAACAACTGGTCTTTGGACAAGACGTCGCGATACAGAAACTCGACCGGGTACTCGTTGGGATTCGTCGGCGTGTTGGTCAAACCCATGTTGTGCCAACGGAAATTCTCTTCACGGCGAGGATCGGTC
Organism: Planctomycetaceae bacterium; assembly: GCA_900299185.1. GTDB lineage: Bacteria > Planctomycetota > Planctomycetia > Planctomycetales > Planctomycetaceae > AM-0621. The sequence continues at coordinate 1,611 of OMIV01000140.1, forward strand.
GCGGCCATCACGTCGGTTGTGTCAGCGGCGAGGTAGAGGAATGGGTGTTGGAAAATCTTGCGGGAATGGTCGCGCTCGGCGAACTGCGCAACCGCGTCATGCACGTTTTGATTTGCCTCGTGCTTCAACTCCAAGGCCACGATCGGCAGGCCGTTGAGGAAGAAGACAAAATCAATCTCCTTGTTCGTCTCACCGAAATAGAAGTGTGGGCGAAAGGTGATGCGGTTCTCTGCGTGCTTCGTATTGGCGGCGCTCTCGGCGGAACGGGGTTTGGGATAGAAGAGCCGAAACTCCAGTCCTCGCACCTTGAGGCCGTGGCGCAGCAGCATCCACAGCGGCGTGTGTTCAAGTTCTTTGCGCAGTGCTTTGACGATTTCGTCGCGCGCGTCCGTGCCGTAATCGTCGGTCAGCTTCTTGAGCGTGTCGGCTTGAGTGGCCTTCAGAAACGCCCACAGGTGATCTTCGGCGATGCAATGTTCGGTGTCGGTGATGTCGGCCTGTTCGAACACGCCGAACTTGTGTTCGCGGACGAGATAATCCGCGATGTGTTCCTGGAACGTCAGCTCCGGCGCTTTCTTTCGCTTGGCCACGGTCAGTCCTTCCCAGCTTCGAGCCGTGCCCGCGCGAGTCGTACCGCGTCGTGCAGTTTGCGTTCGAGTTCCACTTTGGGGAGCAGTTTTTTCAAATAACTGGCAACATGAATGCCGCTCTTGTCCAGTTCCAGTAACGCAACATGCTCTTCATTCTTGCCGGCGCACAGGATGATGCCCAGCGGCTCGGCCTCACCCGGCTCGCACTCATGGTGTTTGAGCCAACCCAAATAGAGTTCCATCTGCCCTTTGTCCGCTGCGTCAAATTCGCCGATCTTCAAGTCGATGGCGATCAGCCGGCGCAGCTTGCGATGGTAGAACAGCAGATCGAGATGGTAGTCCCGATGATCAATCTGCATCCGCTTTTGACGCGTGACGAAGCAGAAGCCGTCTCCCAGTTCCAAAATGAAGGCTTCGATCTCGCGCAGGAGCGCCGCCTCGAAATCCTTCTCCGCGTAGGTGTCTTTCAAGCCGAGGAAGTCGAGCACATACGGATCGCGAAAGACCAAGTCGGGGGTCAGCTTGTCTTCCTCGCGGAGTTGCTTGAGTTCCTGCCGGATCAGTTTGTCCGGCTTCTTGGAAATCGCGGTGCGTTCGAAGAGCATCGACTGAATCTTCTGATGAAGCGTCCGCGTGTTCCAATTTTCGATGCGGCACATTTCAGCGTAGAAATCACGTTTGATCGGGTCTGTGATTGGCAGGATGTGGCGGAAGTGAGTCCAACCCAATTGTGTACTCAGTGAGTTCACAATTGACGGATCGGGAAACGCCTCGGCAAATCGCAGCATGTGCCGCAGATTTCGTGTGGAAAAACCGGAGCCGAACTCGGCCACCAATTGTGTACACAGTGCGGACACAATTCGCTCACCATACTCCGCCCGCTTCTCTTTCAGGATGTCCTGCCGGATGCGCCGGCCGACGTGCCAGTAGAGCGTCACCAGTCCCGAGTCGATGGCTCGCGCGACTCCTTCGCGGGCTTGCTGGATCAACACGCGTACGTCCGACAGCAACCCGTCCGGTTTGTTGGGACGGGCGATCGCAGTCGTCCGTTTCTTTACCAGCGGTTTGGGTTTCATCGTTTCAACGTCCTCGCCTCGGCGTGATGCCCGCTGCCATCTTGAACCAGCCCTCGGAATTGTCGCCTCAGTGCGGCGCTGATTCCGCCCGCCGAACATCCGCATCCGTCACCCGCCGCTGACCGGTGACGCATTCGTGAATCAACGACTTGCGGTAGGCGGTGAGTGTGGTGATTTGTGATTCGATGGAACGACAAAGATCGCGGTGCTTCGAATCATGTTGCTCAATTCTGCCGACAATCTCGCGTTGCACTTTGACGTTTGGAAATGGGATGCGAATAAGACCGAGGTCACTGTGGCTAAGCCCTTGTCGAGACGCGCCGGTGAAGGTCGAAAGTATCTGATCTTGTCCCATTGGTGAGGAAAGGAACGCGGCAAGGAATTGGTGATCGATGCGCGGGCCGGGACGGATGATGCAGACATGCTGATTGACGTTGCCTTCCCCGAATCCGTCCGGCACGAATGCACATCGACCAATCGAAGCCCCGGTGATATTGAGCAGCACGTCTCTCGGCTTCACTTGGCTGCCACTCATTCCAGCGTGGGTTTCGGCGGCGATGTAGGCCACGTCATTAAGACGAAGGCCGTCGAAATGGATGTTTTGACTGCGCAGGAGTGGGATGCCGCTGTCGAGATAACCAGAAGCTCCCCCCTCTGGTGTGACGCCGCTCGTGATCTTTGCCGCCACGTCTTTCACTCGTTCGCTCATTGCGCCGCATTGACCAGCAAAGAAAGAATGGATGATGGACTTGCGAAGTTCGTCGAGGGTTTCGTGTTGTCGGCGTTTGGCGGCCACCGCCGCGTCAATCGCCGCACAACTCGCATCCAAATACGCCGCGATCCGCTGTTGCTCCGGCAGCGGGGGTAGAAAAAGCCGAGTGTCTTTGAGGAAACGCGACGAAACACGCTTCTGGCCTGCTGCGCCAGTCATGTTCTCGGCTGCGTAAGCGCGGAATGTCGGATTGAACGTCGCGTAGTAAAGGAAGCGACCATCAATGGCATTCGAAGGTCGCAAGACTTGAAACTCCGTGCTTCCAAAGGCGTATCGCGTCGGCATCTGACCAACATGCGCGCCCTTGCCGTTCTCCATGCACGGAGTGATTTTCGCGAACAGAACGTCGCCAGTCTCAAAAAGCGTCAGGCCCGGTGAAATGTCTTCAATGGGTAGTTGATTCGAGAAATCAATCGTGCCGTCGGTGCTGAGCAGCTCCATCGGAACAACCGCGCAAGTCTCATCGGGTGACGGCGGGGCCGACGAAAAAAAAGGTGACAGAACCGCCTCGTTACGAATCCGGCTTCGTTTCCAATCGGCGGGCACTTGGCCAAGCCAGGGTTCATTTGCAGCGACGAGCTTCATTGCGCCAGCCCTTCCAACATTTTCTCAGCGTCCTTCTCCAGCTTCCAAAACTGAGCGAGCAAGTCTTTCGCGGGCGTCGGCGGCTGATAACGGTAGAAGTATTTGTTCGGCAGGATTTCATAGCCGAGTTGCGGGCTGTCTTCCCAGCGGATGATCGGTTTGGCGATCTCTCGTTTCAGGAACGCCTCGATGTCCTCGCCGTGCGGGATGTATTCGTCGTCGGCGACGTAATGCCGGTGCTTCCATTCGACGGAAAGAATCTCCGGTCGGTCGCTCAGCGTGGCTTTGAATTTCTTCGCTGCGTCGTCCTTGGGACTCACGACGAGCGTGATGGTTTTCGCGCCGGTCTCCGTTTTCACGCGCACGTGGAAAGTGAGGTCGCTGGCGTAGAATTCCAGCTCCTTTTTCACGTTCGCGGCCGTGAATGCTTTCTCGTAAGGCTCAGTGAGAATCGCAGGTTGGTCGTGTTCGTCGGATTGCCAGAACACGACGCTGACCTTGTGGTAGGCGAAGTCCTCACACCGAAAAATCTTCACACAGTCATCGGCGTAGCCTTTGGCCCAGCCGTCGCGGTAACGCTGCTCGATCCATTCGCGATGGGCGTCGGTCATGCGGTTGCGTTTGCTGGCGAAGGCTTTGGGCTCTTTCTCGAATTGCTTCCGCGCGTCAATCAGCATCACGCGCCGGCGATGACTGGCGGGCTTGTCGTTTCGGAGCAGCCAGATGTAGGTGAAGATGCCCGTGTTGTAGAACAACTGGTCGGGCAGCATGACGATGGCATCCAGCCAGTCGTTCTCCAGAATCCAACGGCGGATTTCGCTCTCGCCCGAACCGCAATCGCCATTGGAGAGCGGCGAGCCGTTGAAGATGACCGCAATGCGGCTGCCACCTTCCTCGGTCGGGATCATTTTCGCCAACATGGTTTGCAGGAACAGCATTGCGCCGTCATTCACGCGCGGCATCCCGGCTTGATAGCGAGTCTTCTCCAGTTTGCGGGCTTCAGTCTCGTAGCCGTCTTTGCCGCCCCAGGTGACGCCAAAGGGAGGGTTGCTCAACATGCGATTGAAGCGGTGCTTCGGCTCTGGCCATTGGTCGCCCGGATCGCGGCTGTGCGGATCATGCGGAATCAACGAGTTGCCGAGATTGATTTTGACCTGTTGGTCATTCTTGATCAGCAGATCGGCCTGACAGACGGCATAGTTCGTCGGCGACAACTCCTGGCCGTGGACCGTCAGGAACTTTTCGACACGTTCCCGTTCCGCCGGAGTCGCGGCTCGGTCCAGCAGATGTTCTTTCGCCACCGACAACATTCCGCCTGTGCCGGACGCCGGGTCGTAAATCGAGAAGTGTCGATCGGGAATCGGAATCTCCAGCAACTCGACCATCAAACGAATGACTTCGCGCGGCGTGAAGTGATCTCCCGCCTCTTCGCCGCTCTGTTCTGAGAATCGCCGGAGCAATTCCTCGTACACGTAACCCATCTCCAACCCCGAGAGCTGGTCTGGGCCAAGCGCGAGTTCCTTGTATTGATTCAGGATCGGGGCGAGCCGGTTGTTCTTCACCATCGTTCCAATCGTGAACCGATAGTTGAAGTGCTCGATGATGTCGTCCACGTTCTTGGAAAAGCCGTTGATGTAGGCTCGGAAGTTTTCCTCCAAGAGCGTTTGGTCGTCCTCGTAAACCTTGCGAAGCGTCCAGTCGGTCTTGTTGGAAAACGGCGACTGCTTGGGATTCAGTTCCAAATCCTTAACCAGCTTCGCAAGTTCCTTCTCGGTGAGGTTGGGCCGGTCAGCCAGCACCTTTGCCCGCTTCGCCTCACGCCACTCCAACAGCACACACTCCAATCGTCGAATTACGATGATCGGCAGGATGACGCCCTGATACTCGTAAGGCTTGTACTTGCCGCGCAACCGCTCGGCCGATTTCCAAATGTCGCCAGCGAGGTTGTCGAGCTTGGGTTTGTTAAGCGAGAGCGCCATGTAGTAAGCAATTCGATTCAGTGAGATGTTGAGTTACAGGCAGATCATATGCGGAAGTCGCTGCGTGTTCCGCCCGCCACGCTCTTCGACGAATGCCCGAACATGCCGGTCAAGCCGCAGCAAGGATCGTAGGCTAGCCCCTTGCATGGTGGGAGTATCTCGACCAGCAGTCAGACCGCGCAGCGCGACGTGTAAAACTGCCCGCCACTATTCCCTTCGGCACTGGCGAACTGCGTGAGGAAGTATTCGTAGACGCGCCTTGCTGCGGTTCTTGGCATCGCGCAAGGAGTCGCACAGAGCCGTGTCAGCCGGTTGCCATCGGAAGCTACCCCAAACGACATTCTGAACAAGGGAGAGGATCGAGTGCCAGTGAGTGAGCAGGCCAGTCATCTCTCAATCATAATACGCTGGCTCCGAAGCGAGGCATCACCGCGTATTTGTGAGAAGGCAGCGAACCGAGACTAAGTAATACGACGCAACTTACTTTCAGAAAAATATATGCGATTCAGGCTTGTCGTCTGTGGGGACGGATTTGTAACGTCCCGCCCTTCACCGTATCGCACAAAAATGGCGAGCGACAAATACACTGACTAGAGTCAAACGGCGGTATTGGAACAACCAGGCCACCTCAAATGAGGCCCAATCATGGTTGCTTCTGGTTCCAGTATCACGCCGACGTCAGCCTTCGCTCGCGTCCCCGAGGCTGAAGCGTACCTCGGTGTCAGCGACGACAGCGTTCGTGCTGCAATCTCGCGAGGCGAACTCGCCGCCTTCAAGCTCGCAAAGACCACCTTGATCTGGTGGAGCAGTTTGTATGCGATGACCGGCGAAAACGGCCCGTTGATTGAATGGCCGACAGGGAGTGCGACCGCAGCACAAGTGGCTCAGTGGCTCCGAATCAATCCGCTCTTGGTACGGCGGCATGTGCGCACTGGAGTCTTGCCCGGCTATCGGGTCGGCAAAACACATCGCATTCGCTGGTCAACTCTGAAGGCTTTTACTGAAAGCCTCACCTCGCAACTCCTCGAAGGGAGTCAATCTCGCGCGGTTGCTACTGCCGGAAGCGAGGTGCCCCATGCCTAATACTCAACACATCAAGGCAGATAACTCCGCAGCTTTATGCCTGACCTATCGCGAAGCCGCGCAATTATTGAAGTGCTGCGAACGCGTCGTCTGGGGACTCGTGCAATCCGGTGAGATCAGGGCAATTCGCCTCGGTCGCGCCGTGCGTATTCCACGCTCCGAAATTGAGCGATTCATCGAGTCTCGCCTCAATCGGCCAGCGCACCCCTAAGACCGTCGTTTACCCGTACACACAATAAAATCGGGCAGACGCGACCTCATCACAGATACGCGCTGCCCTTTAAGGATTATCAAGATGGATGGTAACACAAACTCGGGCGAAGTGCCTGCATTAACTGGGGCTGACCGGATAAGGCTCGCTCAAGAACAAAAGGCAGAGCAGCATCGACGCGGGCAAGAGTGCTTCGAGTTCTTGAGGACGCTGCACGCTTCAGGCGATGTCTTCGAAGCCAGGGCTCTTGTAGGCGGCAAATACAACCGCAAGGACTCCGGCTTCTTTGATGATCCGATGAAGGCGGCTGAAGCGGTGATTCGGCTTGATGCCCAATGCTCCCCACGTGGCATCTACGTGTCTCTCAATCCACACGATTCGGCGTTACTGGCTCGCTCAAAGAATCGTCTGACGGAGCAGGCTCGGGAGATGGGACGAGACGAAAACGTCGTTTATCGTCGTTGGCTCTTTGTTGATGTTGACCCGAAACGACCGAGTGGAATTTGTGCTACATCCATTGAGAAGCAAGCAGCCGTCGAAGTGGCTGAGTCGTCCCGTGAATGGCTCATGACCAAGTTCGGGTACTGCGAACCAATCGAACTCGATTCAGGGAACGGTCGCTATCTGCTGTTTCCAATCGACATTCCCAACGATGAAGCGTCGAAGGCGTTAGTTCGCGATGTGCTGAAGGCGTTGGCCGCCGACTGCAACACCGATCGAGCAGAGATCGACACGAACGTGCATGATGCCTCACGCATCTTGCGTTTGCCGGGCACGTTTAACCGCAAGGGCGACTCGACCGACGATCGGCCTCATCGCGTGGCGGGGTTGGTCTATGTACCGGACTACCTGCGCCCTGAGCACGTTGCTGAGCATGGTCGCGAAGTCGTTTCGCGTGAGAACCTCGAAGCGGTTGCGGCACTGGTGACGACTGTCACGACTCAGGCGGCGAAGTCATCTGCGCGGCCGAGTCAGACTCATCAGCCAACATTGCAAGGCGACATCGTTGAGCGAGCACGTCGCTACCTCGCAAAAGTCTCGCCTGCGATCAGTGGTCAAGGCGGGCATCCTGCGACGCTCTTGGCTGCTGAGCATCTCGTTCGCGGATTCGGACTCTCGGACGATGACGCTCTGACGTTGCTGACCGAGTGGAATCAGTATTGCTCGCCCCCGTGGAGTGAGCACGAACTCCGGCACAAGATCAGCGAGGCTCGTGATAATGGCACTGCGGTTGAGTGGGGCCAGCACTTGCGGCGTGACTCACGCTCGTATTCAGTGATGACTAACCGTGGCGACGGTGACACAACCCCGGCAAATTGCAAAAAAGGCACCCCTTGTGTCACCGGCGACGAAAGCGAAAACCTGCCGCCCTATCAGCCGTTCCCGACCGACTTGTTGCCTGCGCCGATCAGCGAGTATGTCCGCACCGCTGCTCTGGCAATGGGCTGCGATGACAGTTATCTGGCACTGCCGCTCCTAACTGGGTTGGCGGCTGCCGTGGGCTGCTCACGACGTATCAGCCTGAAGCGGAGTTGGTGCGAGCCGTGCGTCTTCTGGACTGTGATCGTAGGCGAATCCGGCACGATGAAATCCCCGGCACTGTCTCAGGCCGTGGAGCTATTACGACGTCGGCAGACGGTAGCTTTTCGCGATTATGACGCCGCGAAACGCGAACACGAAGTTCGGCTTCAGACACATGAGGCGGCATTTGCGCAATGGAAGAAGCACGGGCACAAGACGCTTGAGCCGCCTCCCGAAAAACCTGACTCCCCCGTCTGCCAACGATGGATTGTTGAGGACGCGACCGTTGAATCAGTGGCTCCCATTCTCGAAGAGAATCCACGCGGGCTGCTTGTTTTTCGCGACGAACTCAGCGGATGGGTGAATTCGTTTGACGGCTACAAGGCGACTCGTGGAGCCGATGTGGCGCACTGGCTTTCGATGCATCGAGCAGGCTCGCTCATCGTGGACCGCAAGACCGGTCAGAGAATCATTCATGTGCCAAGGGCGAGCGTGTCGGTCACGGGTGGCATCCAACCTGCGACGCTCGTTTCTGCGTTGGGCGGCCGTGGCCGATCCGAGGACGTTGGCGGCGCGCAGCTTAGCAGTGAGCACGTGGAAAATGGGCTGGCGGCGCGACTGCTGATGACGATGCCGCCCAAGCAAGCCAAGCGTTGGACCGACACCGACATCGACGAGGATCTAAGCCAGCGAGTCGACGTCATCATGGAGCGACTGACGCTGCTGGAGTTTCAGCGGGATGAATCGGGCGAACTGGTTCCGGTCGATTTGAGCCTGATGCCGGACGCCAAAGCTCGGTGGATCAGCTTCTATAATGAACATGCAGACGAAACGGTGTCGCTGGACGGTGCGACGGCAGCAGCATGGTCGAAATTGGAAGGCTATGCCGCACGGTTCTCGCTGTTGGTGCATTTGCTGCGAGAGGCCATTGGCTGCACGTCTGAGTCATCCATCGAACTGGCGGACATCGACATCGGCATCGCGCTGTCGCGCTGGTTTGGGTATGAGACGCGGCGCATTTACGCAGCACTCGGCATCGACTCTGCCAGCACTGACGAGATAGCGAAAATGGCTGCTCGGCGCATTGTTGCCATTGCGAAGCGGCACGACGGAGTGCTCACCGTCCGCAAGCTTCAGCGGAGCTGTCGGGAGTATCGCGACTCCGGAGAACTCGCCGAAAAGGCGCTGCAAGCCGCAGAGCAACTGGGCTTCTTCAACTCGCGACTCAACACTGAGACAGGGGGACGTCCGGTCTCGGAATGGGTAGTAGCCGGTGACACAAGCGTACTGTTTTCCGGCAAAAACAACCCTTGTGTCACCGTCGACGGCACAAGTAAGGCGGCATTCGCAATCTGAGAGAGTCTCGACGACCGATCCCAATGACGTTGTCAAATCGACAACGCGACAGCATGCTTTACGGCATGACCAAAAAACTCACCTCACTCAGTGACCAAATTCGGCAAGCAGTCAACGACTGCGGCGTTAGTCAATACGCCATCGCTCAAGAGACGGGCATCGACCGATCGGCGTTGTCTCGATTCATGCGCAGCGAACGCGGCTTGCCGATTCCCAAACTCGACACACTCGCGGCTTACTTGCGGCTTGAAGTCCGCATGTTGGGACCGCTCAAGAAGGAATAGCTACATGGCCTCAATCAGTTACGAAGCTGACAAGAAGACGGCTTTCATTCAATGGCGAGACATCAACAAGACACGACGCGGCATTCGATTGGCCGGAGTCTCGAAGTCGTTCGCGACTCGGTTTCATGCGTTGGTCGAGACGCTGAGTGACGCGCAACGCACCGGCAGTGGACTCGACCGACATACGACCGACTTCGTCAGCGGTCTGACGGATGAGTTCTACGACAAGCTCTCGAAGACGGATCTCATCGAGCCTCGCGTGAAGGCGATGGCTGAAACTGATGAGTCTGCAACGTCAGTGCGACTAACTCTTGGCTCGTTCTTGGCGGATTACATCAAACGTCGAACCGACGTTAAGGGGACGACGCTCATTTGCTACGAGCAAGTTCGACGCAATCTGCTCAAGTATTTCCGAGCCGATAAGCGACTCGCTGAAATCACGGCAGGCGATGCCGTCGACTTTGGCCGGTTCTTGAACGCTGAGAAACTCAGCCGCGCAACGATTGATCGTCGAATGAGTCGTGCCGAAACAATCTTCAACGACGCGGTCCGGCACGAGTACATCCACAAGAACCCGTTCTCAGGCTGGCGTAAGCCATTGAAGAGCTTTGTAGGTCGCACAAATAGGTCACGGCAGAGATTCATCTCGCGAGTCGACATCGAAAAGCTGGTTGAATACGCACCTGATGCTGAATGGCGATTGCTACTTGCGTTAGCGCGATTTGGTGGGCTTCGAACTCCATCCGAACCGCTATCGCTCAAGTGGGGACACGTTGATTGGGAGCATGGCCGCATCACGGTGCCATGCCCGAAGCTGGAACACATCGAAGGTCGCGAGACACGAGTGATTCCGCTGTTCCCCGAGCTACGACCTTTTCTTGAAGAGGCGTTCGAACTCGCAGATGCCGGAGCCGATTACGTCATCAGCAAGCATCGACCACAGTCCGTGCGGAATGGCGACGGATGGCAGAATGCCAACCTTCGCAAGATGCTGACCACGATCTTCAAACGCGCGGGATTGGATGTGCCACCGAAGGCGTGGAACAATATGCGAGCAAGTCGAGCGACCGAACTGGCGGAGCAATTCCCCGGACACGTTGCCGCTCAATGGTTGGGGCACACAGAAGAAATTGCGAACGCCCACTATCGGCAAGTCCTTCCCGAGCACTTCGAGAAGGCGCTGACGACTCAAGTCGTGATGCCAAAAGTGATGCCACTTGATGCCGTTTCCAACCGCACGGGCTCGCAGCACGAACACGAGCAACAGCCGCAAGTTGTGACCATGCAAAAAGAAACGGCTGCATGCGAAAACATGCAACCGTGTCCAGTGGCCTCGACGGGACTCGAACCCGTACGGGGAATTACCCCCAGCGGATTTTAAGTCCGCTGCGTCTGCCTATTTCGCCACGAGGCCGTGACTCGTTGATCGATCAAATCTGGTGGTGCTGACTGTCACCGCTTGCTGACGGTTCGCCACCGATCGAAAGCGGCGGAGTTATCGCCAAGGGAACTCGGTCCCGGCAAGTGTCTCGAAGGCTTCGATGTACTTTGCTCGAGTTTTTTCCACGATCTCATCGGGCATTTCCGGTGGCGGACTATTTTTGTCCCACGTTGTGGTCTCTAACCAGTCGCGCACGAACTGCTTGTCGTACGAGAATGGACTTGTTCCGACTTCGTAACGGTCGGCTGGCCAGAACCGAGAACTGTCAGGAGTCAGCACTTCGTCGACCAACAGGATCTCGCCATTCAGAGAACCAAACTCGAACTTCGTGTCGGCAATGATGATGCCTTTGGTCAAAGCATACTCAGCAGCTTGGCTATAAATGCTGAGGCTGAGTTGCTTGAGCTTGTTGGCCGTCTCAGAGCCAACCACAGACACCATCCGCTCGAATGAGATGTTCTCGTCGTGACCAGTCTCGGCCTTGGTCGCGGGAGTGAAGATCGGCTCGGGCAATCTCGCGGCTTGCTTCAGCCCGGCCGGCAGAGGAATCCCACAAACCGTTTGAGTTTGTTGGTACTCCTTCCAACCACTGCCAACCAAGTAGCCGCGCACGACGCATTCAATCGGGAAGACGCTGGCCTTCTTCACGACCATGCTGCGGCCGACCAACACGCTGGAGTCCGTACCGGACGGAAGAGCAACCGAGGTCGGGTCCATGCTCAGCAAGTGATTGGCGACATTCAATCGGTCGAACCAGAACTTGCTCAGTTGAGTAAGGATGCGGCCCTTATCTGGGATGCCTGTCGGCAACACCCAATCGAAGGCGCTAATGCGGTCCGAAGCCACGAACAACAATCGATCGCCGAAGTCGTAAACGTCACGCACCTTGCCGCGTCTCGGCGTCATACCGGGCAGCACACTGGAAGTCAGAGCCGGGTTCATTGCGACCTTTTTGAAGCACCATTTTGAACGCGATTTGCCGCGATCGAGCAGCCATGCGCGGCGGACTTTAGCCAGCCGATGGTTCGTTGAACAACGAGTCGACCAGAACTAGAGTCCCGCCGCGTTTCATGGCATTTTTCGGCTTTCGCCGGAGCTTGATGACGGCTTTCTCAATCCGTCGCTTTCATCCACCAGCAAGCCGCGAGCGAGCCGACCGAAGACAACATCAACTCAACCACGTCAACTTGCGGGCCACTCCTTTCCGGCTGAAGGTCACTTCCACCGCGCAGTTGCCGACATGTTTCGGTAAGGGAATCGAATGGGGGTCATGCGATTTACGGTCCATCCAGCGGGCCTATTGGATGCGACCACCGAGATCCCGCAAGCCTTCCTTTGCGGCTTTGATGGGAGAGTCTTCCCCAGTCGCGTTGAGATGGACGGCAACACGCTCACCTTTCGCCGCATGAATTCCGAAAGTGGTAAGTTTCATTTGCCGTACCCGGTTCAAGGCTTCGGTCGCCCGATCGTCAGCACCGCAACTCTGCGAGAAAGTGAAACGCCTTATTGCCTCGCTCTGGAATTAGCCCGCGGCAAGATCTGCCAAGTTCGAAATCAGCTTGCTGTGTGGGAGTCACTCGGGATGCAGATTCCTGAGGACTTCGTCGTAAGTCATCGACTCGCGCATCGCTTGTTTGCTCAGGCCACAGGAGCCAAGAGCGACCTAGCCGAATGCTCGCGACTGGCCGACCAAGCGATCGTCAAAGCTCATGAAGCCGCCGCGAAGTTGGCGAAGTCTTACGTCCGACAGCGACTCGCGGTCCGCTTCAAACGCTCGCCGCAATTACCGGTTTCGTTTGGTTGTCGGCTCAATCAAGAAGACTTGAAGCTCGATAACTCGCTGTCATTCACCGACGTCTTTAACGCCGTCGGGATACCAGTGGAATGGCACCGCATCGAACCTGAAGAAGGTACGTATCACTGGGAGAATTGCGATGCGGTCGTCAATTGGGCTCACGAGCGAAAGCTGCTGATGCGAGCCGGGCCGCTGCTCGACTTCTCCGAAAATGGACTGCCGCAATGGCTCAATCAATGGGGTCACGACTTCTACAACTTGCAGAGCTTCATTTCAGACTTCGTTGAAACGGCGGTCTCGCGCTACACCGGCAAGATCCGAGTTTGGGAACTGGCGACTCGAGCAAACGTCGGTGGCGCCTTCAAGCTCAACGAAGAAGAGCGACTGTCGTTGCTGGCTCGCACGTTGGAGGTCGCTCGGCAAGTGGACGGCGAAGCGCAGTTCTTCTTGAGAATCGATCAACCGTGGGGCGAGTACCAGACTCGGGGCGAGCATCGTCTATCCCCGATTCAGTTTGTTGACGCGCTGCTTCGCTTCGGAACCGGCCTCGCCGGAGTGAATTTGGAAATCCCCATTGGCTTCAATGGTCGAGGCAACGGACCACGTGATCTGCTCGACTTCTCGCGAATGATCGACCAATGGACGGTTCTCGAAGTACCGTTAAACGTCTCTCTGTGTGCCCCGGCAGCGACTGTGACCGATGCACTCGCGTGCGACGGCATCGAAGTGCAAGCCGCGCATACTGGCGGCGTCGAATGGTCCGAAGCGACTCAAGCCAGTTGGATCACCGAGTATGTTTCGCTGCTGATGGCTAAGCAGTCTGTCGTGGCGATCAACTGGAGCTACATCTCCGACGCGTCGCCACACGTCTTCCCCAACGGTGGTTTGGTCGATGCTCGAGGCCGACCCAAGGCCGGTTTCACGGCACTCAGTCGTTGCCGCTCGGGGCAAGTATTGGTGAGTGGACTGGAATAACCACGACATCAAAGCCGCCGCCGAAACTCATTGCTAAGCAGCAATCGTTCTTCCATGTCGCAAAGAGGCTCGATCAGCTGGCTCTCAAATTAGAATGCTGCCACTGCGTTACCGACTCGATCACATCTTTGGCTTCACGACTTCGATCTCTTCGGGCGGTGGCGGCACGTCGTTGGGCTTACCGTCGAACGCATCCGGAGTAGCAGGCTTCGAATCAGAGTCTTCTTCGACCAACGGCACCACATCCAAAATCCTCGCGCGCGGTTTCTTGCGATCTCGCTCGGCGTCTTTTGAGACAACTTCAGTTTGAGTCGGCGTCGCAGGCTCGGTGCGTTTCTCGTTGCCACGCACAGAAACCGTCGCTCCATCGTTCGTCAGCGTCACAACAGTCTTGCCAAAGACAATCTCTGAGGGTGCGGCAGCCGATCCCCAAACAGACGTCTTCCCGCCTCGACGCGTTGCGGCATTTCCCAAAGTCACCGAGATCGGCGTCGCTTCCATTGGTTGGTTGGGAATGAAGATCAGCGACGAACCAAACAACGTCGCCGCCGATGCTGCCAACGGATGCCCGGCTTCGATGGCAGACTTGAACCGGATCGCGAACTCCGCCGGTGCCAACGCTTGAGCGACCGCCTTATCGGATTGAATCGTATTCGAGATCGTCTGACTCACGTCCAACATCCGCGGCTTCTGTTCGACCAAAGACACCGAGTTTGTATCGAGCCATTGCACCGAACCATCTGAAGCAGCAAACGCAAGTCGGACCTTGTTCGACTGCGGCATCCAAGATCCATCGCAACTGACGTTGACGTCATCTAAGCCAAAGCGTCCTTCGACGGTCACCATCAACGAATCGCGCAGCTTTTTCGTAACCGCTGGCGAGACGCGTTCTGTCCCGGCTTTCTCCAAACACATCAACAAGGCTTGGATCGGCAGCACGTTCACGATGCTGTCGGTCGCCAAAAGTTGTTCAAGGCCGGTCTTGCGATTGGCTCGGTAATACAAACCAACGAGAGCCAAGGCACTCACGGGCTTTTCGAGTTCGACATCGAGGTTCCGCAAGATGGCATCTTCAGCGTCTTGAACATGGCCGTGACGTTCCAAGACTTGCGAGGCCAGCAAGTTCGCTTCCCAGACAGCCGACGAATATCCCAACGCATCGCGAGCACTCTTTTCGGAACCGGTTTGTTTGAGGTGCTCTTGAATGAGTGCCTTGTTCGCCAAGCACGCGGCCAGCATGTCGTCCTTGCGGAAGTGGCCATCCGCCAGCAATGCCACGCGGTCATAAGTGGTCGCGGCCAACTTGAAATCGCCACGAGCCTGAGATGCTCGCCCCACGAAATACCAATACGGCGGATAGCACTCCATGAAAGGCTCCATCCGCTTGAGAATGCGATATCGCTTCTCGGGATCGGCCTCGCGCACCGCATCCTCAAGAGCATCGAGATCGTCGCCACGCACCAACCAGCGATCGGGGATGCTCTTCTTTTGAGCGAGCTTCCAAAACGTGTCGAGGAAGTGCGTCGACTTATCGACGAGCGCCTGCATGCGATCTTTCTCGACCTTCCACAAATCCAACTCGCGAGACCACGAGAGATCGCGATAGTCGAGCCAGCTATTCACGCCGGTTCGCACGGCTCCATCCACCGAGCCCAGCGCCATCTGCGAGCCCATTGTCAGAGCCGTTACACCAAGCTGACGATGCACGCCCTTTCGAAACTTCTCCTGCAAAACGACCGCCTCGCGATCTGCGATCTGCACTTTGCTGATCTCATCCAGCACGGCCGAATACAGCTTGATGACATCCTCATCACCGATCCCGTTGAGATTCAGGTTGTTGAGGATCTTCTCCTGCTCTTCGATCAGCACTCGCTTCGACTGATAACGGCGAATGCGATGAAACGAAGCTCGACAGTAATTGAGCGTCACCGCCGTTCCGCGTCCTCGTCCGTCTGAATCCAACGTCGCCGCATCTTCAGCGCAGGCGGTAACGTCGCTCCAAACGAAGAGCCCCAGCAGCAAGGCGATGAAAGGAATACGAGCCCCAATCATGAGAGTCGGTCTTTCGCTCAGTGACGAGAAACAATCAGCGCGGACCGTCACAGCATATGACCGACTAGAGGCAGCGCACGGAGCGGAGCCGAAGAACGCCATGAACTTCCAACGTCTTCAGCCAGCTTCGCCGATTGGCGAAACCTTGAGGCCCAAACACAACCGCGCAAATCGACAAACTCCCGCATTGGAAGTTGGCATCACAATCTGCGAAGTATTTTCGATTCCATGCGCAGCACGCGAGAATCATGAACCAGACAACTTCTCCAGACTCATCGCCGAAGCGGTCTACTCAGGAAGTTGGGAGCTACTTATTGCCCCGCTCGATGGTGATCTTGGCCGTGGATCGCAGTTCCTTCACCAAGCGGCGTTGAGTTTCTTGCGAGAGCGTTTCGAAGATTTCAGGTCGAGCATCTTCGAGACTGAGGTCACCCGGTGTAATTTCAGTGACCGTCAGCAAGTGCATGCCGAACGGCGTTTGAAATGGCTCGCTGATTTCCCCGGCCTTCAACTTGAACGCAGCTTGCGTGATTTCGAGCGGCATGCGCCCTCGAAAACCAAACGTCCCCAGATCGCCGCCGTCCTTGCCACTGGGACTTTCAGAGTGCTGCTTCGCGGCCTCCGCAAAGGACAACTCCTTAGCCATCACCTTCTGACGCACGGAAGACAACAGAGTCTTGGCCTGGTCGACTTCACTAGCAGATGGCATCGCGGGAAGTGCTTTCACAATTTGAGCAGCGCGAACTTCGGTGCCATCAAACTTGCTGCGATGCATCTCCCAGTAAGACTTGATGGCAGAGTCCGTGATGATCGTCATTGCGTAACTGCGCCATCGCAAAGGCAAGGCCAGTTCGGCCCGGAGTGTCTCGCGGTTGTAACCCAAGGATCGCAGCACCTCGTTGACGTTCTTGCCGTCGTCTTTGATCACGGTTTCCACGCGAACGACTTGTGCGTCGAGCATCTCGCGGCTGTAGTCCACCTTACCTTTATCGAGAAACTGCTTGAGCAATGCGCGATCAATCAAGTCTTCGACGAAGCGTTCGCGAACAGCAGCTTGCATGTCTTTCTTCACACGACGAGACAAGCACAAGAACTCGAACTCGTTTTCTGAGATGCGCTGATTGTTGACGATCGCAATCGTCGGGGAATCCGCTCCACAAACAGGAGCCACCCACAGACAACCACACATCAAGGCCAGTGCCCCGACCAGAGATCGGCAACGAGAACCGAGTTGAAACTTCATCGCAGACTCCATTCCTAGGTTGCTCTATTCACGCCTCTCGACTGCTTAGCGACATGCGTTTGCCGAGAAAACTGAGCCAGAACATGCCATGTTTGCGACCAGAAAGTCCGTCAGTGCTGGCCGCTCCGCTCATCAGTCGTCGTCTTCCGGTTCATCGGACGCGACAGCTTCAGCCGCAGTCGTCACCGCCGCCGGAACCACAGCACCGAGTTCGTATCGAGTTCGCTCACGGGGCCTCCAATCGTCGACATCACTCCGACGATCCATCAGACGAACCAACTCGCGAGCTAAGTCCGGCAAGCCTTTGCCTGTCACCGAAGAGATCATCATCACCGGTCGACCGGCCACTTCCGCCAAGCGCCGCGCAACGTCCTTGGCTTCGGGCAGTTCGCACTTGGTGACGATCGGTAGCTCAGGTCGAGTTGCCAGCTTTGGATCGTAGAGTCGCAGCTCATCCCGAATCGCACGGTAGTTCTCGATCGGATCCGACAAGTCCATCGGAGCCGGTTCGACGAGATGCACGAAGACCTTCGTGCGTTCGACGTGTCGCAAGAAGTCGTGGCCCAAGCCAACACCCTCATGCGCGCCTTCGATCAAACCGGGAATGTCTGCAATCACGATCTGTCGCTCGTAACCAATCCGCACGATGCCCAAGTTCGGATACTTGGTCGTGAAGGGATAAGCGGCGATCTCCGGAGTGGCTCGCGTCATTCGGCTGAGCAATGTCGACTTGCCTGCATTCGGTTTACCAATGAGCCCGACATCGGCAATGACCTTCAACACCAATCGAATATGCCGAGTCTCGCCAGGCTTTCCCGGCTCACGTTCGCGAGGAGCTCGATTCACCGCATTCGCAAAATGGACATTGCCTCGTCCGCCTCGTCCGCCCTCGGCGATTACGAGTCGATCGCCATGCTGATTCATGTCTCGCAACAGGTTGCCGGTCTCGCAGTCATAGACTAGCGTGCCGACGGGCACCTGCACCACGTTGTCCGCGCCGCTCTTCCCGGACATGCGTTTGCCCATGCCGTGCTCGCCGCGCCCTGCATTGATATGCCGATGGCCGATCAAGTGCGCGAGGTTCGTCAGGTCGTCAGTAGCTTCGAGAAAAACCTTGCCGCCGCGACCACCGTCGCCGCCGTCGGGACCACCGCGCGGAATATGCGACTCTTTTCGAAAACTGCTGCATCCATTGCCGCCGTCTCCGCCGCGACATCGCATTTCAAACTCATCAACAAACATTCGAAGCCTTTCCTCAGGGAACAATTCGGGCGGGAGAATAGTGACGGCCCCCGCAGATTCGTAGGGCTCGTTGAAGTTCGCGCTGCGGTCGCTCACAGTCCCGCCCGTCCTATTGCCCCTCAGGAGACATCATGCCCCGCTCGTTCTTTCGCCTCGCTGCGTTGTTCTCATTGGTTGGTTGCTTGCCCAGTCCCGCAGAACCAGTTGCCACACCTTCGAAACCGGCAACGGCAACCGCCTCATCCGACAAACCCGAGCCGCTGCCCGAGGACGCTCCGAAGATCGAACTCGAAGAAGGCTTCGAGCTAATCGGCTTCGATGCCTTCGACCAGTTCTCGGCGAAGGATCCTGGCCAGACCATCGTTTGGGAGGCAGCGGGCAACGGCTTCAACTGCTATGGCAAGCCGAGAGGCTATCTGTATTCGAAGGCCAGCTACGCCAACTTCACGTTGAAAGTCGACTACCGCTTTCGACGTCCCGCCGATCTCGCCAGCGACGCCGAGTTCAAAGGCAACACGGGCGTGATGATTTTCATCAATGGCGAGCACAAGCAGTGGCCCGTTTCATTAGAGGTGCAAGGCAAGTACTCCGAGATGGCCACCATCAAAGCTAACGGCGGTGCGGCCAATGTTGAGATCGAAGACAACGCCGACGCCCGTACTACGGCTCGAAAGCCCGTTGGCGAGTGGAATAGTCTCGAAGTCGTCGCGCGAGACGGAGCACTCACCGCCTCGATAAACGGCACGAAAGTCTGCGAGTCAAAAGCGGGAGAACTGAAAGAAGGACTGCTCGGCTTTCAGGCGGAAGACTTCGAAGTTCAGTTCCGCAACATCCGAGTTCGTCGCGACTAGTTTTCGAAACTCAGACTTCGCTCAGACAATTGTTCGCTCTTCGGAGACTGCCTCGTGAATTCGCCCGAAACACTCATCGCAGAGTTCGAACGCTTCGTGCGACGAGACCCCGGCGGTCGAGGACTCATCGGCCCTGACGCTGATTGCGGGATCGGTGTGGGCGAGTTGTTACATGCAGCTCGCGAACTTGCGGATCGAGCTACCCGTGTGTGCCTCGTCACCGGCTTCTTCATTCCGATTTTGAATCCGTCATCGCCGGACGTGACTCCCGATGCACCAGCAGGATTTGCAGAGACCGATGGACCGCTCGGAACGATTCTGCTGGCGCGAGTCCTTCGAGATCTCGGGGCGGAAGTCCTCGTCGTCCCCGACATAAATTGCGAGTGCGTTCTGCGACGAGCTGCCCTGTTCGCGGGCCTGAGCGACCATCACATCGCCGCAGCCCCCTTGCAGTCGAATGCTTGGCGAGCCGACTTTTGGAGCAGCGAATTCGGCCGTTCGCTCAGCCACCTCATCGCGATTGAACGAGTGGGACCAAGTCACACTCGCGAATCGTTAGCCGCCAGCGGGGCTAGCCCCGAGTCACTCTTGGCTTTCGAGAACTCAGTTCCGGTACCCGAGCGTGGCCACTGCTTCAACATGCGCGGCCTCCCGATCGACCAGTTCACCGGAGACGTGCACCGGCTGTTTGATGAACTCGCAGATCAAGCTCCGACGGCTGTGTCGTTGAGCGTCGGAGACGGCGGCAATGAGATCGGTATGGGCCGCTTTGATTGGTCGCTTCTCAGTCAGCGTCTCGGCGGTCCAGTCGGAGCCAAGATCCCATGCCGCATTGCCACTCAACGTTCAATTCTCGCGGGGACGAGTAACTGGGGGGCCTATGCCTTGGCCGCCGCCGTCGCGGTGTTAAAAGGACGCGTCGACGTCCTCGAACAACATACGGCCCAAGCACAACACGACATGCTGGCCGCCATCGTCAACGATGCACGTGCCGTTGATGGAGTCACGCGTCGCCACGAAGTGACGGTCGACGGTCTTCCTTTTCTCACCTACATCCAACCCTGGATCGGCATTCGTCGATTGCTGAATTTGGACTAAGACCAACTCGTCGCGTATCGTTTCCACCGTCACCACTCAAACGCCACAAGACCGAGCTTCATGCCAGAATTCACCGCTCTCGCCGCCGAACTTCAGCACGCTCAAACGAGTGCCATCGTCATTAATCTTAGCACTCGTTCGCAGTTCGAAATCTCGGGCAACGACCGTCACTCGTTCCTCCACAACTTCTGCACTCACGACATCAAGGCCCTGCGAATCGGAGCGGGTTGCGAAGCCTTCTTCTGCAACATCAAAGGACGCATCCTCGGGCACGTCTTTGTGTTTGCCGGAGAGAGTTCGATTTGGGTCGAGACATTCCCGTCGCAAGGCGCGGCGCTGCTCGCCCATTTGAGACGCTATCACCTCGTTGAAGACTTGAAGTTCGCAGATCGCACTGAGTCGCACGGCGAGTTGCTCATCGTGGGACCGCGCGCCATCGAATTCGTCGCGCAGCTGGATGGACTCCCGCCGCTGCACGATTGGAATCACCGACAAACGCAACTCGCGTCGATGGGTGGCAACATCGTGTGGATCAAGCGGGCTGACGTGCTCGGCCTGCCCTGCTGTTGGCTGTCGGCTCCACGAGAACTCATCCCCGGACTGCAAGCAGACTTGATCTCCGCTGGTGCCAGCTCAGCCAGTCTGGCGGCATTCGAAACGCTCCGAATCGAAGCCGCCCTGCCCTGCTATGGCACTGACCTCACTGATGAGAATTTGGCCCAAGAAGCCAATCGCACCCGGCAGGCGATCTCGTTTTCGAAGGGTTGTTATCTCGGCCAAGAACCCATCGCGCGGCTGCATGCGATGGGGCATGTGAATAAGGAACTCAAGCGATTCGAGATCAACGCAGAGTCTCCGCCTCTCATCGGCACAGCCTTCTTAAATCCCGAAGACGCTGCTAAAGAAATTGGTCGCGTGACCTCGTGTGCCTGGTCCCCGGCCCGTGAGAAATTTACCGGGCTCGGGATCGTTCGATCGGCTTTTTCGGCAATAGGGACCACGCTTCGACTCGCCAATGGCGCAGGCTCGGCAACAATGCTATGAACTTGAATCTGCACGGTTGCGAGCATCGATCAACTGAAGTTTGCAGACTCGGTCATGGCCATATTCGAACAGTTCAGTACTCCTCGAACGAATCAATCCGATGAGCAACTATCAATTCTATCGGCCCGATTTGATGGAGTTGGCGGCTTCGTATCAGCAGTACTCAGTGATTGTGACTACTGCCGAGTTGACGCAACCTGGGCCTCAGATTGTTTACGCCAACTCTGCATTCACTCGCATGACGGGTTATTCGATCGGCGAGCTTCTGGGTCGCACGCCCCGCATCCTTCAAGGCCCCAAAACCGACCGCGAAGTACTCAAACGATTGTGACGGGCTCTGCAATCAGGAGAAGACTTCATCGCGAGGGCCGTGAACTACAAACGAGATGGCACCGAGTTTGAGATTGAGTGGATCATCAACCACTTGCGGGACTCGTCAGGACGCACCACTCACTATGTCGCCTTGCAGCGCGACATCACCGGCATCGAGCGAGCGAAGTCGGACCTCGAAAGATTCGATTCCGAACTCCGAGTCGCGGGCGAATCGCTAGTTTCCACGATGCGTCAATTGGAGGCTGCCGAGCTTCGAATCATTCAACGAGAACGGCTGGCAGCTCTCGGACAAATGGCTGCAGGCGTCGTGCACGACCTTCGCAACGCCCTGACCCCAATGGCCAATTACGTGCGTGTACTGCAAGGCATGAGCGGTCTGCCCCCAGAAGCGATGAAGGCAATTGCGGGTATTGGTGCAGGAGCCGAACACGGACTGAAGTTGCTCGAGAATCTCCGCAACTTCTACGCCACCGGGCAAGCCTCAGCACTCGATGAAGTCATCGATCTCAGCGAGCTGGTGCAATTCATCCCCGCGATCGTGCAGCCGCGACTCTTCTCTGAGTCGCCCAGTCGAGCGAGTTCCATCCAAATCAAGTCGGAAGCTAACTCGCCAGCATTCGTGACCGGCAATCCCATCGAGCTAACTCAGGTGCTGGTCAACTTGGTGCTCAACGCCGTCGACGCCATGCCCACTGGCGGAGTTATTACAATTCGTCTGCAACCCCAAGACTCCGAAGTCGTCTTAAGCGTCTCGGACACCGGCCCAGGCCTGCCCCCCGAAATGATGAAGCGTTGCTTCGAACCGTATGTCACGACCAAGGCCACGGGGTCCGGCCTGGGGTTAAGTGTGTGCTACGGCATCATTCAACGACATCGCGGCCGCATCGTCGCGGCGAATGGGCAACAAGGTGGTGCCGTCTTCAGCATCGTCCTGCCGATCGCACGAGCAGAGCGCTCTAAGCTTCCAGGCTCATCAGCCACTCATCGAGTGCAAAGCATTTTGTATGTCGATGACGACGAAGCCTGCCGAGATTCCACCAACGCGTTGCTGTCTGCAGTCGGCTACTCAGTGACATGCGCTGCGAATGGAGATCGCGGCCTGCAGCTTGCCCACGAGCATGAGTATGACGTCGTTATTACAGACACGAACATGACGCCAACATCGGGGATCGATGTTGCAATGGTGCTACAGCGCACTCGTCCTCAATTGCCCGTCATCCTCGCATCCGGTGACGACGTCGCGCCGAATGTCCTACCGACGTCGTTGCAGTATCACGTCCGGCTCGTGAAGCCCTTCTCTCCAGAAGCACTCAGCCGCGCGATCTCCGCTGCCATTCAAGCTAATCAGAAGGCAGTGCCTCATTCAGAAGCAGAACTCGTCAGTGTAGCCAAAGCTGCCGCCGTACACGACTAGATCAACCGCAAGACTGATAGCACGGCATGACGCAGTCCTCGCCACATCAACCACCAACCATTGCGGCGGCTGACTTGCATGCACCCCGAACCAGCAATCAACAAAACTCCGGTCGCCGAGGCCATTTGCGAGTACGAAAGAGACTCACGCTGACCTTCAGCAGTTGTCGTCGCCTCGTCATTCAATCGAGCCATCACATCCATTCGACTGTCTGCGAACGCGGAATCGATGTCACGTTGCTCGCTATCTGCGATCAGTTCCGCAGCACTTTCAGAATGAAATCGCTCAAAGCGCACTCGAGCTTCGGTCCATGCAGTTCGATCACTCGCCATACCATTCGGCGTCGTCGGCGAACTGACGAACAATCCTTCGTTACCAACCGATGTTCCATCGTTCGTGACCGATCGATTCGTCGATAGTTCGAAGCTAGACGCAACCGCGCCCGATTGCTGCTCGCGAACAAGTAAGGCGACCAACTCGGCCATCGCAGGTGACTGACTATCGCTACTTACCGCTGCGACCTGAAAGTCAGCGTTTTCAGTCGACTCAGTGGACCAACTTCGTCGGGCGAGGACACCTTCAAGTCCAGTGGAGTTACCAAAGACATCTTGAAGCTGTGTTCCAATCGAAGTCAGTGATGTCGCCGAAGTGATTCCAGTCGTCGATAGGTCCGGCGTCAGCACAACATCCAACGAACTCGACCCCGACAACGAATCGCCGCTCGAGCCACCATCTGCCAGCGAGGATTCGTCAGTCAAAGAAACGTCTTCGGTCGTCGCGAAGTCGGTCTCAAACACATCATTGCTACCAGACAGATCGAGACTACCCGAGTCGGCGTAAACATCGAAACCATCGACTCCCGACAACGAATCTGGGATGTATTGGGATTGATCCAGACCATTGCCGCTTGAGTATGCGGTGCTAACTGACACCGGTATGTCTACGACATCAAAGCCACTCTCGTTGCGAACCACGAGAAAATCATAGGCACTGTCAAAACCCGTCAGGCCATATGCATCTGCCGCTGCCAGCCAGTCCGAACTATCGACCGTCGCGTCGCCATTCATGTCCTGCAATGTCGAAGCATCCACGACGTAGAACTCGACAACATCCGAATCCAACGCGAAGTCATTGCCCCCGCCAAAGCGTTGAATCAGGTAGTCATCAAGTTCAAAGAGGAACTCGTCGGTCGCGACCTCATCCACATTCCCGGTCAACGCCACAAGTTCGGCGGCATACAATTCGACGCCGTCATCTGTCGTTATTGAATACTCCAAGACATCGCTCAGAGGATCAGTCGACGAGAATTGAGAGTCACTCGACGGGTAGCTGCCATCGCTGCTAGTTGCACCGGTGTCACACCCAAGCTCATCTGACAAGACCCCTACATCGTCAGACGATTCATCGCCCCAGAAATCTGCTGCAGCAAAATCATCCGAATCGTCCGAAGTTGCAGAGCAGCTTTCCCAGCTCGCGTCTTGCCAGCTTGATGGGTCGTCCTCGGCAATAGCCGACATCGCCGACGCAGACAGCACTTGGCGAGACTCAAAAACTTCCGCTGAGAAGGCAATAAAACGGCTCGCCCGAGATGGAGCCGTCCGACGTGAGAAGCAAAACGGAGCGAGATGAAGCAGCATGCGAGAGGCCCTTTACCGAGTCACAACCCTGAGCATCGCCATCCGATCGAACCGCCCGCACGGAATGCCGAAGCTCAGAGCGAACTCGCATTAGGCAACCGTCGGGCCAATCGAGAAAGTAGCCCGAAAAATTCTGGAGCCAGGTTCCTAAACAGCAGATTCGAGCAAGAAATAAAGGGAGTAGTCACTCCCCTCCGTCGATCATGCCTGACCTAGCGGACTGCCCCGGACTGCAGCGACTTTTGCAAAGTGCTACATCGATTTCGAATCCGGCGGACTTCACTTGTTGCAACCTGCTGCGACTCAACGTCCAAATTGGCGCGACCATCCACTTCATCCATCAGCCGTTCGATACGACTCAGCGATTCGCGCATCGCATCCTGACCGCCACGGCTCTTCATCTCGGCGAAGGCACGATCCGCCAAGACCGACATCGCCCTCAGTCGAGACCCCAGACGCTCGACCCCGGCAACTTCGAAATCATTCGCGATCTGTCCGAGAGCCTCGATCTGTTTGTCGGTCTTCGCGGATTTCACATGCATCAATACCAACGGCAATCTCAACTCAGCTCGCAGCCGGTGCGACTGCAAGTCCGTCGGATCGAGTTCGATGGCCGCACTGACTTGCTGCAAAGCTCGCTCGACGAAAGGCAAGCATTCCTCACTGCGAGAACTCACCACACCCGACCTCAACCCGATCAACACAGACTCGGCGGCATCAACGAGCCGCGTCGTCGAAGTCGGATCGGCAGCTAGCAGTTGCTCAAACCGATCGCTCGCTTGCAGCCAATGTTCGCGTCGCGCAGCACTGGCCTCGGAACAACACGACGCAGCAAATCGAGATTCCAATAACGCCAGCGCGCGATCAACCGCCACTGCCCTGCTCGGTTCAACCGCCTTTAGTTTGGCGATCGCGGTTTCGACAGTGCCTTCCCAACCATTCGCCGCATCGCGAGGAAGCTTTCCCGTCACATCTTCTGCAGCTCTGGACCAATCACAAGCAGACTCGGCAATCGACGACACCGCATCTGCGGCAACTGCATCGCGTAAGAGTGATGTCGCGAGTTCGAACGCTTCGAACCGCAATGCTTCGCGACTTTTCCAACGCAATCGTTCGTCAGCGACATCGCGACAGAGCAATTGGCATCTCACTAACGCGCCCCGACCTTCGACGTTCGAGCCACGGCGTGCGTTCTGTCGAGCCAACTCCAACGCGCAGATGGCGAGTTTCTCAGCAGTCTTCACACGCCCGATCTTTAAAGCAGACTCACCAACGCGGCAGCACAGGTTCGCCGTTTCGATATCAAGCGGCAGGCCATCAATCGGTTCGAGCCAGCGATCAACGGCATTGAGTCCATCATCCAAGAGCTTCGCCTGAGCCGAGAATTGCTCCGATGACTTCGGAGATTGATCAGCGATTGAAGCTAATAGCCGTAGGTAATCGATTCGATCCGGCAGATTGACCTGCTTAAGAGCGACAGAGGGAGCAGCATCAACTCCAGCACTCGAAACAGTGGGCGTAGTCTTCGCGACTCGCCGATCGAACCAATCCACAAACCCACCGGCCAACACCAGCGCAACGACGAATCCCGCTCCAGCCGACTTCGGATTTCGACGCAGCCATCGCCAACTTCGACGCACAGGGCCGATGGGGCGAGCGACAACAGGCAAACCATCAAGCCAGCGCTGTAGGTCGTCCGCAAATTCAGTGGCAGAGCTGTATCGAAAGCGGCGGTCCTTCGACATCGCCTTGAGACAAACGGTTTGCAGATCGCGCGACACATCGTCGTTCAGCAGTCGCGGCGGCGCTGGCTCATCATGTAAGACTTGCTCCAGAACGCGGCGAGTCGTTCCGCGAAATGGCAATTCATGAGTCAGCACTTCGTATAGCACGACGCCCAAGCTGTAGAGATCCGATAGCGCATCCGCCGACGATGGATCAGCGATTTGTTCGGGACTCATATAGCTCGGCGTTCCGGCCAACATGCCCGCAGCGGTCAGTTGCTCGCTCGCGTCTTCCCAACGAGCCAATCCGAAATCAGCGATCTTCACGCGTCCGGTCGCTTCATCGAGCAACAGGTTCGACGGCTTGATGTCGCGATGAATCACACCGGCGTTATGAGCAGCCGTCAGTCCTCGAGCCGTCTGCTCCACCCACTCGACTCCCAGTCGTAACGGAACTGCTCGAACTCGCTTCGCCAACGAACCGCCGGCCACAAACTCCATCACCAAAAACGGAGGCGACTGAGCGTCTCCCTCATCAACGACGAAGACTGTCACAACGTGATCGCTCCGCAGAGCGGCGGCTGATCGAGCCTCCCGCACAAAGCGTTGCCACGTCGCGCTGCCGCGGGCGAACTGCGGCTTCAGCACCTTCACCGCGACGATTCGGCCCAGCGACACATCCAATGCTCGATACAAACAGCCGGTCGCTCCCTCGCCGATGAGTTCTTGCAGTTCGTAGTCCTTGAGCCGCATCGGAAGCTCAATACTCGACGCAGCGGACTCAAGGGGCTTCGCGTTTGAAGACGATTGCAACGAAGTCATTTCAGGTCGTTGCCGCATCTCATCGAGTAGGCGATTCACAGCCGAGCGATCGGAAACAGACAACGGCTTCTCGGTCACTTCTCCAACGCTCAAGACCGACGCCGCGCAGATCTCGTCGAGTACTCGTTGACAGTGCGAGCAGCCATTCACATGCAAGCCCAACTCAGCAGAGTCCGCATCTGACAACGAGCCATCCAACAGCGACATCAATCGATCGCGCGACGGGCAGTCTTCGTCAGCGTTCGGCGAGCCAGCAGTGATGAGAGTAGTCGCCACGTTTTGACTCGCTGACTCAATTGTCGCGGACACGCCAAACCAACCGCCAACGCGATGCAGCTCATTGCATCAACGAGCCGAAGTCACGATC
>OMIV01000141.1 GCA_900299185.1 Planctomycetaceae bacterium
ATAAAACGCTTGAGCGGACATTCTGGGACTCCGTTGAAGTTGCGACTTGAGAACTCACAACCCCAGCTGAACCAGTCTGTCCGCTCTTTACCAGTTACCACCCACGGTTTTGCGATGAGCCCAAAAAACGCGCGGCCCGCCGCTCCGGTTGACCGCCTTGTTCGCTGCTCGTTGCTACAGTTTTTCGACCGATATGCTGTAGCCCTGAGCCGCCATTTCTTTTGCGAGGAGTGCCCCCGCTTCTTTTTGCAAATTGTCTTTGAATGGAATGTAGATCAGACCTTGAATGTCGGATGGACGCTCCATGTTGGTCACTTACTTCATCAGTACCGCAACACGGCTGCGGCCCAATTGCGCGAGCATCATGCCGAGTTCCAGCACAACGTTTTGCCTTGCCCGATAGGCTTTTTCGTCATCGCGGCCTGCCTTGTGACCGTCATCGTCTGGAGTGGCAAGAACAACTGCGTAGTTTACCTGCCCAGTATACTTCTCCAATTTCTCAATGATCGTTTGGCCCTCAGACGGGAGCTGATCGAGAATCAGTGGGTCCAGACCCCAGCGGCGCAACATTGCATCAAGTTGGTTTCGAGCGGTTTCGTCGTGACCGTAGACGACAAACACTTTGCTATTTGTGGCGACAGCGGCGTCGTTCACGGCGGTCACGCCATTTGAAATGGCGAGAGCGTTTTTTACAGCGTCTTGATTCTTGCCTTGGACGTTGACCGTGCCTTTGTCAAAGACGTTGACGATCGCGCCGTTCTGGAGCTTCAACTGAGTCCCGGTGTCATTGGGGAGTCGTTTTTCTTCGGCGAGCGCGAGACCGTGCGCTGCAAGTCGCGATTTGACTTCGTCAATATTCGTGGACACGCGAGTCTCTCTTGATGCAGCGAACAGAGAATTGAGCAGCATGCAGGCTAACTCAGCCAAGTGTCGAATGACTGCTCACATATTACTTAGTGCAAAGTGGCTGAAATCCAAGAGTTTGTCAACAACGGACCGGGACACGTTGGCTGCGCGGATAACAAGTTAGGCCCGCATGCGGCATAATTCTGTTATGGCCGCATGCGGCATAACTCATTAGGTACCGCACCGCCATGACGCGAAGTTGGCTAGCTTGGGCAATTGCCACTTCATCCGCCGTCACCCTCGCGGAGAGTTCGGATGATACACACCCCAGCTTGAACTGTGGCCGACTCGTTTAGCAGTCTGTTGAAAAACACGTGGAGCACGATTTTATCGTGCTGGAACCCCAGTGAATTCGGGCACGTTGGAAACGTACCCCACGAAGTTCAATAGGCTGTTAGCCAGCTTCACCAGCCGCGGCGAGTATCAGGTTCTCGTATTAGAGTTATCAGCCATCGCTGCGGAATGTCGCCGGGTATGAAATGGCTCTTTTCGTTCGTCGCGTCAGAGGCGATCAGGTCTCGTCGATCACGTTACGGCATGGGTGCCAGTTCGCCGGAATCTGCTGCAAGGAACTCGCGAATGAATGTCGCGATTGCGGGTGGCAGTCGATCGTCGCTGTTGAGTTTCACGTACTGCGAGTTTTTAAAGGTCGCTCGGATTGTGGCTTCTTGCTCGCCCGTCGATGCGATGCCTTTACTAATCATAAATGCGATCAACTCAGCAGCCTCGTCATCGAGTTCGGGAGCAAACTTGGTAGAGGCGATTCGAATCCGAGAGTCATTGATCGTCGGCGCCATGTCGCTCACGGTGACCTTCTGTTCGAGTAGCATTACTACTTGCTTCCATTGCCGGCTCATCGCCGCAAACGACTTGGGGTGACGCTTGGCTTCTTCGCGGAAGTATTCTAATTGCAGAATCAACGCTCGACGCGGGTCCGTCTCTAAAGCTCGTTTCTCATCGCCCACACGTTTGAAGCCTTCTTCCCATGCCGCCGAACGACGCGAGCGAATCTCGTGGCTCTGCACTCTGAAGGCATTGGACACCGAATCCCCCAGCCCCGTGTCATAACCATTAAGCGTCCGCCGGTTGACGATGTGAGTGCGGACGTAGTGGTCTTCCAAAAAGCCCCCCTCTTCGAGTGGCACCAGATCGCGTTCCATCGTCATGACCAAATCGTTGGGACGGACCGTAGCTTCCGCTGTCTGGCGAATGACGGACTGCGTCGCATCGACTCGATCTAACCGAAACACGCCAATCGGGTGATAGACTTTGTTGCGGCTTCGAAAGATGGCGACTTGCTGAAACGGGCGAACGCGATGCGCATAACCCATATCGATGTAGCCGTAGTGTGAACCGGCTGAGATGACCTGACCTTGTACGTATCCCTTACGCGACCACGGTTCGGCCCAGGCTGTCGTCGCAGCCAGACCAAGCGTCAGAAAGAAAACGGCTAGCAATCGTATAGCGACTCGCATGATGCATCTCGCGAGGGAAGTTGACGGCAAACAAACGGCAGCCCACCAGAGTGAAAGCCGCCTAGTGAGAATTCAAGACTCGATTCGCCAAGGCACATCGTTCCCTCGACAAGTCACCGCAGTGAGTCAGGTTATGCCGGTCACGAAAACGGTTTGTTCGTCAGAGCCTCAATCGGACGGACCTCCAAAACTACGGCTGACACGCAGCGAACAAGCCTGCTCAAAAGAAAAGAGACAGCGAATGACGTGCATTCGCTGTCTCGAACGATGAGTGCTCGACTCTATGAGAAGTTACTTCGCAGCCTTCACGAAGCGACGGATGCCCTGCCCATTAGGAGCGACGGACATGAAGTAGACTTCGCCCTTCTCGTCCTCACCAAACGACAGCACTTGCACGCCCGGCGAAGGGATTTCGCGATTGGCGACGACTCGACCTTGGGCTTCGTCATACCACATCGCCCAGAACTTCATACTGATGTAGTCAGCATAGATGTATCCGCCAGCCAACTCGGGCAGCTTGATGCCTCTATAAACCGAACCACCAGTAATCGACTTACCAATGTCGTGATGATACTCCCAAATCGGGTCGGTTAGACCGGGTTGCACATCCACGCCCTTCGCACCGAACGGGTGCAAGGATTCGCGCACACTCCAGCCGTAGTTACCACCAGCTTTGAAGAGATTGATCTCCTCGTAGAGATTCTGACCGACTTCACCGGCCCAAAGCTGACCCGTCTTGCGATCGAATGCCATGCGCCACACGTTGCGAAGGCCAATGGCCCACAACTCTGGCAATGCACCGGGCGTCTTTAGGTAGGGGTTATTTTTGGGAATGCCATAAGCCTTGCCGTTGTCTTTGTGATCAACGTCGATGCGCAACACTTTGCCGAGCAACGTGCCGACGTTTTGGCCGTTCTCGTAAGGGTCACCACCTTTACCACCATCTCCATGAGTGATGTAGAGGTAGCCGTCGGGACCGAAGGCCAACGTGCCACCATCGTGATTCCAGAAGGGCTTTTCAAAGCGAATCAATTTCTCTTCGGAAGCAGGATCAGCCTTCGTGGGATCGGTCTTACTCATGCGGAATCGCGAAACCACATTGACGCCCTCGGACTTCGAGTCGGTGTAGAAGACGAAGAACTCGCCGTTCGTCTTGAACTTCGGATGGAAGGCCAAGCCCAGCAGCCCTTCCTCATTCATCTTGTCGACGTACCGAACTCGGTCAGTGATATCGAGCAGCACTTTCGTCTGCTGAGCCGCATCGTGGTTATCGAAGTAGTGAATCACACCTTGCTGAGTCGGAACCACGACTCGATTGGAACCATCACCGAAGTGAGTCAGCAGAATTGGACGCAGCGGGTTGGGTTTGCCGGCATCAGAAACCTCTTGCCAGCCAGTCCACTTCAGATTTGGAAACGCGACTTCGCTGCCAATCGCCAGAGGAGCCGTATCAACTTCCCAGCCAGCAATGGTCGTTGGCAGAGCGGTCAACGTGCCGGCCTTCATATCGGGAACGAGCAAGTTTCGACCGCTGGCATCCAAGCATGTATCAGCAGCTTGTTCGAACTTGTCGCAAATCAGGACGGGCTTTTGTCCCGGTCGAGGAATGCCCCAAACTTTGCCGGTCTTCCACGACGTCACGAACAGACGACCAAATTTGTCCCACGTCACGCCATCGCCACCGTCGAAGCCATCTCCGATCTTCTTCGCCGACTTGTCCGTCAGGTTGATGCGATAGAACACACCCGATCCAAAGTCCGCCATCAACAGGTTCGAAGCGCCATCCAGCTCCAAACCATTCGGTGTGTTCAAGCCAGGAATGGACTTCGCATCGGCGATCAGCTCGACCGCTCCAGTCTTGATGTCGATGCGATGAACTGCGCCGCCGGTTCCCTTGAGGTCGCCCGAGTCACTCACAAAGAGAGCACCGGACTCGGGCTCTAACGCGATATCGTTGAGGAACTGCGGCGCGACCGGAAACTTCTCAGCAGCCACAAACGTCGTCGCGTTACCAGCCGCATCGACCTTCACCACTCGAGTCTTGTCGGTCAGATAGAGACTGTCTTTGAAGAAGATGATGCCCTTCGGATCATTGAGGCCCTTGGCGAAAGCCTTCGTCTCACCGCCCACAACCAACGTCACTTGGCCATCGCCGTCTTTGCCGAACTCTCCAATCTCGGTGACGAAGATCGCTCCATCTTTGCCCAAACACACCGACTCTGGATTCTTCATTCCAGTAACCAGGGGCTTCGGCAGATCGGCAGCCACGCTGGCAGCAGCCAAGCTCGATAAGACGAACGCACTCAGTAACGGCCTCTTCATGTTTACTCCTTTGAGACACGAATCACGGAGAGTTCACACTCACGCCGCTCAAAGCACTCCAAGTCGCGGGGCGTTACTCGGGGACACTCTTCGCTGCAGCAGTGTGTGAGAATTCTCACAGAAGGCTCCGAAACAACTTTGATTGCGACACCAGATCTCGAAGCCGTTCAACGCCGAGATCCATTCGTCGCCAAGTCATGCATCAGACAGAACAAACCAGTCCGCGCTTGGTCGGAGCGACACAGCGGTAAGGCTACAAACCCAAGCCTCGAATTCCGATGCACTCACAGTGACAATCAGCCCGACATGAAGCGACTCACACCACAACGAGATTCAACGCGTGAGCTCGTTCGACTTCCTCATTGAATCGCTCACACTCCGCCCCACTTTGAAGTTCGATCATTCGTCGATACCTGACCGCTCATCATAAGGAGATTGCTCATGACGAAACACATTCCAACTTCGCGACGAGATTTCCTACTCAGCAGCGTGACTGCCACGGCCGCAGCCACGATTGTGCCGTCACACGTCTTGGCAGCAGACGGCAAGGTTGGAGCAAACGACAAGATCAATCTCGGAGTGATTGGCATTGGCCCGCGTTGCACTTACGACCTCAATGCGATGCTGCCCTTCCAAGACATCAAATGCGTAGCCATTGCGGATGTTCAAGCCAAACGACGCGATGCCGGTAAGCAACTCGTCGATCAGCACTACGGCAACCAAGACCTGAAGCTGTATCGCGACTTCCGCGAGTTACTCGAACGCAAAGACATCGACGCCGTGTTGATCGCGACGGGTGATCGCTGGCACGCAGCCGCGTCGATCATCGCAGCCAAAGCTGGCAAAGACGTCTACAGCGAGAAGCCCTGCGGCATCACGATCGCTGCTTGCCAAGAACTTGCCGCGACCATGCACAAGGAGAAGCGAGTCTTCCAAGCGGGCACTCAACGCCGCAGCGTTCCGAACTTCCAAAAGGCCGTGGAGTGGGCTCACTCCGGGAAGCTCGGCAAGCTCCACACGATGCATGCCTCGGTCTACATCCCCACGCTCGACAATAGCTGGCTGCCCGGCCAACCCACTCCGTCGCGAGATGTCGTGGATTGGAACTTGTGGTTGGGCCCCGCCGCCTGGCGTCCTTTCAATCAGCAATACTGCGACGGCAAATGGCGCGGACAATGGGACTTCGATTCAGGAGCACGGCTACTTGATTGGGGCGCCCACACGGTCGATCTCTGCCAATGGGCCAACAAGTCGGACGACACCATGCCCATCGAATACGAGCCCACCGAAAAGACACTCAACTGCCGCTATGCCAACGGCGTGAAGCTCGTTATCGACTTCCTCGCCTCTCCGTTCGGAGACCGAGCACCGCACTACATCACACGATTGGGCACTTGCCCCGTGCGTTTCATCGGCGATGAAGGTTGGGTCGAGACGGGTGACGAAGGCGAGATCGTGGCCAATCCCGAATCGCTTCAGAAGCAATTGCCAGATGCATCCAAGCGAGTGAAGGGACTCGACGTCACGGCTCACGCTCGCAACTGGTTTGATTGCATTCGATCCCGCGGAGTGACTGCGGCGAATCCCGACGTGATGCGTCGATCGCATATCGCTTGCCATGCAGCCGCGATCGCTTGGATCCTCAATCGCAAGCTGAAGTTTGACCCAGTCAAAGAAGAGTTCGTCAACGACCCCGAAGCCAATTTGCTGCGCAGCCGAGCCGCTCGCGAATGGGCTGTCTGACATCCGTTCGAACGATGCTGCCAGAGCGCCGTTGAAGTCGCTCGATGCGAGGCTGATCAGAGTCGTACTACGTTTCTCGGCGGTGACTTCGAAGATCACGAAGAGCCGTCGAGGAACGAGACTCGTTGCCGATCAAAATCGAAGACGCACGCTTGCATCACCGAGATGCGAGGTGTGGGACATGCAACTTGTAACTCGGCCTCGGCAATTAGCCTGGAACAATTCCGACAGGTTGGAAGCCTATCCCACGAACAGCTCGCTCACGCAATTAACGAGACAGCGGGTTGTTGTTGCGGTCTGGGTTGTATTGGCCCTCACCGCCTTGATAGCGCGATCCGTGGAACCAATTAAGCCGGACTCGCTGCCACGGCAGCTTATAGTCCCAGCCCCACGTGCCTTCGCATTGCGGACACCGTTCTTCGCCACCAATCGCCGCGCCACCGCCCACGTAATAGCCGGTGTAATGTCGGTCGTCTGGGCACTTGGCCCACGGCAAGTAAGTTTGAGGACAGCCCGCTCGATACAACCGCTCGGCAGCAGGGTCAGGCTCTTTCTTGGGCTTCCAAGTGTGATAGCCGAAGAATCCAGTCCGAGGATTGAGATCAACTCGGTCCTTTAGCGACCAGCTTCCGGCGTTCTCATCTTGAGCGATGAGACTCGATCCCCCCAAAGCCAGCACAACTAAAGCGAGAAGCGATCCGTGCTTCATGATGGTGTCCTCGTTGGACCATTCACGGCGATTCGCCAGCGGCTCGTCGCATCGTTGATTTATTCTGTCCGCCAACGAAAAGCCCCAGGTTGTTGGGCAACCTGGGGGCTTCCGTAACGCAACAGATTGTGATGTCGATTGAGCAGATGACTGAGCCAGGTAAATCCAAGTCCTCAATGAGTGTCGCCGTTTTGTCGCGATGTGATCGCGGGCCATTGAAGGCTGCGGCTTAGCCTCGTGGGTTTCTGAGGAACTTGATGTAGGGCAGTCGCACCCCATCGACGGTTATTTCATCGGCAGTTCGCACGGGGTCAGGCGGCAAGAATCCGTTCAAGCCCGCAGCGGTTACCACGTCGTCCTGATCGACACCATCGCCAGAGACACCAAAGCCGCCAATCAGCACGCCGTTCTTGTAGAGCGCAGAACTACCGGGAAAGAACACGATGCCGTTTTGGTTCTCTAGGTTCGACGGATCGCGGAAGTTGGTCGCGGGGAAGAAGGCATCATGACCAGCCACCGATGCAGTGCCGTCGTTGAAGTTCGAGATGTTGATCGGCGCAGTGGACTCGATGAGCTTCGTCACGTTCGCCGTACTGTTCGCGGGGATGCCCGTTGCTTTCGAGAGATCCTTCAACTGGCTGAATTGCCCCGGAGGACTTCCGTCCGCTCCAGACGGATAACGAGGCTCCGCCAAGAAACGCACGGTGCGGTTCGTGAACGCCGTCCCTTTAGGAACGAACGATGTCGGATCGGCACTGTTACGAAGGACTCGATCAACGTCTTGAATCGCCGTCTTGTCTGCGTAGTACGCCGTGTTACGAGACTTGGCGACGGCGACATCAATCGAGAAGAACGTCGCATCATCCATGCGGAACACGCCCAGCACATTGCCGTCGAGATCCGAGACCGCGAACACCATCTTGGTCCGACTACCAATCGGCAGACGAATCGCCGCGCGAACTCGTTGAGCTTCAGCAATGCCATTGTTGATGATCTGGATGACGTCGGCGGCCTTCGGTCCATTCGGCAACGGCGAATCATGAGCCTTAACCAACCAGCCCGACGGAACACCGCGACCATCGGCGTAGAACACGCCTCCCGGCATCACCATTTGGTCGGCGCCATTCGCAGTTCCATTCCCCAGTCGACGTCCCAACGCGAGCACATCCTTGACCCCGAGGATTCCCGGACGCGGACCGATGACATCCAACTGAATGCCAACCAGAGTCAAATTGCCGAACGGAATATCCAATGTCGGAACGGGATGACCGGCGATCTTTGCCCCCGCAGCTCCGCGACGCAGCGCTCCCAAACTTCCCCCTGCCGTGGCAACTGCGATGAGTTCCGCTTCCAAGACCTTGGGAGCATTGGTGCGTTGAGCTTCGGTCTGACCAACTCCCGCGACAAAGCCTTGTTCGAAATCTGCGGTGCCATCGGGACCAGGAAAGAAGACGCCCACGCCGCCAACCAAGAAGTCGCCGACACCGTCTGCGTTGGTATCTCGATACAACGGAATGCCACCCGGTAGCGTCGCGATCCCTCGCGATTGAGCCGCCGGAAACAAACCGGATTGAGTGCCGTAAGACTCCGGAGCAGTGATCTCAATTTGGTTGAGCCCCGGATTGGCCGTGTCGGTTACGCCATCGTTGTTCGAGTCGTACATGACGTTCGACAGTGCGACGTTAAACCTCGATGCCAACGTGATTTTGTCCCCCGCAGTGCGACGATCACCGTCGGCACCAGGACTGACCAAGCTGTCGCGATTGGTGTGTTCGATGGCAAATAGGTCGACCGGCGGCGTGTAAGGAATGCCCGGCGGAAAGTGCCCCCCGGTGCCAATTGGCGCCACAAACCCTGGCCCTCGGAAGAGCGGGTCGGTGCTATTGGGGTTGGAGTTCACTTCGCGATAACTGATGGCGGTCTGGCTGATCGTGCGAATGGTTCTGGATGTCAGAGGAGTTCCAGCACCAGCTCCGTTATTGGCAAAGAAGGCCGCAGTGCGAGCCTTAGCCACGGCTCCATCGATCGCAAATGTTCGAGTCTCGACATTGCCCGTCACCGCCGCGTCGACGCCATCTTCAATGCGTACGCCGAGAATGTTTCCGCTTCGATCAACGATGGCGATGATGGCATCACGACTCGGAGTCACCACCGAAGCGAATGACAACAAGCTCTGCACTTCGCTGCCCACCAACTGAGGGAACCCCGTCATGATGGGATGCACTTCATAACCACCGAGTGCCGCAGCGTCGGTGGCAGAGACAGCATTGAAGTCATGGTGAGCCAACGCTGACTGAATTGAATCAAGTCCGCGATCGCCGTCGTAAACGCCACGCAGAATGTCGAAGCTCGTTGAGCTGTAATGGTCCTCACCCCCCAGCGTGTGACCAACTTCGTGAGCAACGACTGTGAAGACGTCAAACGAGCCAGCGGAGTCGGTATTGCCAACCGCGCTGTCCCATTCCTCAGCAGCATCCAGCCACGCCACGCCAGTGACAGTAGCCGCACCACTCGCATCGCGAATCGACAAACCGCCGCCCACAGCAAGGATTCCACCTTGAGTCGGCTCGTAACCAAAGGCCGTCAAACTTCCCTTGCCAATGACGACAACTTCACCATCGCCAGCCTGAGTGTCGCGCACAAACTGCAAGCTGCCGTTTGTGGCTTGAGACCATGCTTGCAACGCGGCTTCAGCAGCCTGCTGTTCGCTAGGGCTGATCTCATTCGCGACGCCGTTAACGTCACGGAAGTCGTACTTCACCGTCACAGGTTGAGCAGTGTTGGTGAACCAAGCCGAACCAACGCTCTGCGAGAAGTCTTCATCCTGAGGCAGGTACTGAGACACATCGATTGAGTCACCCGAATCATCCGACGCGACCGGTCGACCTCCTCCCAAACTCGGAGCCGAACCCGCCATCGCGCGCGGCGGTTCGCTCGGCCCCGAAGAGCCTGCGAACGTGATGTTGATGGCCTGAGTCGCGTCGATGGAACCGTCGATGTCGCTATTTGAAGTCTGCAAGATCTCGGACTGATCAGCAGCCGAGGAATCATCGATGGCATGATCAGATCGAGCCTTCGCCGACGCTTCAGCTTCAGACTCTTCATCAGCTTCGTCGCTTGGCTTTGAATCGAGAGCGTCGTCCATGTCCCCGATGCCCAAGACGTCTAACGCCTGTTGCATCGCTTTGGGGGAAACATCCGAGTCCGACTTCGTCTCTGAAACTCGCTGTGATGATTCTTCCACATCCTTCGAGGACGGCTGATTCTCCTTCGCGGCCGCATCCTCGGCTTGAGCGCGGATCACAGCTTCTCGTGCCGCTTCGATCGCTCGACGCACATGCTCGATCTCAGCCAAGGTCGCATCGACTTGCTTCTGAGCGGGACGGTTAAGCAGCTCAACGTCTAACTCAGAAGTCTCAAGCCCCTGGCGATCACGCGGACTCAACCAATCAACGGTTTCAATGGGCAGCAAGTCGCCGGCCATAGTTCCGGTTGGAGTAGGCATGCTGCCCAGCGGTAATCGGGATTCGAGCCGTTCGACTGCCGACTCCCCGAGTCGTCGCGCGTTCTTCCTTTTCAGCCGGCTCAAATCACGAACAGTGAGTTTCCACCACAACACGACATGTCTCCCGAAGCACTGATGACCGTGCGGCATGAGGAACTCGATCAGCCATCTCTGCGATCAAAGCCCCCACGCTCTAACGATCGGATCGTCGTCGACACGAAAATCCCGCTGGCGCGAATCCCTTCGCCCCGGATCACACATCGGAACCACTGCTACAAGTGGCAGAGTCGATTTGCTCCGGGCATTGAACTTTCCTGAAATGCCGGAGTTAGAGGCCGTCGAAACTTTCCAAAGTTCCAGGAACTCTGGCAAAAAGCCGGTCGTCTCAGTGCCGTCCCAGACCTGCCGTTGATAACCAATCAGCGGCTGATTCAGACAGATGCCAGCTCGATCTGTCACGAACAACTCGGTTCGAAAGAGGACAGTCCTGGGCGGAGGCAGTGTCAATGACAGGCTGACGCCGCACCCGTAGGGACTGTCCCCTTTCCAACCGAAACTTGGGAAGCCACCACGAAGTGGCAATTAGGCCACGCAGACAGAGACCGCCTTAACCCTTTTCAGATTGAGAACGCCATGAACGGCAATCCTCAAAGCGAACAACTCTCGGCTTACTTCGACAATCAATTGCCGCTCGATGAGCGAGCGTTGGTCGAGCAAGAATTGGCGTCTTCCGCCGAGATGCGCAAGGAACTGGAAGAGTACCGTCAGGTCTCTGGAATCTTGCAATCACTGCCTCGAACATCGGCTCCGATCGAGTTGCGAACTTCGGTCTTACGAGCCATCGAACGCGAGTCGCTCTTGCCGGTTGCGGACACGGCCCGCCCGCGCCGGCTGGGGCGGCTTGTTACGGCTGTTTCGGCAGCCTGTGCCTTGGCAGCAATTGGCTTCTTCGCGATGCAGAATCGCAATGGTCAACAGATTGCGAACAACAATGCGGCGCCTGGCCCAGCGATCGTTCAAGGTCAGCGCGGTGGCAGCGAGAATCTCGCCAACAAGATCCAGCAAGATCGGTTGGAGTTCGATCGCGATGCTCTGAAGACCGCAGCAGTTGGCGACTTGGTGAAAGCAGTCGTCACTGATGGCAAGTCGCTCTCTGTCATTCGTCTTACAGTGATTGGTCGCGACGACGGGCTCAACCAACTGGGACTGTTGTTGGCCGGAAGTGAAGTGCGAAACGGCCAAAAGTCGGACGGCGACGGCGGGGTGATGGCCGTCTATCTACAAGCTGACTCGGCTGAGTTCTTCGACAAGCTCTCGCAAGTGCTGGCGAAGTTAGATGTCGACTCGCTGTCGGTGTCCGAGCCAGTCGCCTTCGACAAGCTCGACGCTGATCAGCAAAAGCTCGTTTCAGAAGCGACTGAAAAAGTCGCGACGATCGCGGTAAAGCCAGGCTCTGCGTTGGAACAAGCCGTTAAGGGTTCGGCAGCCACCAAGACTGCGGATGCGAAATCGGGCAGCGGTCCCGCTCGCGTGTTATTCGTCCTGACCAACAAGTCCTAAGCTGCGATCGCATCCTCAACAGATTGTCGAAGAACGCCGTTACACTCGGGCACGGCGTTCTTTTTTTGTTGACCCACGTAACCGGCATAAATGCTCGCGACGGGGTTCTTCTCTGGCTGATATCAGCAACGACTTAAGCCGGCTTACGAATCTTCTTAAAGCGTGCCGAGTGCTGAGTCTCACGGACGACTTCAACTTTGACCGGCACCTTGAATGCCTGCAGTCGGCTTCGGCAATGAGCCTTCGCGGCGTTGATCAGAGCTTTATCCGCGAGCGATTCATCAGTCGTACTAATCCGAGCCGACACCATCATGCCCGTGATCGGGTTCTTCACGCCAAACACCACGGCGTCGCAAACGCCGGGCACTTCTTGCAGCACGCTCTCAACTTCCGCCGGATAAACCTTCTCGCCACCGA
Source organism: Planctomycetaceae bacterium (assembly GCA_900299185.1). GTDB lineage: Bacteria > Planctomycetota > Planctomycetia > Planctomycetales > Planctomycetaceae > AM-0621. Next base: position 12,638 of record OMIV01000141.1, read on the forward strand.
CGTTGATGATCTCTGATTCGCGTCCGAGGATTCGCATCCACTCGCCATCAACTTCGACGCGGTCACCGGTGTTGTACCAGCCATCGTCCGTGAACGGACTGGTTGCGTTGAGATACCCCAACATCGCCGATTGAGCTTTGATCTGCAGAATGCCGTCGACGATCCGCGTCTCGAAACCATCTCCCCCAATCTTCACCCACAGCGAATCGCTGCTGCGAGATTTCGATCGAAGAATGCCGACTTCCGACAGTCCATAGGTCTGCAACAAATTGATCTGCGGGAACAATTCATGAAAACGTCGCAACGTGCTCTCGGGCATGGGCTCAGTGCCGTAGGACACCGTCTTGAGCGAACTCAGGTCGTAACGTTTCCAGGCTTCGCTGATCAGCACGAGATTCAAGAACGTGGGAGATGTCGGCAACAACTCCACTCGATGTAGGTCGATCGCACGCAGAATGGAATCAGGAGCTCGATCCTGCACCGTCACTAAGCAACCTCCATTGGCCAGCGTGTAGAGCATCGTGTTGATGCCGCCAATGTGGTCGTAAAGCAGGAACGAGATCGTTCGTAATGCATGCCGCGGCGTCTTGAACTTTTCGAGCAGCGGAATCGCATCATGCACCGCAGCTTTGCTCTTACCAGTGGATCCCGACGAGAAGATCACCAAACCGGGATGTTGAGCCGATCGCAACGTCTCATAAATCGCATGCGTCGCCGCTGCCCCCAGTCGCGAGATGGAGACTTCATCATGCTCATCAATCGCGATCGACAGTTCGGCTTGCGCCACTTCGAGAAACTCGGACCGCTTCGCAGCGACTGCGGATGTCAAAGGCACGAGCACGCAACGCGCTTCGACCAACGCCAAGAACAGAGCGACGGCATTGGGAGAGAAGTCCGCCTCGAGCGCCACAACGGTACCCGCCGCGACTTCATTGAGTTGGAGATAGTCATGCCAATGACGCACTCGCTCAGCCAACCAGCAGTAGTTGTAAACCTGGTCGCGCCACACGATGGCATCAGCGCCCGAACGCGATCCGAAATTAGTCAGCAGGAAATCGATGCACGACATGATGAGGTTCCATCCTCGTTGTTAACCCCCCGCCGCTTCCGGCTGCAGGGCTGAATCACACGCTTAAACAGAAGGCGAAACGGCAATCACACTCCGCCCAAATAGATCACTTGCCCGGTTACGAAATCACTCGCGGGGCTGATGAAGAAATCAATCACGTTGGCGACATCTCGGTACTCACCGAAGCGATGAATTGCTTGCCGATCGAGCAGCGCCTGAATCTTGTCTTCGGGCACGCTGCGAATCAGGTCGGTCTTCACGGGTGTCGGTCCGATGGCATTCACGGTAATCCCGAGAGCAGCGAACTCCTTCGCCAGCACTTCCGTCAGCGAGACGACCGCGGCCTTGGAAGCAGCGTAGATCGCTTCTCCATCCAACTTCAGTGGCACTGCCACCGTCGAGAAATTGACGATGCGCCCAAACTGCTTTTTCTGCATCAGTCGAGCAGCCTCGCGACAGAACAAGAACGTGCCCGTCACGTTGGTGTTGAGGACTCGCTCGACGGTCGACAACGGCGTCAGCATCGAATGATTCATCGACGCGATGCCCGCATTGTTGATGAGCACATCCAATTGCCCGAACTCTTTGCGAGTGGCGTTAAACAGCTTCTTCACACCTTCTTCGTCAGCCACATCCAAGCAGTGATGCCGATAGTTGGCATGTTGCAAGTCGCTGACTTCTCGCGAGCAACCAACAACGCAGTCACCTCGTTCGAGATAGCTCTCCGCCAAGAAGCGGCCAATGCCCCTGCGAGTTCCGGTGATGACAACAATTCGAGGCATGCAGCGATCCTGAAGGCAGCAGTTGAATCCATTCACGTCACAGCCAACTAGGCCGCCGCACGAACTTCCTCGGCGAGCATCTCCATCACGAAGTCCAACAACACATCGACCGAGCGAAACGGACTGGTCTTGCGGGACATCGCCTTCTCATTGGCCAAGGTGATGGTCAGATCGAAGTCGTCCGAGAGTTGCTCTTCCACCGCGACGATGAAATTCACGAGCCCCAACGAGTCCAATGGAGCTTCTCTGCCAAAGATTTTCGCCGTCAGGCTGCGTTCCACTTGGCGATCGTCGGGAAGTTGAGGATTGAGATTATCGATCGCACGCAAAACGGACTCGGCGATCTGGTCACGCGAGAATGCGGACATGAAGACGTCCTTGTCTGATGAGATTTCGTAACAGCGCGAGCGTCGCCACCATGCAACGAGGCGCTGCAGTCACCTTCGAAACGAACCGGCGGCTTTTAGCAAAGGGCTCCAAACGAGCCAAGATGCGTTCCCAGCTCTCTCTGATCGAGCAACCCGGTTCGCATCGAGGCTGTGACAATTCTCGTGGCGTAAGTTTCCAACCTGCGAACGTGCTCGAAACTAGGCAGGTTAAAAACCTGCCCCACGAATTAATCACGGCGTCATCGCGTTCCATCGCTCTGAGAGAAAGCCCATGCTCGCTCCCGTCTTTGATTGAGGTCGCCTAACTTGGCTGCGATCGACAAGCTCTTAATTTGAGCAACCGCAAAGACACATCGAGTCTCACTAAAGGCCCCGAGATGAAGACACTGCTGGCGTGCATCCTGACGTTGCTGGTTCTGCGAGTTGCTCCAGCTGACGAACCTCAAACGTTGCCAACCAAACGAGTGCTCTTGATCGGCCAAGGCCCGGACGGACATCCGCCGACAACCCACGAATACCGAGCTGGTACTCGGATCGTGGCCAAGCTCCTCAGCCGCCAGCCAAAGGTGCAAACCATCGTCGTGAGTGCTGATGATGAGTGGGCCAACGGTCCCATGTTGTTAGACGGCGCAGACGCAGTTGTGTTGTTTGTGTCGCAAGGAGCGAAGTGGATTCAGGCGACCCCGCAACGACTCGCGGCCTTTCAAGCCTTAGCTCAACGCGGCGGCGGCTTATCTGTCTTGCATTGGGGAATGGGCACCAAGGACGCGGTCGACATTCCAGCCTTCGTGGACCTCTTTGGCGGATGTCATGGCGGTCCAGACCGACGCTACAAGGTTCTCGAAACGCAGCTCGAACTCGCCAGCAATACTCATCCGATCGTGCGCGGAGTCGCACCGCTGAAGGTGCAAGACGAGTTCTACTACCAGCTCAAGTGGCCTCAGCCAGCCACCAAACACGAACCGTTGCTCCAAGTGACCATCGAAGGTCAGACCTATCCCGTCGCGTGGAGTTGGGAGCGTCCTGCCGGTGGCCGCTCATTCGGCTTCAGCGGCCTGCACTTCCACGACAATTGGAAGCACGAGTCTTATCGCCGCGTCGTCCTGCAGGCGGTCTTGTGGACGATCGGTCGCGACATTCCAACGTCTGGCATCGACGTCGCGATCAGCGCTGATGACCTAAAGCTCAATGACAAAGCAACTCCGTAAGGCATTCGGTTCAACGCTTATCAAGTCCTCGAAGACGGCGTCACTCAGCCGACAATCTGCGTTCGATGGCGAGCTCGATTTCTAAATCTCAGCGCCGCACTGTTTGCAGTTCGGGCGATCGGCTGCGGTCTCGCTGCCGCAATGCGGACAATTCAGGGTCATGCCATGTGCCACCGGCATCGAGTCCGCCGAGCCAGCTCCGCGTTTGCCAGCGAAAAACCTTCCGGCAATCAGCAGCAACGGAATTCCGATGATCGACAGAATGAACAGCCCAAGAATTGGAGCACCGATCATCATGATTGCAGTTCCTTACCACAGTATTCGCACTGCTTGCGGCCGACACTGGTTTCATGACCGCAATGAAAACACTTCAGCGTCGCATCTTCGAGCTCGGCATCGGCGAGTGCATTCGCACCAAACCCAACTCCAAACGCCATGAACGAGACGACGGCCCCAATCATCAAGACCGGCACCAACAACCAAATCCACATCCACCACATGATTGCCTCTTAGCAAGTGAGCCACGGCGCGACTTGACTGGAACAATTCCCACATAGTCCTCGGATGGATCAACGAGACTCACTCGACGGCACCGCGATCATGTCGATCACGATATCGCGATCAGTCCGCCCTGCTCCCAAGACCACAGCTTTCGAAGCTGCTGGTGGTCGCTGCGGGTCATAAATCTTCGGCCTCACCGCGTTAAGACTTTTACTCGTGTCATCGCTCGCCACGTAGTAGGTCGCTTTGGCCATGTGCCTCAAGTCAGAGCCGGACAGCTTCAAGAGTTGCTCCATCTCCTGGAACAACGATTCCACTTCGCGAGTCGCATCCGAGCGATCATTCCCATATTGCCCCGACAAGAAGATCGTCGGTCCGCGATTGATGCGAGTCACTCGCGCAAAGATTGGAGACGCAGACATTCCCGGAGGAGTGAGATACTCAATCGCAGCCCCGTCTCGTTCTGGCCCCGCGGCGACGACGAGTTCGATCTCAATCAGCGGCAAGCTCCAATCCACGAAAGCCAGAGGCGGCACATCGGCGCCAAAGAACTTGGAGACCTCACCGCGCACGACATCGATGTCAGCGCGATGCGACGATGCAGCACCAGCACCAAGCACGGACTTCGGATTCACGAACGACTTCACTTGCACGACATCGCGGCTCTGTAGGCCCAGGAACTCCAGCGTCTTCCGCAAACTGGCCAGCGTTGCGCGAGTTGCGACCGCGAGATCTTCACCCTTCTCAGCTTGCCCCGAAACGTAGACTCGAGCACCAACCGGCAACGCCGCCGCATGCCGTTCTGGACCGGGATAACGAGCAAGCCGAATCGCGTGCGACGGACCATCCTTCAGCGTGGGCCTCGCGGCGATGACATCCAGCCCAACCAAGCAACCTGCCTTCGGAAGCGATGTCGTCACGAAGCAAGCTGCGGGGCGAACTTCGCCCGTGAATTGCTTGGCCAGGATCGCGTCCACAGCGGCTCGATCACTGCTGCGAGCCAGATAGACATTCAACTTAACGGCGTGTGCCAGACTGGTGCCCTGCGTTTGGAGAACATCGTCAGCGAGCTTCAGCACGTACCGAGTTTGCTCGCCGATATCGCCTGCAGCGACGACCAAGCTCTGTTGGTCGATTGCCAAGAGCTGAGTCGTCTGAATCAGCGAGAGTCCGCCGACTCTGACGGCCTGCGATGTTCCGGTCTGCGAGTCGTTCCCGAACGATCGCAACTCGCCCGCGCGGATCGAACCAGACAGTCCGAACATCACCAACACAGCCAAGGCCGATTGAGCGACCATTCGTCGGGGAGAGCAACTCGCCATCACACTCGGTCGTTCGAACATAAACACCAACCTTTGCAGCCAAGAGACAGAACTCGGCGAACGATAGCGTTGCCAATCCTGCTCGCGCAGCAGCGTTCGAGAAAGCTGGATGAGATCAACATTTCTCCGACGGGCTCATCTCGATGCAGGCTGGTGGAAGCCGTGATTGGTTAACTTCCAAAAACACTTCCTCCAGAAACAGATCGGCCTGACGTAGAGTGCCCAACCTGCGGAGTCTTGAACTGATGAGTCTCCGGCGTTGGTGCTCTGAAGCCGTGTCTGGAGTGCGAAGTCCGATGACTCAGTCTCTTGCTCGCGGGCTACGACCAACGATCATGAAACTCATCCATCAAGATGCCCCAAGCTCGACTCGTGTTTTGAATTAAGACCACTCACCCCACAGCACGATCGCTTCATTGTGCTCGCCTGATAGACCTTCGGAGTCCGGTGTATGAATCTCGTTACGATCGCCTTCAAGACTTTGCGATACCGATCTTTGGCGTCGTCGCTCACAGCACTTAGCGTTGCACTAGGCATCATGATGATGATCGCGGTGCTGGTGATTCATGGCATCGTCGGGGAAACCTTCAGTCAGCGAGCGGTGGGAGTTGGGCTAGTTGTCGGCCCCAAAGGCAGCGACTTAGGCATGGTGCTGAGCGCCATCTATCGAGTCGGCAAAGCAGGCGAGCCGCTGCCCTACCGTTTCTATAAAGACACCTTGCTGGGCAAGGACCAAGAGTGGGCCGATTGGATCGAAAGCGCCATTCCCATCACGATGGGTGACGTCACGGAAGAAGGTGCCTTTCCCATCATCGGCACGACACCAGACTTCTTCACCATCGACTACGTGCCTGGCCGCCGCTTCGGAATCAAAGGCACTCTGCCTCAAAAGCCGTTCGATGCGGTCATCGGTCATCGAGTTGCCGAGGGCAATAATTGGAAGCTCGGCAGCACCTTCAAGATCATTCACGGCGGCGCAGAGAGCGACCACAAGCACGACGAAGTCTTCACGGTCGTCGGCATCTTGGCCCCTACCGGTACAGCGAATGACAAGACTGTGTTCTGCAACATCGAGGGCTTCTTCATGCTGGCTGGCCACGAAAAGCCGCCGCAAGAAGCCATCAAGCGATTGCGAGACTTCGGCTACGACGTCAGCCCCGAACAAGAGCGGCGGCTCATCAAGTCAGCCGACCACAGCGGCCACAACCACGGAGACGGTCACCAGCATCTGCATAAGGTGCCGGACGATTTGAAAGAGGTCTCTTACATCTTCGTTCGCACCAAGAATGGGCCGCAGTCCATCTTCCTGACGAACCGACTCAACGAAGGCAAGATCGCTCAGGCCGTTAACCCGATCCCGGTGATGGCTCGGCTGATGAATGACCTCGTTGGCAACGTGCAGATGGTGTTGTTGGTCCTTACGGGACTCATCGTGGTGGTCGCAGGCATTGGCATCTTTGTGAGCATCTACAACTCGATGTCGGATCGCCGCCGCGAGATCGCCATCATGCGGTCGCTCGGAGCACACCGAGGTACCGTCTTCGGCATCATCCTCAGTGAGGCCATGCTGCTGTGCCTCGGCGGTGGCTTGCTGGGATTGATCCTAGGTCACGGGCTCGTGCTGATTGCAGCCCCAATCGTCGAAGTCCGAGCGGGCTTAGTGCTGGATCCGTGGAAGTTCGAACCACTCGAACTGGTGATCTTCCCGGTCCTGCTCATCCTCGGAAGCTGCGTCGGCATCCTGCCCGGCCTCACCGCTTATCGCACCGACGTTGCTCAATCACTCTCGGAGTAGAAGCAGCTGGGGATCCGTCGAAACATCCTTCCCTGGCGGAGCGAAAGAGCGTGTCCGAATAGGCCGTGAGATCGGCTTCCAGCCTGTCAGCATTATTACAAATTCGATTGCCTAAGCTGACAGGCAGGATGCCTATCCCACTTCTCGGACAAGCTCCTGGGATCGAGTGGGGCTTCGGGCTCATGAGTTGAGCTCGTCGATTCCATTGCGACGGCTCACGGGAGGTCGCCCACCATCAACTGGCCATCAGCTCGTTCGCCCAATTGCGAAAACAGAATTTGATCGATGCTATCTTGGATGAATTGCACCCGTCCGTCCGCAAAGCCGAAATGCGCGCCGCCGACGTGAAAGCTGCTGAAACCGCCCACATACTTCGGATCGTCAAACTTTTCGGGCGACTTCTTCGTTGGCCCATTTCCGTTGTAAAGCGTGTTGCGATACAGGCTGTTGGGCAGACTTCCCGAATTGCGAATCGTCGAACGAGTGCCAGCAAACCACTGTTGCTCGTTCTCGACGATGACCTTCTCGCCAATCAACAACGTGTTGGATGCCCCATCGCTAATTTCCCGCATGGTGACGTGGCTATTGAGGAACAGGAGGCCGCCATTCTTCACGTCAATCGCCGTCTCTTCGCCACCTTGATTACCTGCGTAGCTGGCGGTCTGCTCGCCATGTGGATGCCACTCAGAGGGGCACGAGTAAATTCTCAGACGCACATTCTTCAGCGTATCGCTCTGCTCGTAGACGCCCTTCTTGAAATCAAAGTGCTTAAACAGATTGATCTGGTCGACATACGGCAGGATCTGCACCGTCCAAGAGACGTGATACCCTTCGGGTTTGGATTCGATCGGCCCCGTTGGATTCACGCACCCCGGTGGCAAGGTCTCGTAAACCATCTCGTAGTTGTGCATGGCCAACACCATCTGAACGATGTTGTTCTTGCAGGATGCTCGCCGCGCGGCCTCGCGAGCTTGCTGCACTGCCGGCAACAGCAGCGCCACCAGCACAGCGATGATGGCGATAACCACCAAGAGTTCGATCAACGTAAAGCCGCGACGAGCACGCGACTGAGACTGCAGATTGGGCATGAGACGTTCTCCATAAGAGAGGGTGATGATTCAGAGTTTGAGAGACAGCGAAGTGCCATATCGCGTTTCGGTCTGTGGCACAGTTCTTACTTTTGCGGTTCGCCCACACTCACTCGCACTTCGCGAGTGATGCGAGCTTCCGGCTCTGATCCCGGCGAGAGTTCCACATGGATCACAACGCGACGCCGGTTCGCCGCTTCAGGATCGGGACTGACTTTGATCTCGACTCGCGCTCCATGAGCCCGACCGAGTTCCTCTGCCGACACGTCCCAAACTTCTCCGGCATATTCCGACTTAGCTTGCAGAGAGAGAGCCGCTCGTTGAGCCCCCGAAGTTGCGAGCCATTCGGCTTGCAGTCGCGAGGACTCGGCCTGAACGACGTGCCGTTGCAAGCCCACCGTCTTCACGAGCGCGGCGGCCGCCAGCCCAACGATGACCAGCGCTGTAACAACGATGACAGCAGTTGCTCCGGCTCGGTCACCCGTTGCAGTCGGTTGACCAGTCAGCAATCGACGGCCAGAAGCACGAGCCACGTTTAAGCCTCGATGACTTCTCATGGCTGGCCTCCTTCCCAACGACGATCGAGTCCCACGGCACCTTCAATCGTGCCATGAGCCGCTGGCTGACCGTCATCTGTTTGCGTTGGCGCAGTGGCAATCAGCTTTACCAACTGCCGGTTGTCGGAGCCTGAAAGTTCGAACTTCAAGCCAGCACGCGGCAGCACAAAGCTTTCTGTGCCGATCGACTCACCAGTGCCGTTGCTGGCTTTAGAAGCTCGACGCACTCGATCGCCCTTGATGGACCAGGTGACGGCATCTGGCCCCAAATTGAAGGTCAATTGAGAGTTGTTATCGCCACTCACACTCACTTGAGCTGCGGCATGCAAGTCGGACCTCAACGCGCGAGCCAATCGCAACCACGTGCTGCTCTGATGAGTGGCCACGGTGAGCAGTGACTGTTGCCGATAGACGCGAAACAAGATCGAGCCCACGAGCGCCATCAGTACGCTCAAGATCGTGATCACCACCAAGCACTCAATGAGCGTGATACCGCTGCGTGCGAGTGGTGGTGAATGACGTTGTTGCCAACGCATGATGAGAACTTTCGAAGTAGGACAGTGAGACGTTGCTGCAATTCTGCGGAGTTCGAATGGCCAATCTCAGTCGCGGAGCGACTGAGCTACGTAGGCGACTCGCACCCGACAGTTCACGGTTTACCCGCCATCCAGCTCGTGAGGTTTACGGATCGAGTATCGGACTTACCGAGCTGGTCCCAGTCGAGACTCAGTTCAATCTTCACCGCGCCGCTTGGCTCGGATTGCGTGGTGGCTTTGGTGATTAACTTGGCCTCAGGCAACGCCGCCTTCGTCTCGTCACTGAGCGACAACTTCGCGACGTTCTCTAACGTCACTCGTTCGCGCGGCCATGACGCCACTTGCTCCATGAGATTGCCTAACTCCTGCAGCGCGGTGCGGCGTTGATCAGTCAGCCGTCGCGATTCATTGGCCGACTTCATCAGCGGAACAGTCACGCTCAACAGCAGCCCCACCAACGTGACGCTGACCATCACTTCGATCAGCAAGCTGCCCGAGCGAGTGACTGAATTGCGACCGAGCCAAGAGCAGCGCGTTCCAACAGCTCCAAGCTGAACCCGCTGCGAGCGAGCGTCGAGTCGTTGTTCGGCTTGGCTTCGAGAGTGCGAGAGATTGTGAAACATGAGTTTTGTTCAACGAGTTGGGCCTCACCGAGGCAATTCAAAATGTCTTTTCGAAGTGGCTTCCCAGCGGCAACGTTCGCCGTGCGAATCAGCCGAGCCATCGGGCCAAAGAGAACCGCGTTGCAAACACGCGGATCTATGACAGGTCATTCAACAACTTGATCAAGGGCATGAAGAAGCCCAGCGCAAGACACAACACGAAGACGGCACCGATCATGACCGGCACCGGGCGGAGCAGTTCGGCCCAGAGCCGCTGCCGATATGAGAAGCGTCGCTCTCGCAGTTCGGCGAGTTCCATCAAGGCCCAGCTCAGGTTGCCGGCCTGTCTCGCGGTAGCCAGGAACTTCACGTCACTGGCCGAGATGAAGCGTTGCTGTCGCAGTGCTTCAAAGGCATCTGCTCCTGTCTCGGCACCTGCAGCAACCTGCTCCAACGCTCGACGAATCGATGGACGAAAGTGGTAACGTGCTAACGCGGCAATGCCATCCGGCAGCGGTCGACCTGTAGCAACGACTCCACTCAGTTGCCGCAAGATGTCAGGCACGTCTAATGAGAGAAACAGCCGGTGCAGGAATGAAAGCCGCAGCGACTTCCACCCCGAAGCTTCCCCTCGCATGCACTCCTTCGCTGCGTACCCAGCGATCACGATGATCGGGCAACAAACAAACCAATACGAGGCGATCAAATCCGAGACCTCAATCAACAAACTCGTGGCCTGAGGCAGCTCCGTTCCGAAGCCTTCAAAAATCCTCTTGAACTTGGGGACGATGAAGACCATCAAGAACCCCACTAAGAACAGCGCGGCGGCACCGTAGGCAACTCCATAGGCCAACCAACCAGAAACGGTGGCGTGAGAGTGGTCATCGTTCAGAGTATCGAACTGACGCTGAATCAGCCGAGAGAGTGTTTGCTGTAAGCAGCCATTGGACTCAGCTGCACGAATCTCGGCCACGAACCAATCTGGCAAGAGTCCCGGCACCGCTCGCAGCGCCTCGCCCAAGGTCTGGCCAGCATGCAGATGCTTGGCGAGCAACAGCAGCATGACCCGCTCAGTCCCCCGAGTTGTCGTCGCGTAGCTACTCACTTCGTTGGCGATTGGTCGGTCATGTTTCATGGCAATCGATAACACCATGAGTAGTTGGCTATGTCGTCGACCGCGACCAACCAGCAGCCCCATCGGCAGCCAAGCCACAACAGCAATCAACAAGACGATCAGGAAAGGGAAGAAGAAGATCGAGCAGAGCACAGCCATTAAACCGTGCCCCCAGCCCAGGCAGCGTTTCGCGGTGTCGCATCTCTCAATGATCGAAGCGGGTTCGAAATCGGAGTCGATCCCAGTGCGTCGCAGCCGATCAGCCTGCAACACGACGACCAGTCCCAGTGCACCACAAATGACCGCCCCCATGCCCGAGAGCAACCAACCGGGATAGCCTTCTAACCACACTCCGAACGAGACACCGACGGGCCGATAGGAGGACACGCCCTGAGTATGAGCGAGCGACGAAGCAACTCCGGCAAGCAGCAGAACTCCCAACAGCAGCGCGAGCGCGAGCAGGATGACTCCGGCCAGTCGCATCTCTCGCGCTAGCAGGCGTGCGTTCTGAGGCGTTGCTCGTTGCGGAACGTTCAATGCAAACGAACTAACAACACCATACAGCGGCCAAGCCAAGCCACCGATCAGTGCCACAAAGAATTGGAAGTCTGAGTTCGTCACCGAACGATTCCTTCAAGAACAACAAGTTCAACCAGAGTGTTGCCGCGAGACGCTCAACAGCGCGGATGTAGTCGCCAACGAATATCAGCTTGAGCGAGGTCACTCGTTGTCAGCGTGCGATCCGACAACAACCACAAGCCCCGCCGTCACGACAAGTCATTCAGCAACTTGATCAACGGCATGAACAACGAGAGCACGACAAAGCCAACAAAGAAGCCGCTGCCCACGATCAACAACGGCTCCATCGCTAACACAAACAATCGCAATCGCAGTCCCGTCTGAGTGGTGAATTGATCGCACGACACTCGCAACGACTCGCACAACTCGGAATCGCTTCGTCCGAGAGAAACAGTACGCACGAACTCCAGGCCAAAGTGCGGTAACGATGCAGCAGCCTCTGAAAGCGAAAGCCCCGATTGAACCAAGGTGGTGAGTTCCAAAGCTCCTTGCCGAATGTTGCTGTCCGTCGAACCTTCACCAGCGAGCCTCAATGCTTCGGGCAAACGCACTCCGTTCCGGATCATCATCGACAGCAACATCGAAAAGTCCGACAGACCTCGAAAGCGGAGAATCGGTCCATAGAACGGAACCAGGTAGAGAAGCTGAACCATGTTCGGAATCCGCAGTAGCATTCGAAATGCCCACACGAGTCCGATCGGGATCACAAACAACAGCGGCCAGGATGTCAGGAGTAAGTTGGACATGCCGAGCAGCACCACCGTGACGCTGGGCAGCTCCACGCCAAAGCCTGCGAAGATCGATCCAAATTGCGGCACGATGGCTGCCAGTAAGAAACAGCACAGCAACCCAATCACAACGACCACCGTGATGGGATAAAGCAACGATTCGAATTGCAACTGACGAAACTGACTGCGTTGCCGGAGATAGTCCGCAAACAACAACAGTCCCTGGCCCAAACCACGAGCCTGGTTGCTCGCGTGAATCATCCCCGTGACGTAAGTCGGCAACTGCGAAGACCAGCGAGAAAACACCTGCTCTTCCGCAATGCCCGCTTCCAAGTCTTGGCTCATTCCCAAGAAGACTTGGCTTAAAGACGATGACGGAACTTCTTCGGCCAAGGCTCGCAAACCAATCGGCAACGGCACGCGAGCTGACACCAAGTCGCCCACTTACCGTGCAAATTCCAGTTGGTCGGCAGGACTCAACGACACAGGGTTTGGCGAGACATCATGCGGCGCCACGAACTCATGCATCGTCGTGACCGACAGGCCGAGCGATCGCAATTGCTCGCAAGCTGCCGCTTCATCGTCCGCCGTCACTTCTCCCGAAGAGACTCGGCCCGACAGGTCGATCGCGTGGTATTTGAAGACTGGCATCGCAGACTCGATTGAAGTGAGTAATAAATCCGACAGAAGCTCATGGCAGCAATCAAAGCTATCCGCGTTCAATGGCGGGGCTGGCGAGTTGTTCGAGCAGCTCTCGCACCGGACCGAGCAGACCGATCGCGTAACAAAGCGTGATGCCACCGCCGATGACGACCGTCAGAAGCACGGGCAGGATGACTCGTGAAAAATGCACGTAGCGTTCGGCACGCCGGTGATAGACATCGCTGGTCTGAGCCAACGTTGAATCCAATGTCTGATAGCGCTCGCCCATGATGAGCATCGCTCGCAAGAACGGCGGTAAGCGGTGCTCTCGATTGACGGTCTCTGCCAGAGCTCGGCCACGTCGCACATCCTCAGCGATGTTCTCGACAGACCGTGCCAAGCTGGCGTTCCCTGTCGCATGTCCGGCAATCAACAGAGCCTCGGGCAATGGGGTCTCGTGCTGAATCAAGAGCCGCAGCAGTTGCGAAAAAGCTGCGTAATCAAAATTACGCACGATCGGCGGCATCCAAGGGAGCCAAGCGAACTGATGCACGCGGCTCGACGTCAACCGTCCCAACGAACCCGCCGCGTAACCCTTCGAAAGTTGTCCCATCACCAGCCAAGCCACGATGGCCAGCACTGGCATCAGCGGCCCCCACACATGGACCGTCGCATGGAGCGACACCAAACATTGAGCGAAGAAGCTGGGCGTCATCCGAATGGACTCGTAGGTCTGAGTCAGCGTCGGCACAAACACGAAGATGATCCCGACGAACAACACATAGCCGAAGGCCAGCACCAAGCCGGGATAGACCAATGCCAGTACCACGCGGCGATGTAGCTCTAACAGCGAACGAGCGAGCGTTGAAACCAACGCCAGAGCTTCGGCCAAGCGACCGGACTTCATCCCCGCTTCCAACACCGCCAGATAGATCGCCGGAATGTGATCGCCCTCTTCACGCAGGGCTTGTTCGAGCGACGCACCAATCGCGACTCGCTCAGCAATGCGTTTCGATAAGACCGACAAACCACCGAGCGTCGAACTCGATAACTGCCGCAACCCAAGATCAAGCGGCAAGCCAGCTCGCACCAGCCCAGCGATCTCATCGTTGAGAGCCAGTAAATCGTCGAGCTTTACTCGGGACGTTGAAGCCATCACTCCGCCTTCTTTCCAAATCCGAACACGCGCCGCACTTCAGCGGCGCTCGTCAGTCCGGCTTCGATCGCACTCGCCGCATGAACCCACCGAGACTTCATGCCGCATTGAATCGCCAATGTCTCCAACTCGTCCGCATCGCTCCGCGACAAGATCGCTTTGCCAATCGTCGAGTCCTCTGTCCGTAAGAATTCTGCCAGCAGCAGGCGACCTCGATAACCAGTGCTCCGACAAGACTCGCACCCCAGTGCCACCTGGCAGCGCGACACCGCCATGCCGAGTTTGTCGGCCTCATCCACTGACTCGCGCGAGCACTCACACAGCCTCCGAGCCAACCTCTGACTCAAGATGCCCAGCAAGCCCGTTCGCAGGAGATAAGGTTCGATGCCCATATCGCTCAGCCGACAGATCGCGCCAGCCGCGCTACCTGCATGAAACGTTGTCAGCACCAAGTGACCCGTCAGTGCCGCCTGAAAGACGGTCTCGGCGGTCAGTTGATCGTGAATCTCGCCCACCAAAATCACTTCCGGGTCTTGCCGCATCAGCGACTTCAATCCGGTCGCGTAGTCGAAGCCTGCCGTCGAGTTGATCTGCGATTGAGCAACCCCCGGAATGACGGCTTCAATCGGATCTTCCAGAGAGACAAGACTGCGAGCCGCCCCGAACTTGTCTACCAATTCTCGCAAGCAAGCATAAATCGTCGTCGTCTTGCCGCTGCCAGCCGGACCGCTGACGACCAGCACGCCGCCACTCTCGAGCAGCACATCGCTAAGCCCCGACAACGCATCGTCCGGCAAACCCAGATCGGCCACGCGGCGATAACAACTCGCGCCGGCAAACAATCGCACGACCGCCTTCTCGCCAAAGAGCGTCGGATACGAACTCACTCGCATCTCAACACCGGCTGGAGTGGCAGCTCGAATGCGTCCCTCTTGAGGCACATCCACGCGATACGTCAGCAGCTCGGCTAACACCTTCAAGCGCGCGACGATGTTGCTCGCGACGTCCTTGCCGAAACGCTCCACCGGATGCAGCACGCCATCCAGTCGCCACAGCATGTCGAGCCCTTCAGCGGTCGGCACTAGGTGCACATCGCTGGCACCCACCTCTTGAGCGGCACTGAGCGATGCATCGACGATCTCGACGGCGCCGGCCGCCGCATTCGTGCGGCGTTTCGCCAGTTCATCTCGAAATCGCGCGACCAAATGCGCTGCCATAAGTGCTCCCTCGGAAGTGAATTCGTACTGCGACCACAGAGAGCTACTAGCCCATCAAGTTTGTTTAAGGATTCTCATCGAACATGGAAAAAGGGTTCTCGGCCATCGGTGCTGATTCTTGAGATGGAAAGGCAACTGCCGAGTCGGGCGTGGATTTCGGCCACCGGGCCTTTCCTCTGCGCTCTCTGCTGCTCGGCGGTGAAAGAATTCCTCACCGCGGAGCAGCGGAGAACGCAGAGAGCTTTCATCAAGACTCGTTGTTACCCGCTGGATGAATCGACTCTCCGCCATATCTGTTGGAACTTGTGATCGATCAGCCGCTGACCGCTAGCCCAAGGTTCGATGTCACTTAACCGTGAGCTAGCTCACAGCGGTTCTTTGCAGCCATCCAACACGAATGGCGGCGAGCCTGAAACAAGCACGCCAAAACAGTGCTCTTCCAGTTCTGTCGGAAACGTCGGCACTGCGTTCGTGGGCAAATTACCTCCCAACTTTCAGCGTTTTGCTGGTCCGATTGCGAAGGCTTCGGGGAGCGTCGCGGACATGCCGAAAACAGCGAGGTCGGACAACCGGCAATGTCGACGAAGGAAGACGTTCCGCCGCATCTCGGCACGACTTGGGAAGCCACCGAGATTCGACTCGACTCAATCCGCGCCCACCTGCCGTCAAGGATGACGAAGCATGGCTGCTCCAACTCAAGTCACCGCCGCGTCGCTCTTTCGCGAGATCGTCCTGCTGCTCAAGACGCTCGACCGCATCGAGCACGGCATGATCGAGATCTACTCCCAGCGATTGGTCTCGGCGGCCAAGTTCGATACTCAAGAGTTGCTGGCGTTGGCCAAGCGAGAAGAAATGCTCCAGGCCGAACTGCGACAAGTGCATCCCAAGCGTGCCGACATCTTGCGATCCGCGAACCGCATCGGCCTGAAGCCATCCGATGTGAAGTCGTTGCTGAAGTCGCTCGCGGCTCATGCCAACCCTCAAGGCGGCATCAAACTCGATCAATACACCGACGCGGTTGCATGGCTCAAACGGCAAGAGATCCAATGCCAAGACCTCAAGCAGCAAGTCTGGACCAACCTGCAACTCATCCAACGCAGTCAAGTCGCGCTCGACGAAATGCGTTCCATGTTCTGCGCTCCATCCAAAGCTTCTGTCGCCACCGGGGCAGCTCCCACGCCGCAACGCAGTGGCGGCGTGCTGC
>OMIV01000142.1 GCA_900299185.1 Planctomycetaceae bacterium
CTGCGAAACCGGCAGCGCCGGCTGCTGCTCCTGCGGCGGGTGCGGCCAAGCCTGCAGCGCCGGCTGCGGCACCAGCCAAGAAGTAGTAGTTTTCGCGCAGTCGAGTGGCACTCGCAAAGACTGAAAGAGTTCCTACATCGAACAGTCTGCCAAATACAGAAGCGTCAGTGAGAATCTCAGACGTCGTCTCGTCTGGTCATTCTCGCTGACGCTTCTTCGTTTGAGGACGCGTACTTAATTGCGATGCTGCAAGCGGACTGCTTTCAGATTGCCGTTTGCTGTTTCAGTGAAGCCAGCTCGCTGGGCTCAATTGCTCTAGGTGTTGATCCGCGTCGCGTCCTTGTCGGTCATTGGTCCCTACTGAAGATCACGAGGAGCACCATTCTATCGTGCTTGCTTCGCAGTCATTTCGGGCACGCTGAAAACGTCCCCCACGAAACTCATCAGACGATTAGCCTCGTGTCTCGCTTAAGAACGAATGCAGCGCGGAGTTAAAGGTCGAAAGCTCGGATAAGAACTGGTCAAGCAACGGCTCGACACCGGTCAGCGTCCCGCTGCGTGCGAGCTGCTCAAGTTCAACGACAGCCGGACGAGCTTGTGTGCCGCCCAGGTTCCCGACACTTGTCTTCAACCGATGACACGTCTTCTGCACGACGCTGGCGTCCCCCGCAGAAACGCCTTGCTTCACGGTGTCGATCTGAGCGTCGATGTCATTCAAGAAGAGTTCGACCAACTCGCAAACGAAGTCGACTTCGCCATCAACCATGTCGAGGACTGATTGGCGATCAAAGATCGTTTCCATTCCGGTGGCTGCAGCAATCATGTTGAGACTCATAAACTAAAAAGGTGCGCCAAATGCGTTGGCAAGTTTAAGTTCAGCGTCTCCAACTTAGTTTGCGTTTTGGGCGAAGTGTGGGCGGGCTGCTATTCGCCATCGAAAGTCCGGTTCTGGAGGAAATTCCCGGTGAATAACCCATTCAAAAGAAACCACAGACGCAGCCGGCTGCATAAGTCTCGGCAGAACTTCGCCGACTTTGGGGAACTAAGCGATCACAGTCGCAGCGATGCCTTTGCTTAAGACGTCGGACCACAAGACGCACGCCTTGCAGAAGGCTATACCTCGCTCCCACACCTTGGCCGTCGAACATCTTTGATTCAGCTCATTCCGGAGTGTCCCGCATGCCCGAACTCGAACGCCTCAAGCAGGAATGCGACCAGTTTCGTTCCGACATCCAAACGCTGAGGCAGGAAGTTGGCAAAGTCATCGTCGGTCAGAACGAGATCATCACTGGCACGTTGATCTCGTTGATTGCCGGCGGACATGTGCTGCTGGAAGGAGTTCCGGGGCTGGGCAAGACGATGCTGGTGAAGACGTTGTCGGAATGCCTACACGTCGAGTTTTCACGAGTCCAATTCACTCCGGACTTGATGCCGGCTGACTTGATCGGAACCAACGTGTTGGCTGAAGGAGCTGACGGAGTACGCCGCTTCCAATTTCAGCGCGGACCGATCTTCGGGAACATCGTGCTCGCAGATGAAATCAACCGGTCGACTCCCAAGACTCAGTCGGCTCTCTTGGAAGCGATGCAAGAGCACTCGGTAACCATCGGCGGCGAGACGCATCGCTTGCCCGAGCCGTTCCTTGTCATGGCAACTCAGAACCCGCTGGAGATGGAAGGCACGTACCCATTGCCAGAGGCGCAACTGGATCGTTTCCTCGCGAAGTTGATGGTCAAGTTTCCGTCGGCTGAGAATCTGGCTGCGATTCTCGATCGCACCACATCGACGTCGACTCCACATGTCGAGTCCGTCTGCACCGGTGCTCGCATCATGGAGATGCGGCAGCTCGCGCGGCAGATTCCCATCGCTGATGAAGTCCGCAAGCTGGCCATCAACATTGTGTTGGCAACGCATCCCGAGAACGCGATCGCGACCGACAAAGTGAAGCGCTACGTGCGATACGGTTCGAGTCCTCGCGGTGCTCAAGCTTTGATTCTGTATGCCAAGATCATGGCCGTGTTGGATCAGCGGTTTCATGTGTCGCGAGAAGATTTGCAGGCAGCCGCCTTGCCGACGCTCCGCCATCGCATGATCCTGAACTTTGAAGGACAAGCAGAGAACGTCTCGACGGACGACGTCATCGCAGACCTGCTCGTCAAAGTAAAAGAGTGAGTCGCAGCTCAACGCTCTGACAACAACGAGGCGCTGGCATGTCTCGAATTCGAATCGCATTAAGCAGTCTGATGCTGATCGGCTTGTGCCAATCGAGTTCGGCAGATGTTGTCCAACTCAAGAGCGGCGGCATCCTGCGCGGCACCATCAAGACCGATGCCAAGTCGAAGAGTGATGTGCTGGAAGTGCAATTGATGAGCGGCACGCTGGTCGTTGTGGGCAAGGAAGACGTCGTTGAAGCGTTACGTCGACCGCTCAAGTTCGAGCAGTACGAAGTCCGAGCACAAGAGCTTGAAGACACGTTGGCCGCACATTGGGAGTTGGCCGAGTGGTGCAAAGAGAATCGGCTGACGGACCAACGTCGAGCTCATCTCGAACGTGTGCTCGACTTCGATCCCGAACATAAAGCGGCGCACCTGGGGCTGGGGCATACTCAACAAGACGGCGAATGGCTGACCAAGGAAGAGGTCGAGGAACGCAAACGCGAGCAAGGCTTTGTGAAGCTCAACGGCAAGTATGTCCCGATCACTCAGCTCGAATCGCTGCAACTGAAGGCCGAGCAAACTCAGGCCGAGAAGGAATGGTTCGCGAAGGTGCGGCTGTGGTTGCAGCTCGCCACCGGACCCAAGGTCGACAAGGCAGCTGAAGGTCTGGGCTCGCTGCGAGAAATCCGCAGTCCCGATGCCGTACCCGCTTTGGTGCAGTTGCTTGGTAAGCATGCGAACGAGGATGTGCGGCGATTGTTTGTGGACACGCTGAGCAAGATCGGCGGGCAGACCGCAGCGGTTCCACTATCAACGCTCGCTCTGCGTGAAGATGTCCGCGACATTCGCGAGCAAGCACTCAACGCTTTGAAGTCCGATCAAGCGGAGATCGCGCGAGCCATCTTTGTGCGCGGCCTTCGCGACCGCAGCAACATCATCGTGAGACGTGCAGGCTTGGGTTTGTCGCGCGTGGGCGATGCAACGTCGGTGAATGCTCTGATCAACGCGCTGGTGACGAGACATAGCACCACGATTCGAGTGCCGGTTCCAACCGTCGGAGCCCGCTTGGATGGCAAGTTGCCGAATCCCAGTGGCTTGCCGGATCAACTCGTCGATGCGTGGCGGCGCGGAGAATTCCCAAACGGCTTCATCTACGCGCCCGGCAACGCCAACCAAGTGACACGCTCTGTCCCCGTGCAAGTCGATGTGGAAAACGAAGAAGTGCTGACCGCGCTGCGAAAGCTGACGAAGCAAAACTTCGGCTACGACGAACCCGCATGGCATCGTTGGTGGAACGTCGAAAAGCCGCAGTCCGTCATCGCTCCCGACATCCCATGATGCGAGCGAAACCTGGAGTGCTCCGGCTCGACGGAGCCCTCCCACTCAGCGGCACTGGACTCGCAACAAAGATGGCGGTTGCATCGCCAGCAGCGGCTTCCATCGGATGGCCTCTCTCCTTCACCAAATGAGTGAAGTAGAGAAGTGCCCGAGCTGTGTCTGCGATCGGAACTTCGCGACGTAGCCTTTCCAGCGACAACAGTGGGAGGGCTCCGTCGAGCCGGAGCACTCCAAGTTGAATTACTTTGTCGCTTACCGCTTTGTCACCGTGGCGGAGTAATTCGAAGCATCGAACGAGCGACACCGCTGTTGGCGGAAGACGTCGCTGGTGGTGATGGCTTCGAAGAGTGGCGTGGCTCGGTCCTGGTTGGCGACGAGTGCAGCTTCCATCTCTTCCAGCAAGACTTGGTCAGACAGTTGCAAGGATCGACCGGTGGCATAGCCCAACAGCTTGCGAGCCAGCGTCTTGGTGAAGTCCTTGCGGCGATGCTTGGCGAGGTACTCAGAGAACTCGGCCACACCGCGAGCTTGTTCGCCGGTCGGCAGTTGCACGGCGTTGTCGATGGCTCGTCCAGCCAAGTCCTTCGAGCGTGCTCGACCAATCGAATCAAAGCCTTCCATCGCCAGACCGATCGGATCAAACCGCAAGTGGCAACGAGCACACTTGGAATCCTCGGTATGCAGCGCGAGCAACTGACGGATCGTCTTGCCGTCGGTGTCGGTTTCCTTGGCCGGCAAGACGGCGACGTTCGGCGGTGGTGGAGGGATATGCTCGCCAAGCAACTTGTGAACGACCCAGAAGCCGCGTTTGACGGGGCTGGTGCGTTGCGGTTGCGAGTTCTTCGTGAGGAACACTGCCATGCCCAGCAGGCCGCCGCGTCCTTGTTGCTTCAGTCCGGTTGTGAGTTGCCAATCGCCAGCGCCCTGGCTGAAGGGCAGGCCGTAATGCTGAGCCAGTCGCTTGTTGACGAAGGTTGCATCGCTCTGGAGCAAATCCGTGATTGGCAAATCGTTCTGTAAGATGTGTGACACCAGACGAGTTGGCTCTTCAAACATCGCTTGCTTGAGTGAATCGTCGAAGGCCGGGAACGCAGTGCGATTGACGGCTTCGGTCTGTCGGAAGTCGCGATAGTTGAGCCACTGTCCGTAGAAGTTCACCGCGAAGCCGCTGACTTTGGGATCGCGCAGCATGCGTCGCGTTTGCGATCGAATTGCCTCTGGGTTGTTGAGCTTCCCGGCTTCAGCGACGGCCATGAGTTCGGCATCGGGGATCGACGACCAGAGAAAGAAGCTCAGTCGCGAAGCCAATGCGAGATCGGGCAGCGGCTTGATCGTATCGCCTTCTGGCACCGAGTCGGCCAAGTAACAGAAGTGGGGCGAGACCAGGATGCGCACGATGCTGGCTCGAACTGCTTGCTCGATGCCAAGTGACTCCGGACGGGCAGCTTCTTGGAAGAACGCCGTGAGCTTGGCTTGCTCGTCTGAACTCAGTGGTCGGCGAAATGCCATGCGCGCGAACTCTTGCAGGCGTCGCAGGTAGATCGGTGCGGCGGCTGGCCATTGAGCGGCGCGGCGATTGATGCTTTGGCGAATGTCCTCGAAGAAGTGATGCACGGGACTGGCTTGGATCTCTGCATCCGAGCCTTTCACTCCCGAACGAGCGAGATAGATCTGCTCGAAACGCCGTAAGGTCGCGTCACTGGTGAGTTCCGGGTCTTCCTCTTTGATGGAATCAAAGTCGGGATGCTTCATGAAGTTTCGCTCGGATCGTTCAAAGAAGACGAAGCCTCGCAACATCTTCTCGGTCACGCCGGTGACGAAGGACAGCTCGTCCCACAGTCGATCGAGTTCTTGATTCTCAGGCTCGCTGAGCACCAACTTGCACAACGGTTGGTCGTCTCGAAAGAAGCCTTCAATCAAGTGGAAGCCCGCTGACAGTCCGCGTGTGTCATCAGCGAAGTAGAAGCGGTTGGGGAACAGTTTGCAGAACGCGGTGCCCGACGTTGCGAAGTCTTTGGCGATGGGATGATCGGGATTGATGAGCGGCAACGCAGCGGCTTGCCAATCACCTTGAGGCTCAGTCGCAGCAGCCACGATCCCAACCAGACCGGACTTCGAGTTCTGCCGATCAAGACTCGCCTCAGCGAAGAAGTGCTTCGAACGCGCATCACCAAATGCTTGAGTTGGAAGTTCGATCGACAGGATCGATGGGGCTTTCACGACGAGGCTGTCGGCATCGATCGCTTGGCCCAGCGGATGCACGCCCAAGTTAAGTCGCTTCATTTCGTCGGGTGCGTGCTCGGCCAGCACCGTCTTCAGGCTGACGTTCTTCTGTGGATCGTTGAGCTTGTAGGACTGCGGGTTCGACGTACTCAAAGTTACATTCTTCAGCACAACCAAGCTGGCATCACTGGCGTCGGTGCGAATCACGATGCGCGAGGTCTTGCCGTCGACCTTCGAGATCTCGGCATGGATGCGGCGGTTGTCGGTGATGACCGCAGGATTGAATGCGTCGCGACTGGCGGCGGTTTTCTTACGGCGATCGATGTGTTGAACAGGACCATTACCGGCATTGGAAACGATGGCTTCAGTCTCTGGCTGGCAAAGCAACTTGCTAAGTCGCTGAATGTCCTGCGCGAGTGCTCGGATTTCGTTCTGCGGCGGGTTGTCGATCTGTCCGGCAACCTGTGGTGCAGGCAACGCCGTCCAACGCTTGCTCAACCATTGCGTGAGGCTGCCGCCTTGAGCGTCTTGGGTGTGTAACAAGTCCCACAAGGCTTGCAGGTACTTTGGGCTGAGCTTGCGCTGAGTCGCCCAGTCTCCCAACGTCGAGTCCTTCAGCGCACTCGGACGGTGCTGGAACGACCAAGCTGCGGCGAGGTAACTCGGATAGTCGACAGTATGGTCGGCATAGAACTTCAGGATGGCCTGCTCGGTGAGCTTCTTCTGATCGGCAAACGCCACGACGGGATGCGGAGCGAACTCCATTCGTGTCGGCGTGAGCAGCACATGATCCGCGACTTGCTGCGCAGCGGCGTAGTACTTCTTGAAGAGGTTCGGCGACATGACGAGTGCCTCGCCGGTATTCGAAAAGCCTTCGCCCGACGCGGGGTCGACCGGGAATGAATCTGCCGGGCGGATATCAACGCCAGTCAGATCGCGGATGGCGTTGTTGTATTCGGCGTTACTCAAGCGACGCGGCAAGACAACTCCAGGATCACCGGCAGTCTTACGAGCTTCAGCGAGCACGAGCTGGTCTAGCACCTTCAGGACAACCGCGCGTTCGGCGGGAGTAGGTTGCTTCGCGTCTGGCGGCGGCATCTCTTCTTTGGTGACGAACGTGACAACGTGCTCCCACTGCCGAAAGTCAGCGGCGACCATCTCTGCCGACGAGTACTTGGTGAGATCGAGCTGCGCTTCCATCTTCTTGGAGTCATGGCACTCGACGCAGTACGTCTTCACGAAGGGCAAGACCTTCTCGCGGAACTCATCAGCCCCGACGGCATTCAGCGTCAGGCCGAGAATCAGCATCAGCGAACCGCCGCACGCACTCAGAAGATTTCGACGAACGTCGCATTTCGTTGTGGGGCAGGTTTTCAACCTGCCTTTTTCGGAGCAGTTTCGCAGGTTGAAAACCTGCCCCACGGGCTTTTTTCGGAAACGTCGACTCAGACATGATTTCGCGACATCGGCCATCGTCACTCTCACCTTCAGGGGACTCATGGGTTTCAGACTGCGGAGTCATCGGGGCGAGGGACGATGAAGACGTTGCCTTCAAAACGCCACTCGCCGATGACGATCGCCAGTGGCTTAGTTCAACTCCAACGCCTCTTCCCAATGCTCGTAAAGTTGAGCGAGCTTGGCTTGCAGCGTCTCGAAGTCCGTGGCGATTTGTTTCATGCGATTGCCATCACGCAGCGATGCCGGGGATGACATCTCGTCTTGTAAAGCTCCAAGCTGCTGTTCGGTTTGAGCGATCTCGCGTTCGATGTCCGGAGCTTTGCGGTAAGGAAACTTACGCTTGCGCTTCGGTCGATCGTTCGAAGACTTGGCGGCGTTGGCAGGAAGATTGCCTTTCTTGGCAGCGGCATCCTCGGCGGCTTGCTGAGCAACCTTCCGTTCTTCCTCGCGCCGCTTCATGTGGTCGACATAGTCGGAATAATTACCGGCATAGTGATGCCAGCCATCGGGTTCAAAGACGATGACCGATGTTGCCAATTGATCGACGAAGTAGCGGTCGTGGCTGACGAAGATCATCGTGCCGTCGAACTGTTGCAGCGCCTTCTCCAGCGACTGACGAGCCCACAGATCGAGGTGGTTCGTTGGTTCGTCGAGCGTCAGGACGTTGGCATTCTGAGCGGACAACTTCGCCAGCGCGACGCGACTGCGTTCTCCACCGCTCATGTAAGCGATCTTCTGAAAGACGATGTCACCCGAAAGGCCGAAGCGAGCCAACAAAGATCGTGCGGCAGGTGCCAAGAAGTCGGGACGATTCGGAGGAACGACGGCTTCGACGGCGTTGAGTTCAGGATCGACGCTCGAAAGCTGCTGGTCGTAGTACGCGAGTTTCACGCCCGTTCCAAACCGCAACTTGCCCGAGTCAGGGGGCAGTTCGCCGATCAACGTTCGCAGTAACGTCGTCTTGCCAGCGCCGTTGGGGCCGAGGATTGCAATGCGATCGCCGCGCATGATCTGCATGGTGAAGTGGCTGAAGAGCGAGCGGTCGCCGAAGCCTTTGCTGAGGTCTTGAGCGTCGAAGACCCAATCGCCGGTGCGAGTCGGCTCGCCAAAGTTCATCGGGACCTCTTGCACGTCTCGGATGAGTTCGACCTTCTCCACACGCTCAAGCTTCTTGATGCGGTCTTTGGCTTGATTGGTCTTCTGGCCGGCGATGTTGCGGCGAATGAAGTCTTCCGTGCGTGCGACGTACTCTTGCTGCTTCTCGAACGCCTTGCGTTGGAACTCCTGCCGCTCTTCGCGCTGTCGCCAATACGCCGAGAAGTTGCCTTTGTAGAAGTTCGCTCGACGCTCGAAGAGTTCGATCGTGCGATTGGTCACTCGATCGAGGAAGTAACGGTCGTGGCTGATAACGATCAGCGATTGGTTGGACCGAGCGAGGTAGTCTTCGAGCCACTCGGTCGCAGCGATGTCGAGATGGTTCGTCGGTTCGTCGAGCAGCATCAGGTCCGGTTCAGAGAGCAGGATGCGAGCCAACAACATGCGGTTCTGCTGGCCGCCGCTGAACTGCGTGATCGAGCGATCGAATTGCTCGCGCTGAAAGCCCAGTCCAAACAGCACGGCCTCAACGCGATGGTCGAGGTGGTGCGCGTTGTGTCGATCAAGCTCGGCCATCACCGCGTCGTAGCGTGCATGCAAGCGAGTGGACTCAGCGGCGTCTGTGACCTGGCTGAATTGATTGGCCAGAGTCTGCGACTCGGCCTGCAGCGCATACAGCTCGGCTAACCCCGACTTGGCCTCTTCGAACAAGGTGCGTTCGCGCGTGAGGTCCACATGCTGCTCGAGCATTGCAACCTTCACGGAAGGCGACTTTTCGATCTCTCCAAAGTCTTCGTGATCGACTCCGGCGAGAATGCGCATCAGCGTGGTCTTGCCGGTTCCGTTAGGGCCGACGAGACCAATGCGGTCGCCCGGTTGCACATCGAATGTGACATCAGTGAAGACAGGCTCGGTGTCGAATTGGCGTTTGAGGTCGCGGACAGAGAGCAGGGCCATGTGGATCTTTATGAGGAGCGAAAGGCGGAAGGTGGATGGAATGGAGCAGACCAGAAGCGCTGCGATCGTTCGTCTTGGTCGCGTGCGAAACGACGTTCCTTCGCGGAGCACATGACGACGAACGGTGCGGCTTGGCAAAGACATTCGAAGCCTTCGCGTGGTCTGCCGAAGGCTGAGCAGGATAGACGCCGCGATGTCTGTGGTCGCGTAACTTGGCCGACGAGAAAGTCGCCGAGTCGAACTGTTTCACGAACCGTGATTCGGACTCGGATTCTCGGCCATGACGAACCGTCACGGAATCTCAATGGGCGGAGTCTCAAAGAACCCGATCTCGCGAAACGTAAACCGAGTGCGTCCGAGTGCGTCTTGTTCCATGCGACGCGTGGCCGACGGCAAGCCGTCCTTCACGGCCTTATAGACCCCGAAATCGATGTCTCCATAAGAGAACAAGATGATGACCAGACTCTTCGGGTCAGACAGGCTCTTGTAGCGCTGGAATAAAGTCTCCTCGAACGAACTGGCCGACTCCGCTCGAAACTTCACGGTCGTCTTTTCCGTAGCCATCGCGATCAAGCCCGACTCCAGCACATGCAAGTGCCACAAGTCGCACCGCTTCTTCATCTCGTTGAACGTCATCAAATGACGCATGGCGGCGTCGGGCTGTTGTTGCGAGAGCTTGCGGAATTCTTGCTTGAGCTTGTCGAGTTGCTCGGGTGTGTGTTTCGTTCCATCTGGCAGCGTGGTGCTCATCAACTTCTTGATCTTCTCTTCGGGTTGAGAGAACAGATCCGGCAACACGCTCACCAACAGATCGCGCTGCTCGCGAAGCTTCTCGGTATCGCCTTCCATCTGAGAGATCGCGGCGCGTGCTTCGTCGAGATCAGCCGCTCGCTTCTGGAGGTCAGCGGCGAGTAAGTCGTGATTGACTCGAACATCGCGCAGCTCTTGCTCGGCAGTCGCGACGCGTTGATCGGCGGCTTGTTGTTGTTCGACGACGTGCTCATCGATTTCGATGTACTGCATGAAGACCAGAATCAGCATCAAGTCCAGCAGCGCCGTAAGTTGCACCGTGACGCGACGATGATTCATGACTTGGCCTCCACGCCGACCAACAGCTCACGCTTCACTCGCGCGACTGTCTCGCGGACATGCGCACGATTCTCGGCCAAGCGTTGAAAGCCCGGCTCAAGCAGACTGTTGAGGAACATCAAGACGACCGTCGCTAACAGGCCCGTCACCGTTCCCCAAATGGCGTCACCGAGTCGCGTCACAAGTACGCTGACGGCGGATGTTCCGGCGGTCGCTGCCATGTCTCGCGCGGCCAACCCCACGCCGAGCGCCAAGCATGTACCTAAAATTCCAAGCAACGGATAAGCCTCGATCATCGTGCGACAGATGTTGAAGCACGTGTCGAAGAACATCGAACTGAAGTACCGGCGCTTCTCGTCGAGAATCGGAATGCGCTGCCGCAACATCTCGCGATCAGGTGAGTTCGCGGGGCCGTCGAGCACATCGCTGACATCTGCGAGGAACGCGTCGATCTGCTCAGAGATATGAGCTGTCGCATCGAGCACGCTTTGGTGCTTGAGTCCTCGCGTGTAGGACTCCATCGCGGACTTAAGCAGTCGCCGGTGAGTCCTGGCCCAAATGACGAGCACAAAGAAGGCCAAGAGATGCAGGGCAAACAGCCCCAGAATGACGGGCGTCGTCAGGTCAGAAACAGGACCAAGCAACGCAACGAGCGTCTTCTTATCGATCAAGTGCAACATGGCGGTGAGTGGGTGAGAGCAACAGAGCGAGTGATAAACGAACTGTTGCTAATCTTGATCGTTGCACCTCAAACCGACCAGACCGGATGGAGGACCGCGACAAGGTCACAGCCGCGCGACACGTATTGACCCTGTTTTCTGAGCAGACCTAGCATCCGCCGCCCGCCTCTTGGCTATGGAAAGGATTCCAAAATGTCGTTCTTCCAATTTGATGAGCTCGCTGCGACCCCGTTGGTCAAAGAGCCTTTCGAACATCTCGTGCTTCCAGGCTTTGTGACTCCTGAAGGACTCGAAGCGATCGCTCGAGACTTCCCGAAGATCGATCAAGGCGGCAGCTTCCCGCTCGACTCACTGACTTACGGATCGGCGTTTCGCGAGATGAGCGAAGAGCTACTCGGCAGCGGCACTCGCGGTGCGTTTGCCGAGAAGTTTGGGATGGACCTCACCGGTCGTCCGGCAACGTTGACCGTACGCGGTCAGACTCGACAGAAGGACGGACAAGTTCATACCGACGGTGCGTCGAAGCTGATCACCGTGCTGGTTTATCTCAACACAAACTGGGGTGCTGATGGCGGTCGTTTGAGGTTGTTGAATTCCAACAACATCGACGACTACTTCGCTGAAATTGCTCCGCAAGCTGGCACGCTGATCGCGTTCCGTTGCCGCGATAATGCCTGGCACGGCCACAAGCCGTTCGTGGGAGAGCGTCGCTCGATCCAACTCAACTGGGTCATGCACGAAGCCGCCGCACGCAACAACATTTGGCGTCATCGAGTGTCGGCCTTCGCGAAGAAAGTCAGCTCGTTGGCGGGTTTGAAGTAAGGCCAAATCGAACTCGTTCCCAGGCAGAGCCTGGGGACGAGTCTTAAATCTCAGTCGCGGAGCGACTGAGCTACGTAGGCGAGTCGCTCTGCGACTCGCATCAACGGCGTGACTTACTGAGCCGACGCCACGTCGGGACGAAGTCGCTTGGCTTCGCGCAGATAGACGTGATTGATCTCGGCCTGCTTCTTGTCAGTGTTCCAGTGGATGAGCACTCGAATGCAGAGCGGCATTGCTCCGGGCTTATTGATCTCGGAGGCGCACAGCAGCGGCACTTGATTCATGCCCAACAACCGAGCGGCCTCGGCAGGGAACGATGCCGTCAAATCGGGTGACGTTGTGAAGATGATCGACGCGATCTCTTCGTTGTCCGTGATGCCGTTTGTTCGCAGCAGTTCCAAGAGCAGCTCGCGCGTTGCATCCAGGATCTCTGCCGATGAA
Source organism: Planctomycetaceae bacterium (assembly GCA_900299185.1). GTDB lineage: Bacteria > Planctomycetota > Planctomycetia > Planctomycetales > Planctomycetaceae > AM-0621. Next base: position 12,260 of record OMIV01000142.1, read on the forward strand.
TCAACGCTGACGGTGGTTGCACCTCGAATACCACGGACGACCATTTCGACAAATCCTTCAGAGATCTGGGCAGTGATCAACGAGCCTTGGACAACTCGCTGCTGGGGTTCATGTGTCGGAAAACTGTCGCGTCTCGGATCAATCCGCTGCGACTAGCGGCTGTGAGACCGCCTGGAAAATCATCCGCTGATGACTGAGTTCAGCAGGCTTCATCCCATCGACAGTGTTCAAAGCGGGCGGGATGGTAAACACGTCTTGCCTCGTTTTGCAGCCTTCCTTTAGAACGCCCGCCGGTCGCCGCAGATAGCCTCGCAAGGATGCTGGGCTAAGTCGTGACCGAGCCTCTTTCGACGCACAACCGAAGGAAAATCGCATGGAAGCGACCATCGGATTTCTCGCCGCACGCCTGCAAGGTGAACTGCTCGGCGATCCGAATCTCGTTATTCAAGACGCTCAAGCTCTTCGCAAAGCCGAGAGCAACTGCATCAGCTTCTTGGGCGACGACACGCGCGTCCGCGAACTCGAACGCACCAAGGCCGGTGCGATTCTTGTCGCCAAAAAGAAGCTGACCGAAGTTCCTGAAGCTCAGCGAGCCGCATTCAATTTCATTGTCGTTGACGATGTTCTCGAAGCCTTCGTGTCCGTGCTGAAGCAGTTCCGCCCCGAGCGGACTCGCGCGACGATTGGTCTTTCGGATCGAGCAATCATTGCTTCGACCGCTCAGATTGGATCGAACACCAACGTCTATCCCGGTGCTTCCATCGGCGAGCATGTTGTCATTGGTTCTAACTGCGACATTCATCCGGGAGTCGTGATCAGCGAGCGTGTGGTGATCGGCGATGGCACGACGATCTATCCCAACGCGGTCGTCTATCCCGATGTGGTCGTCGGTCATCGAGTCATCATTCACGCGTCGGCTGTCATTGGAGCCGACGGTTTTGGCTACCGCTTCAAGGGCGGTCGCTTCCACAAGATTCCTCAACTGGGCTCGGTCCGCATCGATGACGATGTCGAGATCGGAGCTTGCGCGACGATCGATCGCGGCATGATCGGTCCGACGGTCATTGGCGAAGGCACCAAGATCGACAACCTCGTCATGGTGGCTCACAACTGCGAGATCGGAAAACACAACGTCTTCGCATCTCAAGTTGGCTTCTCGGGGTCATCCACAACCGGCGACTACGTTCGCTGTGCCGGCCAAGTGGGGATCGCCAATCAGGTGCATCTGGGCGATGGCTGCACGCTGGGTGCTAAGTCGGGAGTGCATCGCGACATCCCCGCTGGCGAAACGCATGTTGGATATCCCGCTCGTCCACACGACGAAGCCTTCAAGATTGTGATGGCCGAGCAAAAGTTGCCTGAGATGCGAACCAAGCTGCGCGACCTCGAAAAGCAAGTCGCCAAATTGGTCGCAACGCTCGAAGCCAAGACCGCTAATCCGCAAGCAGAAGCGGCGTGAGTACCACGCACCTCAACAAACTCGTGACAGCAGGCGGAGTTTGCTCCACTGCTCGAACGCCTTCCATCACTTCCTCTTCAGGTTCCCTTAAACGAGACATGAAAGTGCATCGTCCTGATGGTGACATAGCTCGCCCCGAGCGGATTGGACTGTTGGCCGGAGCAGGCCGCTTTCCAATCGTGTTCGCGGAAGCGGCGCGCCAACGAGGCTACTACGTGCATGGCGTGGGCGTGATGGGGATGGCACCTGCGGAAGACTTGCAGGCCATCTGTCATTCCTACGAAGAAGTGGGTCTGGCCAAGATTGGCAAAGCAATCTCTTCGTTTCGTCGACACTCAATTGGCCACATCGTGATGGCCGGCAAGATTGAAAAGACGGTTCTGTTTCAGCCTCGACGCTGGCTGCGTTTGTTGCCTGATTGGCGAACGATTCATCTCTTCTTTTCGTATGTCCGCGAGAACCGCAAGGACGACACTCTCTTGCTTGCGGTCATTCGCGAGTTCGAGCGCGATCGCATGACGTTTGGTTCCGCCTTGGAATATTGCCCGGAGCTTCTCGTGCAACACGGATTCCTCACTCGACGTAAGCCGACTGCGGCTCAGTGGAAAGACATTCGATTTGGTTGGGACACCGCCAAGGAACTCGGTCGATTGGACATCGGACAGTCCATCGCTGTGAACGACATGGCTGTCATCGCTGTGGAGGCCATTGAGGGAACGGATCGTTGCATTCGCCGAGCAGGTGAGCTGTGCCGACGTGGCGGCTTCACCGTGGTGAAGGTCGCGAAGCCTCAGCAAGACATGCGCTTCGACGTGCCAACGATTGGGCTGCAGACCATCCAAACCATGCATGAAGCCGGCGGTCGCTGCCTCGCCATCGAGAGTGGCATGACCATCATGCTAGACCGTCAAGAAGTCGTAGACCTCGCCGACAAACTTGGCATCGCCATCGTGTCGCTGAATGCTGAAGAAGTGCAGTTGAAGATGGCGTCGTAGGGGAGAGCCATTGGCTCAGCGAAGCACTCCATGAACTCTCTGTGATACTCGCTCATGGATGAAGCCCGATTCTTGCAACTGATTTCTCGGCCTGATCCGACGGTCGAAGAGCGCGTGATGCGCGGTTGCTTGCGAGTGCTGGCGGCGGGTTATGGCTGTGTCGTTCGGACTCGCAACGGTCTGTTTGATCGAGGTTGGAAGCGATCTGAAGCAGTGGGCGTGCCGGTCATTAGCATCGGCAATCTGACCACTGGGGGAACCGGCAAAACGCCGCTCGTGGCGTATGTGGTCGATTGGCTGAAGCGGTGCGGAAAGGCACCGGGGATTGTTAGCCGTGGCTATCGATCCGTGGCGGGAGTCAACGATGAGAAGCTGGTGCTCGACCGGCTTTGTGTGGGGACTCCGCATGTGCAAAACCCGGATCGTGTCACCGCGGTACGTCAGCTTCTGGCGAACGAGCGAGTAGATGTGATCGTCGCGGATGACGCCTTTCAGCATCGCCGGTTGCAGCGTGATCTGGATGTCGTACTGATCGACGCATTGAATCCGTGGGGCTATGGCGCGCTGCTGCCGCGAGGTCTCCTAAGAGAGCCCATCGATGCACTGCGTCGAGCGGGCGTCGTGGTTCTGACGCGTGCCGATCAGCTTGATGCCGAGTCCAAGCAGGCGATTTGGAATGACGTGCATCGCTGGCGGCCAGAGACCGAGCCGGTGGAAGTTGCATTCCAGCCGATGTCCGTGCGCAGCTTTTCTGGAGAGCTAGTTGATCATCTAGACGACCCGGTCGTGGCCTTCTGTGGGATTGGCAACCCGGATGCTTTTCGCGCGACCTGCCAGCAAGCGGGCTTGAATGTGGTCGGCTTCCGAGCGTTCGCTGATCACCATCATTACTCCGAGCAAGACCTCGATACGTTGGGAAAGCTCATGGAACGGCATCAGGCGAAGGCGTGTGTGGCCACGTTGAAAGACGTCGTGAAGTTGCCGAGGCCGACGATTAATGGTCGCGATGTGCGGTTCATCGACATTGCCGCGCGAGTGCTCTCGGGGAGCGACGTTCTCGATCGAGCTCTAACTCAAGCGACGCTCGCTCGCTGATTGTCCGTGGCCGATTGGCTCGGCGATTGAGGGTTAGGTGATGCCGTGTGTGGCTCGCTGCGTAAGGCGAACTACATCAGCGCAGGGTGTCTTCCTTGTGCACGCTGAAGACGTGCTCGACGGAGATTTCCTCAGACGTCAGATTGCCTGACCTCGGTTGGAGTGCGTGTCGGGGTTTGTAATTTGTAGGGTGCGGACCAGCTCGTACGGATCGGTGGGCCGGCGCCAGCTAAGCCAAACTGCGACGGCAGCCAGAATGTCGATCAAAGTGGGATGGCGAGCGCCGGCCCACCAGTCGATTCGCTCGCTTGTCCCACCCTACTCAAGACCAGATTCGCAAACCCCGCTCCGCCCCCCCTTGGTTGTGTTCGGGCTGAGATCACACCGTCCAACTTTTTCACGAGACCATCTTCATGGGCATCGACAATCGCGATTACTACCGCGGTGATTCTGACACGGGGCTATTCGCGACCAGCGAAATCCCTTCGCACTTGGTTTGTTTCAAGCTGATCGTCATCAACATCGTCGTCTACTTCTTGCAGATCTTTTCGGCGCGAGACGCTACTCCAGACGACTTGCTGCAGATGATGAAGCGAGTTGGCCAGCATCAAACTCAACGCCATGAAGAAGAGGATCCGAAGTCGGTTCAGTTCAAAGAAGAGACTTCGAAGGAGAAGTCTCCGGATGTGGATGATCGGATGGAGTTGCTGCTGCACGGGATGCGTATCTCGGTTGTCCAAGAGTGGCTGTCGCTCGACAGCGACAAGGTTCTGCACGGGCAAGTCTGGAGATTGCTGACGTGCGCTTTCTGTCACGATCGCGAGGACGTCTTACACATTGTCTTCAACATGCTGTTCTTGTGGTGGTGGGGCAAGACGTTGGAAGCCATGTATGGCTCGCGCGAGTTCTTGCTCTTCTATCTGTGTGGAGCGTTGGTCGCGAGCTTCACGTACATGACGTTGGACCAGCTTTATGGTCACGGCGCTTCAATGATTGGAGCTTCGGGCGCGGTGATGGCGACGATGATGCTCTACGCGATTCATTACCCGCGGCAGACGATCATGATCTTCTGGGTGTTCCCTTTGGAGATCCGCTGGTTGGTCTTCTTCTACGTGATCTTCGACATGCACCCGATTCTGAAGCAACTCGCTGGCGATAGGCTCGCGAGCGGCGTGGCTCATGCCGCGCACTTGGGAGGCTTTGCGTTTGGCTGGCTGTATTGGAAATGGAATCTGCGATTGGAGCCGATGCTGACTCGATTGCCACGTCCACGGCTGTGGTTGAAACGCAAGTTTGGCGCGTCGCGGCATCTCCGAGTCATTCGACCGGACGAAGACTTCAATGGCGATGTCACTGGCTCTTTTGATGATCGACTGGATGCAGTCTTGGCGAAGCTGCACGAACACGGTCGAGCGTCATTGACGGAAAGCGAAGTTAAACTGCTCGAAGAGGGCAGCCGACGCTTCCGTAATCGTCGCGGGACTTGATGCCAGCAGCTGCAGTGAGCAATTGAGGTTGCCGGTTAAGAAGTCATCACCAGGATTTGTCGAGCACGCTTTAAACGTGCTGGTTTCACTCGAATTCAGGCACGTTGAAAACGTGCCCCACGTGAATTCTCAGGCCAATTGACAACGGCTATTGAAGAAGCCTCAGGGGCCGCCCCTGAAAACACAGCAAGCCAAAGATGAGGGCATAGGTCTCCGCTCGGAGCGGCGTGCCTGCCATCATCTTTGGCTGACTATAGAACGAGGCCGCGATGCCTCAGTAACTGAGTCATCTCATAGCCCGGGCTCAGGGATGAACTCTACGAAGTCGGACCAGTGTGAATTGGGCGACACTGATTGAAGACCGGTTCGCCCTTAGCCCAGCACTCTGCCGCGCGAGGCGTTCCGAGTGCGATCTCAAATGCGCTGTTGAACTCATAAACCTGTCCGTCGAGTCCTTCGGCTGCGAGCGCCGTGGAGAGTCCTTGTTCGAGTTCAGCAGCCAGTCGTTCGTCACTTTGGCTGGGATGAAAAACTCCGCCCTTCATCGTGCAGCTGGAGCACGTGCGGCAGTGCAGCGGACGTAGTACAAAGGCCGCACAGATACCGTCAGCGGCCAGCAATGGGCACTTCACTTTGCATCCATTGGTGGTGTCGACGGCTTCGAGTTGCAGACGATTCTCGACCAACTGGCGCTGGATCTCTTGGCGAGTTCGGTCATCGCAGTTGCCGCGAATGTGCTCGGCAACTGCCAGAGCTTCGACGGCGGTCACTCCAAATGTCGCCGCAGGCTCGGAAGCGCACGGAGCTGGTCGTTCGCCCGCCGAGAATGTGCCGATGTGTCGCAGTGTGCGGCCAAAGCCTTGATAGAGCTGACGAATCAAACGGACGGGAAGACGTCCGGTCGGTGGGGCTTTGAGTTCGTCGGCCACGATCATGCGAGCGACGCTCTTGGCCCAATCGGTGAGCTTAGAACCTTCCGCCAGCGGCGGTTGCCATTGCTGAGAGCGACGCAGGTGTGCTCCTTCGTCCTCAGCCAAAACAGAGGCGGTGGCAAAGATTGCGAGAACGACAACTCCAAAGACTGCGACAGCGAGGGTGACTAAGACGGGAAACATACCGATGCCCTTTTACCGGTTGGTGGAAAACTGCCGCGTCAGAGGCAGTGACGATTCGCGCCGATGCGTGTGTCGCTCGCCGTTTCGCAACTCGTGTGCCGGTAAAAAGTGTGCGGTCTTGGGACTTGGTTTGATCAAGAGCTTGGGTGCGTCGCTGCTTTAGCAGACCGTTCGGTCGCAACCACGAAGTAGCCGGCCTCAAGCAGAGGTCATCTAATCGATATGACGCAGAGCGCGGGGCGATTCAGCGGAACCGCACGATGCCGGGCTCGACGATCGAGGTCGCTTCTTTGCGAGCGGGCCATGTCTCGGTGGCGATAAGCGGGATCGTGCGCGTAATGGATATGCCCCAACTGGACTCGTTGTTGGGGGCGCTGCTCAGCAATTCCGAGAAGGGAATGGCGAGCTCCATGCGCCAGTGATTGGGCTCACTCGAGACCGCGACAAACAACTTGGGATTCCAGTTGGGGTCTTCCCAACATTGCTCGGCCACGTGCCCGCGCTGATCGACATGAACGTGATAGCTCGTCGCGAAGTCGCGGTTCACATCAAGTGCGATGTCGAGCCGATCAAAGCCCGAGAGATCGGCGTCATGCTGGCGTCCGGCGTACTGTGGACCGTCTGTCGGAACTCCTACAGAGCGAGGGATGTTCGCTCCGACGTACAAGAACTGCGTGTCGTAGCTAAGCAGCACGAAGGGGTAGCTGCCGTTGAACTCGGTGGGCGTCCGAGTGTCCGCGACCAATCGTATTTCTTTCGCGTTGCGCCAGCAGTCGTCACTCAGAATGCCATCCAAATGGGGACGAGCGGCAGCTCGCGAGCAATTGGCGAACTGAGTCGGCAGTTGCTCGCCCGAGGCTTGCGCGAGCATTGTTTCCTTGGAGAGCAGTCCCGCTAACGGACTACTTGGATCGTCTTGCACGAGCTGCATGATAGCCGTGTTCATGCCCGTTCTTCTCAATGCCGAGGCGAGCGGGAATTGCACCTGAGGCGTGTCGAAGAGCGAACGATTGCGTTGGCGAATTAACCGCGCGAGCTGCACGGCTTGCATCAGCCACACTCGTTCGGCGTACTGTTTCCATTGCGTGGCGTCTTGCGATGGCAAGGTCGAGACCGACGTAACGTCGTTCTTGAGATCTGGCATCGTTTCGCGAGCGACTCGCAGGGGATCATCAATCTGTTGACCGGCGACCTCGACCAACTGCTGCAACTTGTTGAGCAACGCCGTGCGATCGGTCGTAACCTGCCCAGCCTTCAAGTCGACTTTGCGACTGCGCTGATAACTCATCTCTTCGCTGCTCCAGAACCGCAGCAGCCAGAGCATCGCTTCTGCCGCCGCTGGTTCGTCGGGGTAGCGATTGATGATTTCGATCTGCACGGCCTCGGCCAGTTCCCATTGGCCACGACGACGATGGTCGTCAGCCAATTGCACCAACTGCAAAGCCGCCTGAGATCTCGGCAGGTTCTGCAAGGCTCCTCGAAGTTCGGCCAACAACTGCGCCGCTCGGTCGGGTTGATCGAGATACCGATCGACGATCCCCCGGAAGTTACGTTGCCGAACAGCCGCGTCGCGTTGCTTCTCGAGTTCATGCTCGGGCAGCGGTAACAGCGAACGTCGCGCGTCCGAGTTGGCTGGTAAGGACAGCCCCGTCCAGAACTCGCGAGCCGACGCCAATTGAATGGTGACATCATCGCTGTTCTTGGTGGTGTCAGTTATCACCACGTCAGCCGTGGCTGCTCCCGTACTTGGTCGTCCTGCTTCCAAGCCGAGATTGAAACTCTCGCGTTGCGGAGTGCGTTGAAAAGTGGGGAAGAGCATGGACCGGCCACTGGTCGCGAGCTGATGCACGGTGGAGTTCAGCCGAGGCAACGGCTCGAACGGGTCGATGATGATGCGTGCGGAGTCATGAGAGTCGACTTGCACGCAGACTCGTTCGACTCGCCAAGGACTTAAGCCGGCGAGTTCGTCATGCTCGGGAAAGCGAGTCGGATCGGCGGCATCGTTGATCGCTCGTTTGGCCCCCGCGAAGACAAGCTGACCAACGGCGTCGGCTGCTGCCGGTTGATCAAGCACCACCACGGTTGGTCGCCACTGTCGCAGCTTGGCCACGAAGTCCGACATCACGATCTCGACCATCCGGCCTTCAGTCTGCTTTTGCCATTCCTCGGTCAGCCGATCGACGCTGCGATCGACTTCCGGCAAGGTGACCGGTAAACGCCAACCAAGCTCAGCAGTTTGACCGCCCACAACCAGCAACGCGTCGTTCGCTCGCCGCTCTATAGGGCCGGACGAGTCTCGATCGCTCAGCGTTTCCCAGCGCGGAACGATGACGCTGACCGCGCGATAGCCGTTCTCTCCGGCGTACTTTGTTAGAGCATTGAACGGCACTCGCTCGGGCCGAGCATGCAGTGACAGCATGGCGGCTCGACGAGACTCGCCACGCACAACAGACCAACTTTCACCGCCATCGTCGGAACGCAGGATCGTCCCGAACGCACCGACGGCGAAGCCCACTTGCTCAGACACAAACGCCAACGCATGCAGTGGCAGCGACTGTCCGGTTGGTTGAGCGACCCAACTGCGGCCAGCATCGGGTGAATGCCAGACTCGGCCACCGGGACTACCGGCGATCCAAAGTTTGGGGCCGCGCGTCGTCACGGCTTTGAAGTCTGTGAAGACGCTGACTTCTTGCGGCAAAGGTTTGGCCGGAGCTTCCCAAGACACGCCACCGTTGCTGGTCTTCAACACCAACCCGCCATCTCCGACAGCCCAAGCATTGAGACCATCAGCGAAGTCGACAGCACGGACGCCTCGCAAACTGCGGCGATCGTTGCGCGTTCGCACAACTTCAAAGTCGTTGGCGACCGCCATGCGGCCTCGCTCACCGACCACGATGCCGTGCTCGATTTCTCGAAAGTCAGCCGCGAGCCAACCGGCAGACGGTTCACCCTTCATTGGTTCCCATGTTTCACCGCCATCCATCGTTGCGAGGCAGCCCGTTGGAAACGCGGCAGTGGCTTCACCAATGGCGATGCCTTCTTCCGTTCCAAAGAACTTGATGAACCGCAGCGGCGGCAAGTGATCGGTACTTTTGGGCTGATCGAGAACTACGGCGGTGCTGGTCTTCTTCCCGAATGTCTTGGGTTTCTTTGCTGCCGATGATTTGCTGTCGGTCCATGTGCGACCGCCGTCGACCGTTTTGAGGATCACTCCATAGCCCAGCCCCGTGAATGGCTGAGTGCCGCTACCCACGACCCAACCGATTTGGTTTGTCAGAAAACATACACCGTGCAGCGAGGCGTCGGTCGGCGTCTTTTGCAGAGACCATGTCTGCCCACTGTCTTCGGTTCGCCAGACCACGCCATGATCACCGACGGCCCAGCCGGTTCGACTGCCGACAAACTGCACGGCATGCAAAGCGGCATCGTCGTGCCACGGATGCGAGACTTCGGCAGAGTCTGCGCGACTCGATAGCCCGACTGCCATCACAGCGGCATGCAGCATCAGAGTCAGCCAGCGGATCATCCTTGATCTCCTGTTGTGGTCGATGACCAGTCGCATGGGACTCCATCCCATGCCGCGAATCGGTGGGCTTCGTGCTGATCCCCACGTAATACAAGTCGCGGAGCGACTCACCTACGTAGCTCAGTCGCTCCGCGACTGAGACGCACCGGAACCGAACCCATGCCGTACGGAATGAAACTCCATGCGACAACAATCAGTCGAATCACGAGTGCTTGTCAGTCGAAAGCAACACACCGTCGTTGAAACTGCCATTCGAAAGCAACACCGTTTGCGAGTTCGATCGCTTCGCGTTCGACATCGTCATCCCATGTTTCGACACGGGCTTTCCTTGCTTGTCGATTCCATATTACGACTCGCACGACCTCGCTGCCGTCGTACGGCCGCAGAACTCATAAGCATGCAGACGCCATTTGGTGCGAAAGAAATCTTCAAATGCCTCGCCGGCTTGTTGTCATCAATGTCGTGGGACTGTCTTACGACATGCTCGGCCCGGATACGCCGAACTTGAGTCAGTTGGCTCGCGAAGGATTCGCTCGACCGATGGGGACGGTGTTGCCGGCGGTGACTTGCTCGGCTCAGTCCACAATCTTGACCGGGTTGCTGCCGCGCGAGCATGGAATCGTCGCGAATGGCTGGTACTTTCGAGACCTCTCGGAAGTGTGGTTGTGGCGACAATCCAATCGGCTGGTGCAGGGCGAACGCGTTTATGACGCTGCTCGACGCCGCGATCCCAATTACTCGGTCGCCAAAATGTTTTGGTGGTTCAACATGTACGCCGACGTGAATTGGTCCGTCACGCCGCGTCCGTGTTATCCGGCTGACGGTCGCAAGTTGTTTGACTCTTACAGTGAACCTGCCGAGCTGAAAGATGAATTACAGAGCCGCTTAGGAGTCTTCCCGCTGCTCAAGTTTTGGGGACCGGGCGCAGATATCGAAAGCTCTCGCTGGATTGCAGATGCTTCGATCGAAGTGATGAGGAAGTCGAACCCGTCACTGACTTTGGTCTACTTGCCGCACCTGGATTACAACTTACAGCGACTCGGACCGAGTGACTCTCGGGTGCGGGCCGACATCCGCGCGATCGATGCAGAAGCGGGCAAAGTCATCAAAGCCGCGCGTGAGTCCGGGGCAGAAGTCATCGTGCTGTCCGAGTATGCGATTACCGATGTTGATCGGCCCATTCACATCAATCGCATTCTGCGAGAGCACGGCTTCCTGAGTGCGCGACGCGAGATCTCGGGCTGGGAGACGCTCGATTGCGGAGCGTCGCGAGCGTTTGCTGTCACAGATCATCAACTGGCTCATGTCTACGTACGTCGGCCCGAGGATGTGCCTCAGGTGGCTGCTGTGTTGAAGCAAGTCGCTGGCATTGAGCATGTGCTGGATCGACAGGCTCAAGCGGAATTCGGCATCGATCATGAGCGGTCAGGCGAGTTGGTCGTCGCGAGCGATCGGCGATCGTGGTTCACCTATTACTTCTGGCTCGATGACACGCTCGCCCCGGACTATGCCCGCACGGTCGATATCCATCGCAAGCCCGGTTACGACCCGGTCGAACTCTTCGTTGATCCGAATCTGAAGTTTCCGAAGCTGAAGATCGCAAGCAGGCTGGCAAAGAAGCTGCTCGGCTTTCGGTATTACATGGACGTGATTGGGCTCGATGCGCAGATCGTCAAAGGCAGTCACGGTCGACTACCTGACGTTGGTCATGAGGCGAGCGACGCGCCGGTCTTTATTTGCTCGTCCAAGTCTGTCGAGACTGACGCCATTCCGATGACAGCCGTGAAAGAGCTGATGCTGCGGTTGCAGTTCGAAGCTCATTAATGCGGGGTTAGGTCGTGTGGACGCTGTGTTGCATCGCCTGTGTATTTTCTATTTGAGCAGGATTATGATGGAAGCCAGTTGGACGAAGGCGAGGAAGTTTTGAGCCTTTTTCTCGTAGCGAGTGGCGA
>OMIV01000143.1 GCA_900299185.1 Planctomycetaceae bacterium
CCGGACCTCTGGACGCTAACTCGGACAACCAGCAGTTCAGCCCGGAGCAGATCTCCGGGATGTCGTTCAACGACTACGTCAAGCACCGCTCGAAGTTGCTGGTCGACAGATTGCTGTCACCTGCGTCTCGATGGGCAACCCGCACTGCGTCACCTTCGTGGATGAAGTCAACGACGACTGGGTGCTCAACATCGGCCCCAAGATTGAACATCACCCGGTCTTCCCGCGCCGCGTGAATGCCGAGTTCATTCAAGTCGTCTCGCCGACCGAGACCATCATGCGTGTCTGGGAACGCGGCTCGGGTGAGACGCTCGCTTGCGGCACCGGCGCTTGTGCGTCGGTCGTTGCTGGCGTGCTCGCGGGAGTGACCGAGCGAAAAGTGACCGTGCATCTGCGCGGCGGCGACTTGCAAATCGAATGGTCCGACTCGAACGAAGTCTTCATGACCGGCCCCGCAACCGAAGTCTTCTCGGGCGAGTGGCAGTCCTAACGTGGAGCACGAAAGACTCAGCCCCCCTCGCCCCTATGGGGCGAGGGGCAGCAGCAATTGAGCTTTGATTCTTGTCGCCTCTCTCCAAAGTCACTTTGTAGCCTCAGCTACAACTTCGACTTCGACCAAGTTGTCGAAGAACGTCGCGCCGCCAGCGAAGTCGGCAAGTCGGCTGCTGCAGGTTGAGTTCACGTTTGCCCCACCGGGCGAGTGCTTGTTCCACCAGATGCTGGGAGCAAAGACCACTCCGTCTCTAACGTAGTTTCCAACTAACACTCGCGCGACGAACGAGCCCCGATCATTGAAGACTCGCACGGTCGCACCGTCGGCAATACTGCGCGACGCGGCGTCGGCCACAGACATCTGCAACTGCGGCTCGCGCGCTGATCGCCTCAACGAGTCGACTTCTCCAAACGTCGAATTCAAGAAGTGTGGACTCGGCGGCGAGATCAACTGCAACGGGAAACGAGCCGCAAGCTCGGGAGCGGACTGCGGCGACTCCGCCGGAGCAATAAAAGTCGGCAGCGGATCAAAGCCAATTTCGGCCAGTCTCTGACACAGGAGCTCGCACTTACCGGACGGAGTCGGGAAACAACCGCTCGCAAAGGGATGCTCAACAGGAGTGCGAATCTTCTGAGGACCATCGTTCGCCAGCACGTCGAAACTGATGCCACTCAAATGCGGCGACCTTGTCGCGGACTCTTCCCACATCGCAATGCGAGCAAGCTGCTCGTCAGTGACATCAAACAACTCGGGCTCAAAATTCAGTCGTCGCGCCAACGCTCGAAAGACATCGGTGTTGGGCCGACATTCACCCAGCGGAGCGATCGCTGGGCGATTGAGTTGCAGCCACTCGTGCCCGTAAGAGTGATGCAGATCGAGATGTTCGAGCTGCATAGTCGCGGGCAAGACGATGTCAGCGAAGTCGACCGTGTCCGTCGGAAAGTGCTCCATCACGACGGTGAAAAGGTCATCGCGACGTAGCCCTGACAGCACTCGTTGTTGGTTCGGGCAAACTGCCGCAGGGTTCGAGTTGTAAACGATCAACGCTTGAACCAGCGGACCAGGCAACTCGCCATGCAACGCCATATCAAGCTGATTCATATTCACGGCCCGCGTGCCCGAAGGAATCAGATCCGGCCGTTGCAGACCAGACATGTTGAGTCCAAAGACGGCACTGCTCGAAAGCAAGATGCCACCAGCTCGATGTCGCCACGCACCGATAACCGCCGGCAAGCAGGCAATTGTTCTTACAGCCATACCGCCGCCAGCATGCCGCTGCATGCCGTAGTTGATGCGTATTGCCGCTGGTGTCGACGAGGCATACTCACGAGCCAGCCGCTCGATGTCCTCAGTCGCCAAGCCAGTTAACTCAGCGACTCGCGCAGGCGAGTAATCAGCCAGAACGCGATCTCGTAACTCACTCGCTCCCACGCACGCCGTCGCGACGTAATCGTCGTCCTGCAAGTTGTCTCGAAAGAGAACGTGCATCAGCCCCAGAGCCAACGCACCGTCTGTGCCGGGCCGCGGAGCCAAGTGCCAATCGCTCTTTGCTGCGGTCTCGGAACGACGCGGATCAATCGTCACGATCTTCGCACCGCGTTTCTTGGCATCGACCATACGAACCCACAAATGCGAGTTGGTGACAGCCGTGTTCGAGCCCCAATTGATGATGTAGCGGCTCTGCGAAAACGCCTCGGGATCCATGCCGCGCCCCGAGCCGATCGTGTAGCAATAACCTTGAAAGCCCGCCGTCGCGCAGATGGGGCGTTCGAGCACCGACGCTCCCAATCGATGAAAGAAGCGACGATCGAGACTCTCGCTTTGAATGCGTCCCATCGTGCCGCAATAGCTGTAAGGCAAGATGGCTTGCGGTCCATGCGGACCATCTGCGACCGACTTCAAGCGCGAAGCGATCACATCCAACGCCTCATCCCACGTGATCCGTTCGAACTGACCTTGGCCCTTCGCGCCGATTCGTCGCAGCGGATGTAAGAGCCGGTCACGGTGATAGACCCGATCCAGATAGCGAGCCGTCTTGTGACATAAGAACCCGCGCGTAAACGAGTGCTGAGGATCGCCCCCAATCGCTACGGCTCGACCATCGTCAATCGTCACCAACATCGAGCATGTGTCTGGGCAATCGAGCGGGCAGACGGCGCGAACGGTCGTGGCTGTCATCCGAAAGTCCTTTTAATCGGTACGATGGAAAGTCGCTGCGCCAAGTGCCGGTTGCACGATCCGTAGCTCGATTAATCTCAGTCGCGGAGCGACTGAGCTACGTAGGCGAGTCGCTCCGCGACTCGGGATCAGCTTCAGGCCGCGGCTTCACTCGATGCCGGAGTTTCGCGCGGCGCCAATCGTCCCAAGACCATCGCGATCCCAAAGACGATCAGCGTGCCTCCGATGCCCGCGATCGACACTGACAGACTTTGCCACGTGGCAATTGGACTCGGCACCTTGTCGTAATCTTCAAACATCCCAGCGACACGACTTTCGGTGGATGGAATGCTGAACTGCTCGGCGACCTTATCGAGCCCATCCGGCCATTCAGAGGCGAAGGGAGCCAAGAACGCTCCGATGGCTAAGGACGCAATGAGACCGGCCACAACAAAGCGGCTCGCTCCGCGTACCGCTCCGGTCGATTGCGGTGAGTGAATCAAGTCGACTCGATGCTGATAGATCATCCCCACGATCACTCCGGTGATGACGGCTTCGCCAATTCCAATCAGCGCGTGCAGAGTGACCATCAACGTGAAGATCTTGCCGAAATCAAATTCACTCGCGGAGTACGACAACCGGAACTCAACACAGAACAGCGTCGCAGCCGCAAGCACGCTGCCCCAGGCTGCGATGACGGCGCCCATGACATTGCCGCGAAAGCCACCACCCAGCAGACGACGGATCGTCGACATCACGGCATACCCGCCGATCGAACCAATGACGCCCATATGCAAGATGTTGGCCCCGAGTGCCGTGAGTCCGCCGTCTGAAAACAACGCCCATTGCACGAGTAGCACCAACGAGATCGCCACACATCCGGCCCACGGTCCCAACACGGCAGCGGCCAGCACACCGCCCAGCAAGTGCCCCGATACTGGCAAGCCGATCGGGAAGTTGACCATCTGCCCGGCAAAGATCAGCGATGCCATCATGCCGGTCAGCGGCACCGTGCGATCGGCCAATGAGTTCTTGAGCTTATGCAAAGAGAACCCAACCGCAGCGGTTGCCACTGTAGCCGTGGCTACACAAACCGGAGTGCTGAGGTAACCGTCTTGAATATGCATCGCGAGTCGTACTCCAAGCCTCGACATGCAATCGGTCGATCGGCCAGGTGAGTTGGGTAGTGAGCCGTACTGCTCTGAGAAATCACAGGCAAAACGTTTCCGACAAGAGTCGCGTTCATCGTGGGGCAGGTTTCTAACCTGCCTATTTCTAAGTAGTTTTGCAGGTTGAAAACCTGCACCACGGATTCTTGTCGGAAACGTCAGGCAAGCTTTACTTCGCTGGCTTCGGTTCAAGTACAGCCAGCTTGATCGGCTTGATGCCGCTGCCTTCGAAGCCGGGCTTGGCCTTGCCTTGATCGTCGAGCTTGTCGACAGACCACAGCAAGCCGCGCGACACAACTCCCAGCCACTCTTCCGTGTTCATGGTCTCGTTGTGATGACTAAGCGTCGTCCCGAAGACTCTCGCCTTGCCGAAGGTGTTGGTCCAAATCACGGTGTTGTCCTGCTTGGGATCTTCACCATGAGCCAATGCCAACGGGGTGCAGTTCGGCCAAACCTTCTCAATCACATACAGCTCGCCGTTGGGAGTCTTCCATTCCTTGGGGAAGCCCAACATCACGGGATGGTCAGCTTTGGCGTTGCGAACCATCTCTGCATGTTGCTTCTCGTGGCGACGCGACGTGACACCCAACAACTCGCGCCATGAATCGGCACCGACAGGAGCGTTGCGATAAGAGTGCATCGAGCAATGGATGAAGATTCCTGGCACGCCTTCGAAGTGAGCTTGAGCGACGGACTTGATGAGTTCGTCATCTTTCATGTCGCCGAAGCATTCGTTGTGAACGACGACGTCATACTTCTTGGCCCAGCCTGGTTGCTGATAGACCGACACCTTGTGATCGCGCCCCGTGCCGCCTTCATGCACCACATCAAAGCTGATGCTGACTCGCTGCCCCATCCCCTCGGTGATGATCCGCTTTTGGTTTTCGTAGTCATGGCAGCAACCGCCGGTCACCAGCAAACCCTTGAGCTTGGTGGGCTTGTCTTGAGCCGAAACTGCCGTCGTCAACGCACATAGTGCCAAGGCCAAACACAACCATCGTTTCATCAGTAAGTTCCTCAAGAGTGAAAGAGCGAATGAAGTAAGAACGGAGAACGATCAGACGCAGATGTCAGGCGGAGTTGATTCGCAGATTGAATGTATGCCGCGAGTCTTCAACCACACCTCAACCGGACGCTAGCGCGTTCCGGCTGATAGTTCCAAATGAGACCTCGCTTCTCACGCAGCAGGTTGCGTGATCTGACCAGCCTTCGGGAGGCCTCCTTGCATGACGACCACAAAGCGTGAGCGATCCTTCAACAAACCAATGTCGCTTACGACGTCGCCATCAACGACCAACACATCGGCGAGCTTACCGACTTCGAGAGTGCCAATTTCGTGACCTCGTCCCAGAATCTCGGCACCGTTCTTCGTCGCGCACGTCAGCACTTCGAGTGGAGTAAATCCGACATACTTCACGAAGAACTCCAACTCGCAGGCGTAGTCACCATGCGGGTTCCACGCGAAGCCGTAATCGCCGCCCATGCCCAGTTTGCCGCCAGCCTTCTGAATCATGCGACAGCTCTCAGCGCCACCTTCGAGCGTCTCTTTGTGACCGTCGATCACGCTTTGCGGCATCTTGAACTCCGGTCCGCGTTCAATGCTCATGTGCTCGAAGTACAAGGCCGGGACGCACGGAACATTCCGTTTCAGCATCAATTCGAGAGCTTCCTCGTCCATGAACGTCCCGTGCTCGATGGCGTCATAGCCAGCTCGCAAAGCGTTCTTGATCCCTTCCGTGGCTCGACAATGTCCGGTCACTTTCAGGCCATGATTGTGAGCCGTCGCCACGACGGCATGCATTTCTTCAAAGGTCATGCAGAGCGTGTGATGGTCGTTGATGTCGGGCGATGCCGCGTCACCAGTGGGGTAGGTCTTCACCCATTCAACGCCGTCCTTCACGAGCTTGCGAACAGCAGAGCGTGCTTCGTCGGGACCATTGATGAGCAGGATCAACCCTTCCATGCCGATCTTGCGAAACTCGGGGTTCCAATCCATCAAGCCGCCCGCGCCACAGATCTCTCGACCGCTGGTGGCGAAACGCGGGCCAGGAATCAAATCGTTCTCGATGGCCTTCTTCATCCACACATCGATGTTGAAGAGACTCCCGCCGCTGCGAGCCGCCGTATAGCCGCATTCCAACGCCAGCTTCATGTTGCATGCAGCGAGCAACGTCACGTACTCGACCGGGTACTTGATATCGAGGTCTTCCAGCGCCGCGACGTTGAAGTAGGTTGGATGAAAGTGAGCTTCGACAAGCCCTGGCAGAATTGTTCCACCTTTCGCATCGATGGTCTTCGTGCCCGGAGCCAGTGGAGGCAACCCAGCCTCAGGGCCGACATAGGTCAGCTTGCCGTCCGTCATCAGCACGGCCGCTTTCGGAATGGGAGCCGCTCCCGTTCCAATGACGACTTGACCATTCCGAATGACTGTCGATCCCGTTGCGTTCTTCATGAGTACCACCTTGCTGACGAAATAGCGTGCGGGGCGTGAGACAGCTTTGTCGCTTGGGGCAGCAAGTCGCGGAGCGACTCGCCTACGTAACTCAGTCGCTCCGCGACTGAGACTGGCAACCCGGAGACTTGGCAGTGCCTCAGCACTAGATCGCGATCTCGATATCCAAAAACTTGTGGGGGTTCTTCGTACGTTCGCCGGCGAGTTGCTTCAACGTTTCCCAGCGCGTGATGTGATGCGGTGATTCAAGCTTCGGGCATTCGGCAGGCAAGTTTTCGATCAGCTTCTTTTGAACCAACATAGCTCGCACTTTACGAGTTCGCAGCTCGCCAGCCGATTCGCATGTCAGACAAATGACATAGGTCTCGACCTTCACGTCCAGCCCTTGATCGCGACGGACGGCGCCCATCGCAAACTTCTCTGCGATCTCGTTCAACGCCGAATTCAAGTAGTACCAGTAGTCGTCCTTCGGCAGTGGCAGCGTCGAGTCCATAGCGGTCGTACTACGAGCGGCATCCAGCACGGTCTCAACCGCCACCGAGTTCAAGAAGATCTCTTGGCAACTCTTTTCGAGCACCGTGCGGATCAACAACTTGCCGTTGTGCACCGAGTTCAAGGACACGTTGAGTCGATCCAGAAACTCTTTGCGTTTCCAAGCAGACTGAGCACGGCGCTTACCGATCCACCAACCCAAGGCCATCATCACGAGGCCCGACACGAGCTTCGACCAGTTGCCTTCAATCAGGTTTTCAACGGCTTCAATCAACTCGTCCATGCGATCCCTATCCGCTTACTTTTGGAGGATGCCGAGCTTCTGCAGTTTGGCTTCGCATTCATCGCGCTCACGACTGCGAGACAGCCCGCGCCAAGTCTCGTCTTGCACTTCCAAGAACAAGTCCTTGTGAAACGGCGGCACCAGTCCGCGAGTTGCCGCCGCCGCCATCAGCTTTTGAATGGCTTCAATTTCAAGGCGACTCAATGAGTCGGACTGCATGCGGTAATCGAGGAACGCTTCCCACACCATCGGGAACAGTGGCTTCAGGATCTGCTCGCCAATCGTTGTCGCGTACTGACGAATCTCAAGCTGCGCGTGCGAGTCCATCCGCAGAGCCAAGAAGTGCAGCAAGTTGTGTAGGTCGATCTTCCAATAGGCTTCGGTGTAGGTCGACAACGGCAAGTCTTTACGAGCTTGCTCGCGCGCGACACCGCGTTCGATGCGCTCTTGATAGACGCGCCGCGCGAGTGCTTGCAGTTCGAGTTCCGAGGTCGTCAACGCATCGCCCTGACTCGCTTCCAACACGCCGTCGCTGCCTTGTCGATTAGAAGCCGCCTGCACGCGCCATTGATCCGGCGGAGTCGTTTGAGCGCCGTCAATCGCCAGTGAGTACCGCGTTGAGTACTCGTTAACGCTGGCCGTGCGATGACGAATCCACTGCCGCCAGCAGTCCATCGGGACTCGGACCAGCAGTTTGATCTCAGCCATCTCGAACGGGGTCGTATGCCGATGTCGCAGCAGGTATCGAATGAGGCCCCGATCGTCCGAGACCTTCTTGGTGCCGGCGCCGTAGCTAACTCGCGCCGCTTGCACGACCGAACTATCGTTGCCCATCACATCAACCAGGCAAACGAAGCCATCATCCAGCACCGGCAGCTTCTTCCAACGCAGCACCTCGACGATGTCTTGGCCATCCTGATTATCAGCCACCTGCGAGCTATCAGCAGTCATTCCGTCACTCCGAAATCATGTCTAATGAGACCCCATCGAGCCTCGCGAATTGGGGGGCGGATCTTAGGACACGCCGAGACTTCATCCACTCCGGCGCTGGCTGTCGGGTGACTCGCAGCCGATTTGCTCGATGTGTGCGGGAAGTGAGCGCTTTGTTGAATGAGCCAGCCAAGCATTCCAGTCCCCCTCGCCCCACTGGGGAGAGGGGTTAGAGGTGAGGGGCAATCGCAATCCGAGCTCCTGAATTCAAAGGGTTGCGCCGTTCGATGACGGGCGTCTCATGATCGATCAGCCAACAACAGCCGACGCGCGGCGACTTGATGAATCGGCCGAGCTTGAAACTCCGAGCGTCTCGTTTGTTGCCCCTCAACCCCCGGCCCCTCTCCCCATAGGGGCGAGGGGAGATTTTGCGGGACCAACAACTCGAGTCGAGAACCCGGTGGCTTTAGTCAGTCTCTTGACGGCTGACTTCTCAGAACGACCGAACTCATGTCGCTGATACGGCGATCGGGACTCTTGTCGTCGAGCGGGCGTTGCTGTCGCTTGTGGCTGATGCGGCTCACGAGCTTTCTCAACGTGACTTGAGCTGCGTCGCCGACGGGCACCGTGTTTCGTTTTGGCAACGCCTCGGTGTGACCCTCATGGTTGCGAGTTCCTGTCGAATTGCTGTGCGCGCTGCTGTCGGAAGGGAACGACAACGGCGTCGGCCTTGATGCATTCGACCCAACGTTCGCGCGTCCGGCCTCTCTCCCCTCAGAGGCTGGAGGCGTGGCGGAAATCGGTTGGCCCATGAAGCCGTCACGTTCAACTCACACGAACGTGCTGGCGACAGCGGCCCTTGTGTCGTTGTGCGTTGTCATGCTTACTACTTCTTGGCTTCGAAATCTGCGTTCCGTCCAGCGTCGTCGTCGAGCACGGCCGTCGTGTTCCGAGCGGCTGGAATCGCGCGAGCTACTCGCCGCAGCCGCCGTGTATGTCGATGGTTTGTGGACCGGTCTGCCGGTGGGCACGGACCCCGATGGCAGCGGACCGGCTACGAGCATTGGCGTCGATGCGTTCGCAGACATCGCTTCGGGAATCGCGGCAGTGGCCGATACGGGGACCGTTAACATCCGACCGGGCACCTATGTTGAAGCCGTGCAGATCTCGAAGCCTCTAACGCTGCAAGGCACCTCTAATCCGTTGTCGGTCATCATCGCGCCGGGAGCAGGCTCGAACGGCGTGACCATTGCGTCGCCTCACGGAGCCGTCGCGCTGCGGAACTTCACGATCAGCGGCACTCAAACAGCGGTCGACGTCACGACGAACGACGATGTGCTACTCGACCTGCTGGTGGCTGACGACAACGCCGTCGGAGTGCATGTGGCTCAAGCGGATGACCTCACCATCAACGACGGTCGGTACGCGGACATCAGCGTGCGATCCACCGACAGCGTCACGCTGCAAGGTTCGCGAATTAACTCGACCGGCAACATCGACATCGAAACTCAGAACGCGATCTCGGTCGGCACCACGATCGATGTAGGAGCCAGCACACTTCGATTCATCGCGAACCTCGACGGCTCGGACAACGAAGGCTTCTCGCAAGCCATCAACACCACGATCAAGACCACCAACGATTCCATCGATGCCGTGCGCATCGAAGTCAACACGCTGTTGGGTGGCAACGGCGACGCCACGATTGGCCGCATTTAAACCGGCACGACCGACGATCCTGCGGGCGGTCGAGTCACCATCATCGCTCGCAACGGAGCGATCGCCGACAGCAACAGCGACGACATCAATCTCATTGCCAGCAGCGCGATCTTGCTGGCCAGTGCCGGCATCGGCTCGATCGGTGATCGGTTCGAAACGTCGTTGCATCGAGTCACCGCCTCTGGCGGTTACAACGGGCTGACGTTGTTCAACGACATTGCTCTGACCATCGACGATCTCGTGCCCAACATCCCTGCCATCGGAGCGTTGTCAGGAGTGGTGCAGGTCTCATCGCCGCGTTCCATCACCGTCGCTGGCGACATCATCAGCAAACGCGTGCTGCTGAAGTGTGACGAAAATTACGGGTACTCGGAGCTGCGGATTAAGTCGGGCGCCGCCGTGCGAGCGCTGTCTGGAAACGTCGAACTCGTCAGCGGCGACGACATCGCCTTGGAAGCAGGATCGTTGGTCGAATCGCTCACGGGCGGCGTCTATCTCAAAGGCGATGACGGCAACTTCGACTTCGGCGTCGGTACGTCGATCTCCATTGATGGCCTCATCAACTCGGCGATTGGAACGCGAGCCGAAGGCAACACCGACAAGGATGTGATCTCGGTTTCCCAGCTCGGCACGGGCGGACTGGTACTCGACGGCCTCGGTCGCGATGACCGTTACGTCGTCACCTACCCAAGCTTGCCCGCGACATTCGGCAGCACGCTGACCGTGCAAGATTCGGATACCGGCAACGATCAGCTCATAGTGAATGGCTCGGATGACTCCGACGAATTCTTCTTCACAACGACTGATCCGCCGACGTCCATCGAGACCGAACAACTGACGCGCGGTAACTCGACCGCCGAGCGCATCATCATCGACGACAGCATCAACGGGCTGACGATCAACACCGGCGAAGGCGCGGACATCGTGCATGTGCAGCCGACGTTTCTCTTCCCTGTCACCGTCAATGGCGGCGAGCCTTGCTTCGAGGACATCGGTTCGGAAAACGGCGACACGCTCGACTTCAACCCGCTCGGCAACGACTTCTCGATCAACGGCAACACGCTGCGAGCCGTCGGTAAGGATGGCATCTATCAACCGATCAAGTTCCTCGACATCGAGAATCTGCCGCTGGATCCAGTTGGCACCGGCGAGACGCTGAAGTTCGACTTCAATCACACCAACACTGCGTCTTCGGTGCAGGAGTCTCCGACCGAGTCCGGCTACATCGGCGTGCGAGCAGGCACGCTGTACTCCGATGGTTTGGGCTATGGCTGGCAGGAGAAAGTCAGCAGCTTCGAACGAAACGACGGCTTCTATCTGGGACCGCAAAAGTTCTTACTGCAAGACGGTCACTCGCTGGGGCGACAAGCCACCTTCACCATCGATGTGCCCACGCCGGGCTATTACTCCGTCGGTGCGCTGATGGGGAATCCTTACAGCGACATGGCCGATGTCATGATCAAGAACGGCGACTCCAGCCAAGTGCTCGTCGACCACATCACCTCGACCGCCGGGCATTCCACCGACGTTGAATTCGTCATCTATGTGCCGGACACCACGCTCGATCTGCGCTTCATCAATTCGCTGACGAACCCTGCTCTGCTGGGTCTCAACGCTCTCGAAGTCCGACCTGCCGAGATCCTCACGATGGGCTTGGATTCGTGCGACGCGCGGTACGTTGCCGACGGTGTGACGACCGACACCTTGACGCTCTCGCATGCTCCCGCGAATTCCTACATCACCGTGTCGATCGATCTTGGCACGCTGGTGACAACTGACGCCGACCGCGAGATCTCCGGTGTGCAAGTTCTGACAGATGAAGAAGGCACGGCGACGATCCAAGTGCGGCGTCCGTTTGGCGGAGGCACGGCCACCGTCGAACTCGACGACGTGCGCGGCCTCGCAACAGGAGTGGCCGCGATCGAGTACGTGCTGCCCCAAGCTCGCAACTTCGACTTCAACCATGTGAATCGAGAATCAGCCGCGATCCCCTCGCCCACGATGACTCCAGTGGTCTCGCCGTCGAACCCAACCGGCTTCATCGGCGTGCTGCCCACGGACCTTTACACCGAGTCGCGCGGTTATGGTTGGCAGCTTCAACCTGGCAGCTTTGATGACTACGAGATCCCACAGGATTCTCGCTCGAACCTGCAGCGCGATGGTCACTTCGGTTCGTTCGCCGATGCCTTCACGGTCGACCTGCCCAACGATGTCTACGACGTGCGTTTGACGATGGGTTACAGCAAAGCGACGGACGCGATGTCCGTGCGAGCCAACGGAATGATGGTCGTTTCGAACGAAGACACTCTGCCCTTCGAGTACTTCCAAGCGTCGTTCCGCACGGAAGTCAGCAACGGGCAACTGCTGCTGGAGTTTGGTGACGGCGGCTTGATTCCGAACTGGGTTATCAACGGCTTAGAGATCCGCTCGACGACGATGGTTTCGCCGATCACGTTCACTCAACCGTTGGGCGACGTGGCAGCCAATGGGCGAGAAGTTCGCACGATTCACGCGACGTCAGACCTAGCTGCCGGTCAGCTCGTGACGGTCTCGACCACGCTGGGGACAGTTATCACCAGCGACGCCGACGCTCGTTTGGAAGGCGTCCAAGTT
The DNA here is from genome assembly GCA_900299185.1 of Planctomycetaceae bacterium. Classification (GTDB taxonomy): domain Bacteria; phylum Planctomycetota; class Planctomycetia; order Planctomycetales; family Planctomycetaceae; genus AM-0621. Next base: position 12,306 of record OMIV01000143.1, read on the forward strand.
CCGGTCGGCACCGGCGGTGCGATCGCCTTTGATGTCCGTGCTCAGCAGCTATCCGGTACGCCGCGAGTTCGCATCGAGTCGATCGATGGTCTGCATCAGGGCGAGATCAAGTCGAGCAGTTACCTGCGCTATGTCATCGATCAAGTGCGACGGTTCGACTTCAACCACATCGCGGGCTTCACCGTGACTCCTACCGAGCCCGGCTTCATTGGCGTCAATCGGCTCGATACGGACGCCGAGCATGTCGGCTTCGGATTTGTGACGACGCCGAATTCGACCGACTTCAGTGTCGCCACGCCGGATGACGCGGGTGATCTGACCAAAATTTCGAAGTCGAGCGTCGCTCCGTACCGCGATGGCATCTCCGGTCACTTCACGCTCGGCAGCCGCATCTTCCAAGTCGAAGCCAAGCCGGGAGTCGACTACGACATTCGCGTCTTCACCGGGCATCCCTTCCACGATCAAGCCACGCAGTCGAATGCCGAAGGAGTCGCCGGTTCCAAGTCCGTCACGACCCAAGCCGGGTTCTTCTCGTCGCTGACGTTCTTGGGCGCACACGACACCAATGGCGACGGCTTCATTGATATCTCGTTCGGCAACGCCGGTGGCATCTCACCGTTGTGGATCGTCACGGGACTTGATGTTGCGGAATCGTCGACCGGTCTGCCTCCAGCCGCACCGCTGCTGCCTGAGGCTGGAGATGCGGTGCCAACTGGCACCATGCCGACAACGCTATCGATTACTCAACTGCAAGCCGCTCGCACGATCGCCATCAACGCTTGGGCAGCAACGGGTCTGAGTTCCGCCGAGCTAGCGCGACTCAATGCGACGACGATCACGATCTCGAATCTGGATGCCGTCGGAGCACTCGGCCTAGCTGGCTCTCGAACGATCGTGATCGACGACGACGCAGCGGGCTTCGGTTGGCACACGACGACTGACGCGCCGGCTGCGAACCGCTTTGACTTGCTCACCGTCGTCGCGCACGAGCTTGGTCACATCATCGGTCGCAGCGATCTTGATCCCGGACTGTTTGCGAACGACTTGATGGCCGGATCGCTCGGACTGGGCACGCGACACTCGCAACTGGCCGCCATCGACGACTTCTTTGCTGGGCAGATTTAGGAGCGAATCGAGAAGTCATTCCGAACTAAGGATGACAGGCACTGGGTGCTCGAAGAGCGTAGCAACTGAAACATCCACGCCCTTCCCGTTGGTCAGAGCGTGCCGCGCAAAAGATGTTCTCGTTCCCAGGCTCTTGGGAACGAGTTGGCAGAATTCGAGTTGCCCATCTCAGTCGCGGAGCGACTGAGCTACGTAGGCGAGTCGCTCCGCGACTCGCTGAAATCGAAATCCAACGATTGAAGACGCACTCGCTCTCCAGCAGTCCGTCATTTCGCTCGAGCTTCAGCTCGTTGCTGCCAAGCCCAGCGATACAAGTTACGGGTGTCGGCGTAGCGAGCTTTCGATGACGCACAGCCCAACACCACGAGCATCAAGCGGTCGTCGCCGCGAGCGGCTTGAGACACCAAGCACGCTCCGGCAGCGTCGGTCGTACCAGTCTTCAGGCCTTCATAGCCTTCGATGTCGAGTAGCTCGTTGGTGTTCTTCCATTTGAGGTTCCGCTGATAGCCGCCCGGTCCCGTGACTTGGCAACCATGCTGTCGGGTCTGAGCGATCTCCTTCAGCAACGGAATCTGCATCGCTTCCCAACCGAGCTTCAGCAGGTCTCTCGCACTGCTTTGATGACCGGTCTCAGTCAGACCATGCGGGTTCTTGTAACGCGTCTCGGACATCCCCAGGGACGTCGCGGTGCGGTTCATCTCAGCCACAAACGGAAGCATGGGATCGGGAGTCTTGCTGTTCGACTTCTTCTCTTTGCCATTCTCCGCGCGAGCAAACCGAGGCCCGAAATGCTCGGCCAGTGCGACAGCCGCGTCGTTGCCCGAGGGCAGCAGCAAGCCATACAGCAGCTCGCGAACGGGTAACTTCTCACCGGCCGTCACACCCGACGTTGTGCCCGTCGTGCGGTCGGCTCGTTTCGAAAACGTCACGACTTCATCCAAGACTTTGGCATCCTTGGAAGCCAACCGAGCGACCACAAACGCCGTCATGATCTTGGTGGTGCTCGCGAAATCGAGCGGATCTGTTTCATGGTCCGACCACAGCAACTGGCCGGTGCGAGCATCCCCGATGGCCCAGGCTTTGGCAGTGACGTAGGGCTGACCCGTCAGAGCATCAGCAGGCTGCTTGGGCTGCACTTCCGCGTTGATCTTGGCGGGTTCAGGCACAGGCTCGGGGTCACTCGATAACGGACCAAGCACCTTCCACGTCGCTTCTTCGACCACGCCGTTTGCCGTGAGCTTGTTCTCCTTTTGCAGCTTCAACACAGCGCTGTGAGTCGCCGGACCAAACTCGCCATCAACCATCAGATCGGGCGAGGGCTTCAATTGACGATTGAGCGCGCGTTGCAGCAATTCAACTTGAGCCCAGCTGTCGCCTTGCTTAAGCGGTTCGTTCTTCGTCGGTGGTTCTTTCCATTGATCGTTGAAGTAGAAGAAGACTTCGCGAGCCAACCGCGAGCACAACATGCTGCCCGCATCGTCGTCCGCCCAACGACGATCCGAGTTGTTGCGAGTGAGCACACACATCGCGATCGGTCCCGCTTCCGATTCGATGATGCCAGCATCACAGCGAACCGCCGTCACCGCGCCGGTCTTATGAGCCAACTTGATCCCTTCCGGCAGCAGCCGCGCGAGCATCGTTTTGTCCTGACAAGCTCGCAGATGGTCGAGCATTTCGTCGCTGGCCGATTTCGAAACCAACTCGCGTCGTTGTAACAGTTCCAACAGCTTGATCATCTCGCGCGCCGTCGTGCTTCCCAGCCCGTACTTCTTGCTACGTTCCGGGAAGATCGAGGTATCGCCACGAAAGACTTTCGCGTGCAGCTTGGTCTCTTTGAGTCCCAGCGATTCCATGCGTTTGCCAACGGACGCCAATTCGATCTTGTCGACAACCAGGTTGGTCGCGGTGTTGTCCGAGTACGCGATCATCAGTCGAACGGCATCACGAATCGATAACTGCAAACCGGCAGAGAAGTGAGCCGTCAAAATGCCCGAACCCTGCACCTTGTCATCGTCGCGCAGCTTGATGACATCGCTTAACGCGAACTTGCCCGCAGCCGCTTGCTGATAGGCTTCAACCATCACAGCCAACTTAATCAGACTGGCCGTCGGCATGACTTCATCAGCGTGATGCTCGAACGATTCAGCCGACTCCAGATGCTTCACCATTACCGCGACATCGCCCTGATGTCGTTCGATGATCGGCAAGAGCTTTTCATTGAGCCCCTCTGCGGCTAGCACCAGGGACGTCGAAACCAAAACCCACGCCGCGATGAAGCACGGCAACGATCGAAATGTCATCGGAAGTCCTCGAGAGAATACGAAGTCGGCGGCAAGCTAAGATCGCACCGACTCAGAGGGAACTCACACTCCCCAACAGTGGGAAGCACTCCAGGGCGCGCTGGTCGCTGCGGGTTGGTCGCGATACGGTCTCGGAAGTCAGCTCAGTTGCCTGTGTTGTGAGGTTGTCATGTCCGTCGTCCCGTTTGCGTTCAATCGTCGAACCTTCTTGAACTCTGCCGCTGCGGGTATCGGTGGGATCGCTCTGCAAGCGCTGCTGGCCGAGGCTCAAGCGGAGTCATCGCATCGAGGTGGTGCCACTCATCACCAGCCCACGGCGAAGTCTTTGGTGTGCCTCTTCCAACATGGAGGACCAAGCCAATGTGACCTCTTCGACGAAAAGCCATTGCTCTCGAAGTATCACGGCAAGCCCTATCCGGCTGGTGAGCTCGAGATCCACTTCGACAAGCAAAAAGGCAACGTGCTCGGTTCGCCCTACGCCTTTCGAAAGTTCGGCGAGTGCGGAATGCCGCTCAGCCAACTGTTGCCGCATACGGGCTCGATCGCAGACGACATCACGCTCGTTCGCAGCATGTGGACCGAGTCCGTCGATCATGAGTCCGCGTTGCGTTTGATCCACACCGGTAAGTTCTTGGCCGGGCTGCCGACAATGGGTTCGTGGCTGGCGTATGCCTTGGGCACCGAGAACCGCAACCTGCCGACCTACGTGGTGCTTTCTGACCCCGGGGGCTTGCCCGTTGATGGTGAGAAGAATTGGACGTCAGGCTTCTTGCCGCCGGTCTATCAAGGCACCGTGTTTCGATCGGGTAGCAATCCCGTTCTGCATCTGGCGACGCCGTCTGGGATTTCGAAGGACGCTCGGACGCGACAACTCCAGTTGCTCGACCGACTGAACCGCGATCACTTGCTGAGATTCCCCGGACATGAAGAACTCGAAGCACGCATTACCAACTTCGAGATCGCGGCCAACATGCAAACCGCAGTGCCCGAAGCGCTGGACCTCGCACAAGAGACGGCAGCAACGCAAAAGCTTTACGGGCTCGATAACCCGGCGACCGAGGAATACGGACGACGTTGCTTGATCACGCGGCGGCTGATTGAACGAGGAGTCCGTTTCGTGCAGCTCTTCCTCAACGGCCAACCATGGGACACTCACAGCAAGAACGCCGAGAGCTTGAAGGGCTTGTGTGCTCGCACCGATCAGCCCAGCGCGGCCTTGGTTAAAGACCTGCAGCAACGCGGACTGCTTAATGACACCATCGTGCTGTGGACCGGCGAGTTCGGTCGGCTGCCGGTTTCTCAAGGAGCTGACGGCCGCGACCACGACCGCCATGCCTTCTCGTTGTGGCTGGCTGGAGGTGGTTTCAAAGCGGGCCACATGCACGGAGCGACGGACGACTTTGGCTACAAGTCGGTCGAGCAAAAGGTGTCGGTGCATGACCTGCATGCCACGCTGTTGCATGCGCTGGGTCTCGACCACGAGCGTCTGACGTACCCTCACGAAGGTCGCGACGCGAGCCTCTCTGACACTGAAGTTACGGGAGCGAAAGTGGTCTCGGAGTTATTGGCTCACGGGACGTAGCAGGCTGTGAACGCGCCGCTCTGATCAAGACTCTCTGCGTTCTCTGCTCCTCTGTGGTGTCGTTTTTCTGTCACCGCAGAGGAGCAAAGAACGCTGAGATGTAACTCGACCTTGCGGGTCTCAAGCACTGCTTAATTGACTGCGGCAAGTGATTCGAGGAAGCCCTTCAACTGCGTGCTGCGAACCGGGTGTTGCAGCTTGCGGACGGCCTTGGCCTCGATCTGCCGCACTCGTTCGCGAGTCACCTTGAAGATGCGTCCGACTTCTTCAAGCGTGTAGGTGTAGCCGTCACCCAAGCCGTAACGCAGCTTGATGATTTCTTGCTCGCGGAACGTCAGCGTGCTGAGCACGTCGTCGATCTTGCCCTTCAGCATGTCTTGAGCAGCCGAAGCCACCGGCGTGTCCGTGCTGGTATCTTTCAGAAACTCGCCGAAGCTAGCATCGCCGCTTTCACCGACAGGACGATCGAGGCTGACGGGCTGACGACCGATCGCCAACGCTCGCTTGGCTTCTTCGATTGGCAGGTTGGCTGCCTGTGCGAGTTCTTCCACAGTGGGTTCACGTCCCAGATCATGCAGCAAGTCCAGCGAGACGCTGCGCAGTTTCGACATCGTCTCGATCATGTGAACCGGGATGCGAATCGTGCGCGCTTGATCGGAGATCGCTCGCGTAATCGCCTGCCGAATCCACCATGTTGCGTAGGTCGAAAACTTATAGCCGCGTCGGTACTCGAACTTCTCGACAGCTCGCATCAAGCCCGTGTTGCCCTCTTGAATGAGGTCCAAAAAGCTCATACCACGATTGCGATACTTCTTGGCGATCGACACGACCAATCGCAGGTTGGCTGCGGAGAGATCGCGCATCGCTTGCTCGTAGTCGAAGAAGCGAGACTTCACGCGCTTCACTCGTTCGCGCAACGACGCGGGTGTTTCGAGCGTCGTAATCATCAGATCGCGCAGCTCGTTTTGAATCGCGGCTTTGTCGCTGTTGCCCACATCGAACGTGCGAATGCGGTTTAGTCGCTGTTCGAGTTCCGTCATGCGTTCGGAGATTTGCTCTAACCGCTTCATGACCGGCTGCAAGCGCTGCGTGCGAATGCTGAGTTCTTCAACCAGCGTGACCATCTTCAAACGCTTGAACTTCAACATGCGATCGCGTTCGCGCCGTTCTTCAGGAGCGATCGAGTTATTGAGAATCAGTTGCTCGGCCTCGGCGACGTATTGAGTGCGCAGCTTTTCGAGCGTCTGCAAGTTGAGCGGCATGCGACCGAGGATCTGCTGCTTCTCCAGCCCTTCGGTTTGCGATGTCTTGATCGTGCGATCAAACGGCAACTCGTTGGCCGCGACCTTGGTCAACACGTCGATGGTGGCTCGCATGGCGAAGTCGCATTCAAGCAACTCGCGACGGAAGCGCCGGCGAGTGACTTCGATGCGCTTCGACATCGAGATCTCTTCCGCGCGCGTCAGCAATGGGATCTCGCCCATTTGCGCCAAGTACATCTTCACCGGATCTGAAGTGCGCTTGCGGTTGTCTTCGAGTTCGACGTCTTCTTTGCGAACCTTCGTGCGAGCGACCTTCTGTCGCGATTGCAGCTCTTCTTCGGAAGAGTCCAACGCGATGATGTCCAGACTTAGTTCTTCCACATACATCAGCAGATTGTCGAGCTTCTCGGGAGTGGTCGCCTCGTCCGGCAGATAGTTATTGACCTGCGAGAACGTGAGGTAGCCCTGCTCTTGGCCCTGTGCGATGAGATCTTGAAGAGTTTCATCGACGACTTGCATGAGCTGTCCTTTCGCTGAGAGTTACCGACGATTTGTGGCCCGTTTCTGATGGAACTCAGTGGCTTTCTTGAGGAGCGCGAATGGATCGATGTCGGGACCGTCTACTCGCAAAGCTTCCTTCGCCAACGCCTCTTGATGATTCCGTTCCTCACGCCGCCATTTGATGGTGTCGATGTTCTGTTTGAACAACGACGGGACTCCATCCGTCATCTCGGCCAGCTTCTGTTCGATTCCCTTCTGCCGTCCTTGCTCAGAGACCCAGACCGCCAGTCCTTTCAGCTCCAGGTCTTCCATCTGCACCATCACTCGCTGGAACGTTGGCTCTTCGCCGAGTTCACAGACGTCGTAAATCACCTGCAATAAAAGTTGCAGGTCTGGGTTCTGGAAGTCGTCAGGTCCGACTTCCGTTCGCAATCGCTCGGCCAATTGAGGTCGAGCGAAGATGATCTCTATGAATTCACTTTCGAGCTTGTCGTCCTTGTTGAGCGGCTTGTTGTAGAAGTCGATTTTGCGTTGCGGCTTTACGACAGGAACAACCACCGGAGCGGGACGAATTTGAGACACTGCTGCAGAACCGGCCTGTCGAGCACGATCAAGTTGCTGTCGAACATCCGCTTCTGTGACACGCAATCGCGAGGACAGTCGCCCCAAGATCAACGCTTCGCGTGGCGAGCCTTCGAGCTTGGGAACTTTGGCCAACAGGTTGAGCATCTCGGTCAAAACCTTCTCACGTCCGTTGAGCGTTTTGACGTCGTTGTTCTTGATCTCCCAGTTGAGTCGGAACTCCCAGGCTTCCTGAGCGTTCGCGACATGTTCTTTGAACTGAGTAGCTCCATGAGCTTTCAGAAATTCGTCTGGGTCTTTGCCTTGCGGCACGTTCAACACTCGCAGATCAACGCTTTGCCCAAGCAGCATGCCCACGCCTCGCGCGGCGGCTCGCTGCCCGGCATCATCAGAGTCGTAGACCAGCACAATCTTCGGAGCGAAGGCTTTCAGTCGCGTGCATTGAGTCTCGGTGAGAGCCGTTCCCAATGTCGCCACCGTGTTGCCCACTCCGTGTTGGTGGCAGGCAACGCAATCGGCATACCCTTCTACAACCAGGACTGTTTTCTCTTCGCGGATGGGCTCACGAGCTTGTGGCAGGCCATACAAAATGCGGCTCTTTTGAAACACCGCCGACTCAGGACTGTTGATGTATTTGGCCGCATCATCTTTTGAACGCCCAGGAATTAGACGTCCTCCAAATGCCACAGTCCGCGATCGTTCGTCCTGAATTGGAAACACCACGCGGTCCACGAACAGCGGCTGGTCGTAGTAACGTGACGATTCCTCTTTGTGTCCCAAGATCCGCGCTTCGTACATCGTCTCCAGATCGAACTGCTTCTGAGCGCGCCGAATAAACCACTCCCAATCATTGGGGTGATAGCCAATGCTGAATTTGTTGATGGTCTCGTCGTTGTAGCCGCGTTGCTTCACGTACTGCCGAGCAACCTCGGCTTCGGGACTCTTCAAGAAGAAGTTGTGAAGTTCGAGCTGCGCCCACTTCAACGCTTCGTACACAGCGGACTGACGACGGACTTCGTCAGGTTCTTTGTCTCCTAACTTTGGAAGCTCGATGTGAGCACGTTCGGCGAGGATCTTCATGGCCTCGGGGAACGCGACATTTTCGTGCCTCATGACCCACGAGAACACATCGCCGCCGACATCAGAGCAGACCCAACATCGAAAGCTTTGACGATCTGGGTAGATCATCAACGACGGATTGCCGTCGTCATGCCAAGGACACTTGGTCGCGAAGTTCGGCCCCTTCTGAACCACCAAACGGTCCTGGCTAATCAACTGGACGATGTCCGTTCGGGAGCGAACCAATTCCTTAAGTTCGGCCGAGAATGACATCGAATACGACTCCCAAAAGTGAGGCTGACCAGCAGGCTGAGTGATACCGAGAAATGCGGCCCTAATTGCAACGAGCAATCAAACGCGAGCGTGTTCGGGACGGTGATGATCTCTGCATAGAGTCGAGACAACCAGCAGGGACTGTCACGTCAAATAACGAAGGCACACACGGTGCGCCGTTCCTTCAGCGGCACACCGTGTGTGCCTTCTGTGTTCTTCCAACGGGCGAGCAAATCCGTGCCCTGCCAACGATTCCCAGCGACCAAGTCAGACCGAGTGGATCTCGTTCTGATCTCGTTGAATGATCAAGGCGAACGCCCTGTTGGTCCCCGTTGCCCGGCCAAGCCCGCGAACGGAAGTGCTTGAAGAATCGTCGCTTGCGGTCGCGGCCAACCGTGCCACGTCCGAACGGATCAAGTCTACCCCCGGATTCCAGAGCGGCCAACCAAGCTCGAAAAAGATGGAGCAAAGACACGACGTGCTGAGATCAGATTCGGCGCAACGTGAGATCTCTCGCTAGCAAGCCAACTCACCTGCAACCGGCAAAGTCATGGCGAAGAAGCCCCGAGACGAAAAAAGCCCGAAGCGCTCGCGAGTCCGTTTGGTCCGAATGTTCGGACGGACTCACGAGCGCTTCGGGCTTGTCGACATCGAGCTCGTTGACGCCTGGTGCTAAGGCAACGTTACGCCGCGATGCGTTGCCAAATGGCATTGAGGAACTCGGGAAAGAACAGCCAATCGCCGGGCTCTCGATTCCAGCGTTCCGCCAACAGGCGCATCAAAGCCATCTCTTCGCGGCATTGCTCGAACTCGGCCTGCTTCTCGCTCCAGTCGATGTCGTCGAGCCGCCATTGGCGACCACACAAGCGATACGCGGGATCGTTGCCAGGCCGACCGAACTGCGGGATCGAAGCGATCTTCAACACGTCGTCCACCGATGTGGCCGGAAAGATGCGACAGGCCATTGGGCGATGTTCGTAGATCCCACAGGTCGCTCCCTCGGCGGCTTCCGCCAAGAAGCGGCAACGAGTCGCGCCGGAAAACGTCTGCGACTCAACATGCTTCAGACCGATCACGAAGGGCGTCTGTGGTTCGTCTTCAAAGTGGAAGTGAGGAACCTGACCGCGAGCGATCTTGCCTTCGGAATCATCCCACCTCACAGCAAAGTCCCAGAAGCTCAAACCCGTGCCTCGCGCGATCCGAACGATGTCCCCCAGACTCAGTGGCACCACGAACGAACGGCAGCAGCCCGACTGACAGCCATCGCAGGGATGGCCCGACGAGGCATCTGGCAGGACCGGGAGTTCGAGTAATTCGAGTGACATGATCGCAGGCGGGAAGAGGGCAGGACGAGAAGAAGCTGCTTTGATCTACCACATGCCGCGGTGTCTGGCCGATCGATGTTGCCAAAACGCAACAAGACCACTGACTCGCCGCAGCCAGGGAGGGAATGTGCTGCCGACTTCAGGACTCAGCGAACCGCTCAGCAGCCCGACTTGCCATCGAGTCGCGGATATCAACCCTCGCTGGCGGTTCAGCGACTCGTCACATTGGCGGCCACTTACGTCCCCGTCCGTCGCCGTTGAGATTGACTGATGCTGTTCGTTCCTCGTCGCTGCGTTGTCGCCTTGATGTGCTGCTGGCTGACTGGTCAGCCAGGTGTCGTTGTCGCGCAAGCACCCAGCGGCCAAGACGCCAGCCTGAAGCGATATGTCGAACTCCTGGAACGGCAGCCGAAGTCTGGAACGGTCTTCGACAAGCTCTACTCGCAGCACGCCGAACGCGGATCGTTGGACGAACTGGTCTCGCACTATCAGCAGCGGATGAAGTCGCCCCCACATGACGGCGCGGCAGCGTTCATTGTCGGACTGATCGAGCTGCAACGAGGTCGCGATTCAGCAGCCGTCGCCGCGTTGCGTGCGGCTGAGTCGGCTCGTCCCGAGGACGCGCTCGTAAGTCTCGCATTGAGTCGCGCGCTGTTGTTGATTGGTGACCTCGATGAAGCCACGCGCGCCTTTGATCGAGCCCTGACCAAGAAACCCAATCGACTGGATGTTCTCGACGCCGCGCTGTCGTTTGGTCAGTCGCTGCTGCGAGCTAATCGACAGCAAGATGCTGACCGAATTTGGAAGCAGCTCGATCAGCTCTTTCCGAATGACCCGCGAGTTCAAGAACGGCTGGCGGTGACAATAAGCACCGGCGGAGATCATGCCGCAGCAGCCGCTCGCTTCGAGAAGCTCAGTCGCTCTAGTGCCGAACCCAATCAACGCGTTCTCTGGCAAGTCCGTGCTCTCGAAGAGCGAGTTCTGCAAGGCGCCAAGTTGGCGGAAGTGCTCGGCCAGCTTGAGTCGCTGCAAGGCAATCTGAAGTCCGATAGTTGGATCGCCAAAGAGGTTGGTCAGCGCATCGAACAGCTCTTTCTGCGAACGGATGATCTCGCCGGATTGACGGCCTATTACCAACAGCAAGCTACTACTCGCCCCGAAGACATCGGCCTGCAAACTCGGTTGTCAGAACTACTCGCGCGACGCGGCAAGCTCGACGACGCACTCGCGGTCTTGCTGGCCGCTCAGCAACGTCATCCCACCAACGCTGCGTTACGACGCTCGGTCATCGACTGGCAACTGAAGCTGAAGAGATACCCTGCGGCGCAGCAGCAGTTCGCGGAACTGGATCGACTCGAACCTCGAAACGCCGACACGTTACGAGGCTGGGGGCAAGCCGTTTGGTTGGATGAATCACAACCGGCTGGTTCACGTCGCGAAGCCGCTTTGGCGATTTGGATGAAGCTCGTTGAAAGCAAACCCAACGACGCGATCACGCTGCTGCAAACGGCAGAATTGTTACAGCGGCATGAACTCGATGCTGAAGCTCAAACGCTCTATCAGCGAGCCATCAACGCCGCTCCGCACGAGCCGCAATACCGCGAAGACTTCGGCAACTTCTGGCTCTCACGCAATCGACGAGCAGAAGCACTGGCAGCCTGGCGCGAGATCGCCAGCGGCGAGCGCCAGACTCATGAGAACCAAGTCCGCCTGGCAAGCATCCTGCATCGAGCCGGCGAACTCGATGAAGCCCTCACCGTGCTCGCTACAGCCTGCCGCGACGAAGCCTCGCTTGCCGACATCTTGAAGTGGATCGAGTGGCAACGCGCGGCCCGCCGTTACGAAGGTCTGGCTGAGCTGATCGCGCGAGCTTCAAAGCTCGCCACTGATGTCGACCAACAACAGCACGTGCAGCAAGCTGAGCTAGAGTGGCTGACCGATAGCGGCGGTCTGTTTGATGAGATCACACGCACGCGGCAGCGCTGTGAGCAAGATCCTGCGGCCACAAGTTGGCGACGATTAGCTGTGCTCTGTCGAGCGGCGCGGCGCTGGGATGAAGCCCTCGCGGCGATTCATCGAGCTACCGATTTAGAGCCCGGCTCGGTTGCGACGTGGCGTGAGTCTGCTCAGATCGCGATGAGCGCCGAGCGACCTCACGAAGCCCTCGCGATCTATCGCCGTCTGCTGACGCTCGACTCCGCCCATCGAGCCGACGTGCTGCGCCAAGTGGCGACGCTTGAAAGTCGACTCGGACATGTTGACCCGGCCATTCAGGCGGCGCGCGAGATGACTGAAGTCGCTCCCGGCCAGCGCGAGTACCTCGACTTCTTCATCAATCTCTGTCTGCAACACGGTCGCGTCGAAGATGCCCTCGCGTCCTTGCGGCGAGCTGTTCGCGCCTTTCCCAACGACGCCAGCTTGCTGATGCAGTTGGCCGGCATCTTGGCGGGCCAAGAACGACTCGGCGAAGCCATCGAAGTCGGATGGCAAGGCTACTCGACCGCCCGCGAACCGCGCGATCAAGTGCGGATCGCCGAACGCTTGGCGTTGTGGCATCAGCAAGCGAATCGCTGGCCGCTGTTCTTGGAACAGTTCGAACGACGTAAGCGTGAACCAGCAGGCGAATACGCCGCCACGCTCAGCCTCGCTGCGGGCTATCGCGCCGTTGGCGACTTCGAGGCGGCTCGTCGAGAACTTGCCACTCAGCTCGTCAGCCGTCCCGATGATGTGGAATTATTGCGACAGCTCGTGCTCGATGCCGAAGCTCATCACCACTGGTCCGATGCCGCTGAATTCCAACGTCGACTTGTCGAGCGGCAGCCCAACTTCGAAGAGCGACTGAAGCAAATACTCTTGATGGATCGTTCGGGAGATGAAACCAGCTCGATCCAGAAAGCTCGTGAACTTGGTGCCGAGTTACGAGACCTGCCGACCTTTCTGAACTTCTCCGATGAGATCCTCAATCGAGGTCACTTCGAACTCGCCGTGCGTGTGGTCGACTCGCGGTTGCGAGCCAATGCGTCCGAGTGGCCGGTGCGGTTGCGACTGGGCATTGCTCTCTGGCGAACCGGACGCCAACTCGGAGCACAGCAACGCTTTCGAGAGATCCTGGTGCCAGTTCGCACCAGCAATACGTCGTCCGCAACGACAGCAGCGAAACCAAATATCGCAACTTCGACCAACGACGGCGTCAGCATCTCCGAGCAACATTGGCAACGCCGCGCAGCGGCTACAGGCATGGCATCGTTTCTCTTCCCCCATGAGTTCACCGATCCGCGACACTTACCGCGCGATATGCCCGAAGCCCGCATCGCCGCTCGCACCGCCCTGCTGCTGATCGGTCGCGGCACCGTCTTGAAGAAGGACATCGATCAATACTTCCAGTCGCTGCGACGGTTCGAACCGGCGCTGAGCACATTTGCCGATCGAATGCTTGCCGCTTCTCCACGCAGCAACGACGCAGCCGCAACCCCTGAGTTGGATGATGTCTGGGAGTGGTACCACGCGCTCGAACCCGTGGTGGCTCAATCGCACAACATCCATCTCTTTCGAGTCCGAGTGCGTGCGGCACTGAAACTCGCCGAGCAACCCGACGTCTTCAGTCATTGGGCTTTAGTCACTGCCGTCCCGGCTTCGCCAACACTCGAAGCAAACAACGGACGACCTGGCAACGAGCCGAGAACTCACGAACTGGTGACGATGGCGGCACTGCCGGATCTCGATGAGCGACTGGCAGCCAGTCGCAAGATCGTTGAAGCCGGGCCGTATGAATGGATGAAGCCGCGCTCCACTCGTGATGTTGAATCGACAGCCAAAGAGTTCGCCTCGGCAGCCGACTTCTTCAAGTTGCCTGCGGACCGACGACCGGAAGACATACCAGCCGCGACTCTTCAGGCATGGGGTCAAGCCGCAGTGACGACGAACGACGGCCCGTTGTTCGCTCGGCTCTTGGAACACGAACTCCGTCAGCTCGCACGTGCGCTGACTCAGCCTCTGAAGCCCGAATGGCAACCAAACTGCCGCTCATTGGTCGCGATCACATCCAACCGCGATGCCCAGAAGCCGGACGACAAACTCCTGCTCCGTAAAGTGTCATCGTTCTTACTCAACATGGCGCTAGCACCCGCGTCCCCGAAGATCGTTAGCCAGGAAGTGATCCATCAGTTTGAAAAGCCCTTCGATCGCGAGTCGAATGAACTGCGCGACTTGCGAGTCATCGCGCGAGCTTTTGTGCTGTGGCGAGCCGGACAAGGCGCGATCACCGCGAACGGTAAGACGTCGACCTCACCCGGCGCTTTGCACGAGCAAGCTCAAGCGGCACTCGACTGGCTGCAAGCTGCACTCAACGAGACTCCGAACAACTACGCGCTTCGATGCGAACTCGTGCTGTTGCTCAAGGAAGCAGAGCTGGTGGCCCGCGCGATCGAAGTCTTGAAGCAAGCTCAACCGAATGACTCGCTGAGTTTGTTTCATCGCGACCGCACGCTGGTCGAACTCGGACAAGTGCAACGCGACGACGCGACAGTGCATGCCGCCGCGCGGCGTTTGGCAGCTCTCACAACCAACAGCCTGACCGAACGTGAGATCGCGGCGCTGCTCATCAACTTGCAGGAACGCGACCTCGCTCTGCAGAAGGTCAATGAACTGCGACGCCGCTCAGGTCACGACCTGGGTTTGTTGGGCACGTTGTTGAAGATGTACCAACAGCTCGAGCAACCGCAGCTCGCCGCCGCGGTCGCGCATGACATCCTGACGCGAGTGCCCGAGTACCCCGTAAAGTCGCAGGGCACCTACACGCTGCAATCCAACACGATCATTCCTGATTCGCTGGCGGTGCTGGAGAAGGCCGAGAAGTCGTTCATCGAACCGCTGATCGCGAGCCTCGATGCGGAGTTGCAGGTGCATCCGCAAGCAGCTCGTCCGCGCGAGTTGCTCAAGACTTATCGAGCTTTGATCGGCCAAGCCGAAGTCGGTGCCGTGCGCCGCGATGAAGTCACTAAGGCTCAAGGTCTGACCGCACCGCAATTGCTCGATCGAGCGCGACAACTCAGCGACGAAGGCCAGCGTGCAACTGCTTGCGAGCTTTCCGTGCTGGCGTATCGACGCGACCCCAAGTTGCTGCAGAGTCGGTTTGATGATGCGAGAAAGCTCTTCGCAGCGGCAGACCGAGGCAGTGATTTGTTGGCGTTGATTGTTGAACTCAAGCTAGCCGCAACTCCGGCGCTGCAAGACTCGGTCATTGAGTTTGCCCTCGAACGACTCGCCGACCCGCAAGCGGCCGATGTCGCGACAACTGTGCTCACGACGGCCTGGCCCATCATTCCTGCGAAGCGGCTCGACGACATCGCACAGCTCCATCATCCGCACCTGTGGAGACAATCGTCACCATTCACGCAGTGGGCATTGCAAGCCGTTATCCCGCAGACTGTCGACGCTGCGAAGCAACCCTGGCTGGGCATGATGAGCCGCCATGACCAGACATCGTCCGCTCTGACACGACAGCTCGATGCCAATGGTCGAGCAGCAGTTCTGCGTGAAGCCACGCTCGCAGCACGAAAGACGTACCCCCACTGGAAGACGGGAGAAGTCATTCTGGCTCTGATCGAAGCCGACGAAGGACGCACCGTGGACTTCGAACGTCGGCTGACGGCGTTAGCGTCTGAACCGGATTTGCCCCTTCAAGCGCAGTTCGTGATCGCTGATGAAATCGCCAAGCGGCAGTCAGTCGAACGGATGGCAATTCGCGTCATGGAGCAGCTCGTAAAGCGACCTCATGCGGAAGCCCGAGACCTCGCAAAAGACCCAGCTATCGTGCTGTCGAAGGTCTATCGTCGAGCTGGCCAAAGCGAGGCCTGCATCCCGTTGCTCGGTAGTTGGTTTGATCAACAGACGCGGTACGAAGACCAAGCCCAGCAGCAAGCGGAAGCTGAGACTTCGCTGCGTCGTATCCGCAACCTCGATCTCGCTGCCGGGGAGTTATCCTTACATCCGGTTCAGGCTCTGAGGTATCGACTGCGAGCGTTGCGACTGCTGGCGGCAGACAAGAAGACGGTGCCAACACGCGAGCGGCTGACACTGGCTGCCGATGTCTTAGCTCGCACCACTGACGTGCTCAACAAAGCCTCGCCCAGCGATGCAGACTCGTTCTTCCAGCAATGGCTGTCCGCAGAACAACAACTCGACGTACCAACTTTGTTGGTCGCATCTTCGAACGCCGCGACCGTTCGAGCCACGAGCCTGCTGGCTGAAGCTGCTCCCACGCTGGTCAACGAACGGCCTGAGATCATCGAGACTGTTCGTCAGCGACTCCTCTCCAGAGCCGATGCGCAACGCGATTGGATGGCTCGCGTCGCACTGCTGCAGATCAATCTTTCGATGACGACAGCCACGGAAGAAGAACTCGCGCGAGAGCTCGAAGCCATAGCCACGGCGAACGACAGCAACGCAACCCGTTGGCTTAATGTCATCCCGATTTTGAACCCGACGCTGACGCACTCATCAGCCCGAGTGCGAGCAGTTGCCGACGGACTTGCCAGGCGAGCAACGACCGCCGCGAGCCAGACCTCACCGCTTTGGGAAACCGCCGTTGAGTGGGAGCAACTGCAAGCCGCTCACGCACTCGGCGACCTGCCCCGTGAAGAGCAACTCGCCAAGCGGCTGACCGAGTTGTCGACACCAGCAACCAAATGAGTCGCTCATTCTGATATCGGAAGCTTCATCGTCGCTTCGTTTGAACTTGGCTCGTTCATCACGCGCCGAAGTGAAGACGCGATGCACTCAAATCACCGCAGCACAAACACGGGTGTCTGTACTGCGGCGTCGAGATGTTGTTCCTCGCGGCTTAGATCGAATCGATCCAGTCAGCGATGAAGATGAAGCCCAAGAGACGCTCGGTTGTTTGACGATTCACGCTGTCATCGGAAGTGGCCCCCAAGATGATCGCGGAGTCCGTCCCAGCGTTTCCGGCGATGACGTCGGCTCCGGCATCGCCACGCATCAGGTCGTCACCGGCATTGCCGCGCAACGAATCATTGCCAACTCCACCGATCAGTGTGTCATTTCCACTACCGCCGTTGATCGAGTCGTTACCGGTGTAACCCGACAGAGCATCGTCGCCATCGTCGCCATTGAGCGTGTCGTTGCCGGCTCCACCATTGAGCGTGTCGTTACCCGCACCGCCGCTGATGAAGTCGTTGCCGGCTCGGCCCTTGAGCACGTCGGCACCATCCCCGCCATCCAGCGAGTCGTTGCCAGAACCGCCCAAGAGAGTGTCGTTGCCCACGCCGCCAATGAGCACCGCCGAACCCGAGAAGCTCGTCGCGTCCAACGTGTTGGCACTATCGCCGCCCGTGAGACGGACTCGATCAATCGAACTGAGCGTGTCGGTATCGAAGCCAATGAAAGTGCTATCGCTGATCGTGAAATTCCGATCGCCCGAAGCGCTGATAGAGTCCACTCCCGCATCGCCGTTGACGATGTCGCCGCCCAAGCCGGAGTCGAGCGAATCGTCTCCGTCGCCACCATTGAGTTGATCGGCTGCCGATCCCGAACGAATGGTGTCGTTCCCCGCGCCGCCATTGATGGTGACCGAACGAGAATATGCAGTCGTATCAATCGTGTTGGCAGCCGCGCTGCCGTTGATTGTCACGCGTTCGAACGGGCTAACAAGAACTTGGGCTCCATTGTTGAGGAACATGTCAATTCCATCGCCCGTGACATAAGTCTCGAAGAGCGTGAGCGTCGTCTGAGCTGTAAGACGCAGTACATCGTCTCCGTCTCCACCGTCGACAACATCGTCACCTGCTCCTGGGATTAAGGCGTCTCGACCAGAGCTACCGACGAGTTGGTCGTTACCGTCGTTGCCAGTCAACGAGTCATTGCCAGCTTCGCCATTCAGAAAGTCGTTCCCCAAGTCGCCCTGAAGTGAGTCGTTACCCGTTCCACCAAGTAGGTAGTCATCTCCGTCACTGCCCATGAGGGAGTCGTTACCTATTTCGCCAACGAGATTGTCATTACCCGCGTTGCCTTGGATCTTGTCGTTGCCATCGCCTCCACGAATGAAGTCACTGTTATTGCCACCAATCAACGTATCATTTCCGCCCTGCCCCGAGAGTCCCACAGGGCCCCGGAACTTCGACGCGTCGATGAAATCAGGCCCATCGGAACCAGAGATGTTGGCAAATTCGATGCTGCGAAGCGTGTCGCGTCCGAGACCGACGGCCGAGGTATTGGTCAACACGTAGGACGGCGATGTGAAGAATTCGAGCAACTGATCTTGGCCGCTGCCGCCAGCCACCAAATCGTCGCCGTAGTTGCTGGTAATGGTGTCGTCGCCGTCGCCCCCTAAGAGGGTGTCGTTCAATGGAGAGCCAATTAAGAAGTCGCCTCCGGCACCACCGTTGAGCAACGATCGAGCGGTTTGACTCTGAAGAATGTCTTCGCCTTCGAGACCGAAGAACTGCGTGCTCCTCAGCGACGTATAAGCTTCGATAATCAGGTCGGTTTCGGCAGTACCTGTGACTGTCAGCGATTCGATGTCTGCGAAGGACATGAAGTGTGAGCGGTCATCGTCGATGAAAACTTGATTGCCGAGGAATTCGATTCGACCCGCTCGCGGCAGCGTGTAACCCATGAAGTCGTTGCCCTGATCTCCGTTGATCACATCATCGCCGTAATAGGCTTCACCCTGACCGAGCGGCACATAGTCAAAAATGTCGTCGCCGGCGCCGCCGCTTTGAGTGTCGTCGCCATCATCGCCTTGCAACACGTCTTGGCCCGTTCCACCTCGCAGCACGTCGTTGCCAGGTCCACCCAGCAAGACGTCGTCACCACTCACTCCATCGAGAACGTCTTGGCCTACGTCACCGATCAAGATGTCGCCACCGCCTCCACCATTCAGGCTGTCATCACCTTCGCCGCCATCCAATACATCGATGCCAGCACCGCCTTGGATGGTGTCATCTCCTCCATTGCCTTGGATGCCGTCGTTGTTGCGACCACCGATCAGCAGATCGTTGCCGTTGCTACCAGAAATCATGAGTGGTCTGGAGTACGCAGACGCATCGACTAGGCCGCCAAAGAAAAATCGACTGAGAGACAACGAGGCGTTCTCAATTCCGCTGAAGGTGGAATGGCCAAAAGTGTCAGACGGGAACGGGATCAATCCGCTGTTGGTAGCGACGTCTTCAAAACTCAAACCCGTAGAGATGACCGTCTGGAAGAACGCCTGGAATTCGGGTTCTCCCAAGAGGTGATCCAGTTCGGGACTTTCTCCGCGATGATGATTGAGAGCTTCACCCAGCTCGCCCCCGATCGAGTTCGATTTGATGAAGGCACTCAACGCCAAATTCATCTCATCGACACCGGCGGAGCCCAGCAAACTCTGGGTAGAAATTGTGACAGTGCCGGCTGGCAGGTCACTCGGCAATTGCCCTTCACCGATAATGAACTCGTAGCCCAACGTGACGTCAGAGTCGGTTAGCGTGATCTGTGAGAAAGATGACTCAACGAGCTGGTCATCACCCAGCCCACCATCCACCGAGTTAATGCCAGAGCCACCACTCAACGAATCGTTGCCCGCGCTGCCGCTGACGTCGTCATCGTCCTCGTCACCGGAGACCACGTCGTCGCCATCACCGCCATCGAGTAGGTCGTTGCCAGAGCCACCTGAAAGTAGGTCCGCTCCATCACCACCTTGCAGCAAGTCGTCTCCAAACCCGCCGAAGATGGATTCCGCTGCAGCACTGCCAATGACCGTATCGTTGCCAAACCCGGCATCGATTTGTGGCGCACCGTTAAATGCTGGTAGTCCCAGAATTTCGAGCCGATCATCGCCGCCCTGCAGTTGCACGGTGATGGATGAGAGCGACGACATTGACGACGACGCAATGCGAACGGTGTGAGGATCCAGTTGCTCGCCGCCAATCGTCTGAATCAACAGCGTGTCTTCGTGGACGATCAGATCTCCGTTATCTGTCATCGAAATCGTCATCTGGTTGGCAACAGATGCGTATGGCGACTCGTTGACAGAAATCTGGGAGTTAACGGTTACTTCATTTGAGAAGTGCGTCACTTCGACGGTCACAGTCGGCGTAGAGATGAGATCACCAATACCGAAGCTGGCATCAGCCACAGATCCATTTGGCTCGACATAGACGACAGGCGTCGTGGTTGCGAACTCGTTGGGTTCGAGCGCAACTCGAACTTGATAGATGCCTCGCCCCTGTTGCTCGAAGGAGTAGTGGCCGTCTTCATCAGTCAGCCGCCACGGCTCTTCAGCAAGTCCATCGAAGTGACCATCGCCACTGACGGGATTGTTGAGCACGCCGTCGCCGTTGAGGTCGATGAAGACTCCTCGATGAGCAATCGCTGTTTCGTCTTCATCGCGATAGCTATTGCCGTTTGCGTCTTGGAAAACGGTGCCCGTGATGTCGAAGCGGCGGAAGTTACCAAAGTCCGCGACGGTGATTTCGCGACCGGGATGCACCGTGACGAGCTGGCTGCGCGTGTCATCTCGCAAGGTGATCAAGATCCGCGCGTAGTTGTTGGTCTCATCCAACTCGGTGAAGTGGTTCTCGGGATCCACGATCGCTTCGAGCCAGTATTGGCCCGGCTCTAAGCCCGCGACGTTGACCTCTTGGCCCGGCGTGCCTGCTCCATAGATGTCTTCCCAACCGACTGAAATTTCTTGCTCGGTGTCGCAGCCCAGTCCACTGCCGTCTGGGTCAGCGTTGGGCAACGGCGGAGTCGTCGGGTACTGAGCAACGTCAATCAAGCAGAAGCTGGTCTTCTCGCCGCCTCGCACTTGCTCGCCCAACTCCGGCACACCGTCGCTGTTCGCATCGGGTGTTGCGGCAAAGAGCCGGTACTCGGCGAACTCGTTGAAGTGGATGTGATTGTGCTCGGGATGAAACTCGAAGAGCCCCGCGAGCCGTTCGGTGTAGCCACCTTGATCGTCATAGATCCGCTGATAGACGTTCTGCGTGCCGTCGTGATTGTCTTCACCACCCACGATTCGCAGCGGTCCATTTCCAACGTTGGGAGTGCCCTGACTGAAGCGGATGACGTCGCCGTCGCGATAGACATCGCGCAGGCCATTAACGGGATCAACGACCAGATCCGGCAAGAGTGCGGCAGGGTCATCAGCCGTGCCAACCGGAGGCTGAACGACCTCGAAGGAACCCGCTTGAATGACGGGGTTATCACCCACCAGCGGCACTGAGTTGGCTGGCGGCGCAGTGATCTCTTCACCTTCAGGAGTGACTTCGCGAACGAGGTACTCACCGGCCGGTACGTCGTTGAAAACGTAGTAGCCCGGATGCACGACGATGTAGTCATCGAACAGTTCTTCTTGGGTGAAGGTCACAGTCGTTCGCAGCACTTCTTCAGTCAGTGGATCGAGCAGCTCGATCGTTACTCCGTTCTCGCCCTCTTCGCTGAAGTCGCGGAATCCGTTGCCGTTGCCGTCGAGGAAGACAAAGCCGCTGATGGAACCAGGCAACTCATGCAATCCGAAGTTGGCTGTTGCAGCAGACGATCCACCATCAACGGCAACAACTTGCACGTTCGAGTTGGTCGGCTGAGTGACTTCTAAGCCTGGAAGAGTTACGACACCGACCGCATACGTACCGCTCTCTAGTTCGGAGAAGTGATAGTTGCCTTCTGAGTCAGTGAGCTGAAGCGGTTCGGCGTTAGGAGTCTTGGTTGTGATCGCCGAGATCGACCAGTTGAGCAACGTGCCCTCATCTCCTTGAGCGCCGTCGACGATTTCCAAAGTCCAAGGTCCATCGACGCTGAGCCCGTCAAATACTGACAAGCTCTCGATCGGACGGAAGGAGCCGTTGAACGGTGCATTGCCCTCGGCAATCCCTAGATCCGCTTCGTCATCGAATGTTGTGACTTGATAGTTGTCGCCACCACTACCGAGGTTCTCCGACAGCGTTACGCGGATCCCCTGCGGGCCGATGAGCGTCAACGTTAAGTCGCCATCGAAGGTGTGAGTGAGCTCAACATTGACGTTGAGGTCGATAATGTTGCCACCTTCAAATCCGATGGAAAGAGGGCGAATGATCGTGATGCCTGATGTAATCGTGCCTACTTCTGGAATCGCCATCGGCAATCCGTCACCCGGATAAACTTCGCGCGGTGACTCGTAGGTGCCGTTGTTATTGAGGTCCAAGAACACGCCCACGCCCGCCAGTCCGGTGTCTCCAACGTCGCGAGCACCATTGCCGTTGAGGTCCTCGAAGACCGTGCCCGAGACAGCACCAGTCCCCGACAAAAGCTGCCGCGCTTCGAGCTGCTCGAGTCGCCGAGGATCGAGTCGCGAACGGTTCCGACGAGTGACCGACTTACCGATCGTCTTGATCCAACGACGCCATGAATTGTGCAACATCAGGCCCGACCTTTCTGCTCGACGAGTTCAGACAACGAGCGATTGAATAAGTAAGTGAGTGAGGGGCAGTCAGTGACCGGCGTGCCCAAGCCGTCCTCGCCATCCGCTGCGGATCTATCCAATCCGTTCATCGCCACAGTGGAGCGGAAGCTAGGGCAACCTCAACAGGCTGAGCAAGATAGGCAGCATGAAACCAAGCCGACTGATCTTGAGCCGTTTTTGCCACTCGCATTATGTAGAGGCCAGCCAGGCAACCTGAGTCGTCGTCGAGGGAATCATGGGACGATGACGACAGACGGCGCGGCCTTGGCTCTTCGGTGCGAAAGGATTCGCTATGCGTTCGGCTCTGCTCTTGCCGGGCTTGGTGTTATGGGCCTGTATTGCTGGTGCGATTGGATCGTCGGTCGCAGGGGCTGCTGAGCCTCCGTTTGCTGGCGTTGTCGCCAACGACGAAGCCTTGGTCCGCAGCGGCGCGGACGAGGACTATTACCCGACGATGAAGCTCAGCCGCGGCGCGCCTTTGAATGTCGTGCGTGAGGACTTCGGCTGGTACGTCATTGAACCGCCGACGGGCAGCTACAGCTGGGTTAATGCCGAGCACGTAGAACGCCGCGCGGGCAATCGAGGTATCGTCACTGCCGACACTTGGGACCGACTGGGTTCTGATCTGGATATCGCGGACAATGAGCCCGTTCGTCATCGATTGGCCAAGCGCGAGACCGTTGAGATTCTGGGTGAAGCCGAAGTCTCCACCGAACGTGGCAAGGTCAAGATGCTGAAGATCAAGCCACCCCGCGGTGAGTATCGCTACATCCGCAAAGGCGATGTAGAGCCCGCCACCGCTGATTCACCCAAGGCGGGCGAGTTGCCCTTGGCGCTGACCGACAAAAAGAAGCCCGCAGCTTCCAAACCGGAAAGCAAGGCCGGGAAGGGCAGTGACGAAAAGCCCATCGCCAATTTGCTCCCCGCTAACGACAACGAAGGCGTCCCAACTCCCAAGGTCGAACAAGAAACTCCCGCAGCACTGCCGGAGCCGAAAGCCACTAAGCCCACTGAAGCAGTCGCATCCTCTGAAATCCCGCCGGGCCACATTGATGCCAACGTCCGACTGAAGCAGATCGACGATGAGTTCCGAGTCATGGCTGAAAAGCCCTCGGCTGAATGGAACTTGGCCAGCATTCGGGACCAATACACCGAGCTCCGCGGCTACATCGAGGACGCTGACTTTCGTAAGGAAGTGGATAAGCGACTGGCTGCGGTCGGTCGTTATCAGACGCGCTACAACGACTTCATCGCCGTGCAGCAGATCATGAAAGATACTGAAGCTCGCGACGAACAGATCCGGCAACAATTCTTACAGGGCCGACAAAACGTCGCGATGCAGACGCCGGTAACAACTCATGTTTCAAGATCGAACCAAACTCCAACCAGCAGCGACCCGTTCGCTCAACCAACGACTCAGCTAACACCACAGCCTCAGCCCAGCACTCAGCCTCGTCAGCCACAACCACAAGCTGGTCAACAGCCTCAACAGTGGCCCTATCGACCACAACAGGCATGGGGAGCGACTCAACCGCAGAACGGGCGACCGACCATGCCCGGTGTGCAGCCGACTCCAGCAACCGGACCGAGCTTCATGACTCCGCCGCTGCTACCTCGGAAGTATGACGGAGCAGGCATCGTGCAACGCTCGGCCCTGAACCGTCCTGGTTGGCCGCAGCATGTGTTGATCGCTCCCGATGGCCGAGTCTTGACGTACCTTCAAGCTGGCCCCGGAGTTGATCTCGACCGTTACGTCGGCAAGTCGATGGGCATGATCGGTCAACGAGGCTTCCGCCAAGACTTGAATGCGGATCTGCTGGTGGTGCAACAAGCCGCTCCGGTGCGTTTAAAGACCGGGCCGTAGTCCGTCGCAAACTCGCTGCATCGCTGTAAGCCCACTCGTTCCCATGCTCTGCCGGGGAACGAGTGGGCTGTCACTCCTTCTTCGGCGGTCGCCCCATGAGTGATGCCGTCGCCGCGGCAGGCGGCTTGCCTTCGAACAAGACGGCATGCACTTCGCGAGTGATGGGCATATCAAGATTGTGCTTCAGCGCGAGGTCGTTGACGGACCGAGTGGTTCTCACACCTTCAGCCACGGCCGTCATCTGAGACAGGATCTGCTCCAACGTTTCGCCGCGTCCGAGTCGCTCTCCAACATGCCGATTGCGGCTGTGACGACTAATACACGTCGTGATGAGATCCCCCAAACCAGCAAGCCCAAACAGCGTCGTCGGGTCTGCTGCCAACGCCGATCCGAAGCGCGTCATCTCTGCGAGACCACGCGTCATAAGAGCCGACTTCGCGTTGTCTCCCAGTCCCAGCCCATCACAGATGCCAACAGCAATCGCGAGCACATTCTTCAGCGCTCCACCCAGCTCGACACCGACGATGTCTTCGTTGGTGTAAACCCGAAAGCGATCGGTGCTGAAGAGATCCTGCACCAGCCGCGCTGCTGCCAGATCATGCGACGCCGCCACAACACTGCAGGGCAGCCGATTCGCAAACTCTTCGGCATGACTCGGACCACCCAGCACAACCACTCGATCGGTTTCAAGTGCCTCGCGAATGATCTCGCTGGGGCGCGAGAACGTAGAGTTCTCAATCCCCTTGATCACGCTGACCACAATGGGATTCGTCGTCAGATGCGGCTTCACAGCCGACAACGCATCTCGCAGGAACGAGGTCGGGATCGCTGCCACCAAGATGTCGGCGTCTTGCACGGACATCGCTAAGTCCGAGCTGATGAGGACGCCGTCTGGGATGCGAACACCGGGCAACAACCGCTGGTTTTCTCGCGTGCGATGCATGTCCGCGACGAAGTCCGCGTTGCGAGCCCACAACGTCACGGAATGTCCTGAACGATCTCCAAGCAATACCGAGCATCCCGTGCCCATTGCTCCGCCGCCCAATAGCGTGATCTTCATGATGAGTGGTTTCTGCCGATCAATCCGGTCGTAGCGGAGGGTTCCGTCGCAGATCGTTGGCATTAGAGATTGGCAATTTGCCAATCGCCAAACGCGACCTAGTTTTGAAGCGATTGAGTGGCATTCCGCCGTCAATCGTGACGAGGTGTTTTCGTGGAACACTGCGGGCCAAACACAGCGTCCTTCGGAGGATTCTTAATGCAAGCCGCCACCCTACAACAGCCAGTCGAAACCACCGGATTCGTTGATCGTCGACGTTCATTTGCCGGTCATCGTCCTGACGGCCCCGAGCGTCGCCAGTTCCGCGACGGCAATGCCTCGTTGAACTCAGAAGTTCGTGAACTGCAAGACGCGATCGATACCTACAAGGTCTCGAACCATCGCAAGTTCATCACGACTCAAGAGCTTTACGATGTGATCTATGAACTCGGCTATCGGAAGTTCTAAACCAACGAACTCTCACTTTTGACTGTCGATCAGACGGGGCCACTCACCCGTCTTGTTCGTTGACGGACTCGCGATAACTCCCAGCCTTGCCAGTTCGCGGTTCATCCAACCACAGTGAGTCGAGCACATCGTTCCTCACTCTGCTCTCAGGATGAATTCATGTCGGACGCGGATCGTTTTGAAGTCGAACTCAAGTTTCCCTTAGGCGACCAGCGAGCTGTTGTCGTCGAGCAACTGCGGACGATGGGTGCGACGTGCGGCGAAACCGTGCCGCAGGCCGATCGCTACTTCAATCATCCGCAACGCGACTTCGCTGAGACCGACGAAGCTTTTCGTATTCGCTCGATCGGTGAGTTGAACGTCGTGACCTACAAAGGCCCCAAGATCGACTCGCGCACCAAGACGCGGCGCGAGATCGAATTGCCGATTGGCCCCAGTGCCCAAACCGCCGAGCAACTGGCTGAGGTGTTGACGATCCTCAGCTTTCGTCCTGTCGCCACCGTTCGCAAGCAACGACAGCCCTGGCATCTCACTCAGAGCGAATGGCATTTCGAAATCGCGTTGGATGAGGTCGAGCAAGTGGGTTCGTATCTCGAGATCGAACTCGTCGCGAACAAGGCTCAACTCGCAGCCGCCCAAACTGCCGTTCTCGACCTCGCCGCCAAGCTGGGACTCGACGCGCCCGAAAAGCGGTCGTATCTCCGCATCTTTCTCGAACGAACTCAACAACCAGCCCGCGGCGAGTAGCGCGTGAGATCCGTCTCTTCGATGAGACATGCAATGTTCTGGTTGTTGCCAAGTTTGCTAACCGCAGTGTTCCAAAGGCTGAACGATGCAAACTGCGACTTAACGCTCAATTGTGAAACAGCCTGCGATCGGCTCCCAACCTTCGTTCGGGTTATGAGGATTGCAACGGTCGTCATGGCCATGTGGTGCGGGTTGCACGGGTTAGCAAGCTCGCCACCCGCGAGCTTGCTCTTACGTCCGACATGAATGTCCGCTGAGGCACATCGGGCAAGTGAGTTGCTCTTGGCAGATCCGCTTTGCGCCCAAGTTGGGTTCGCAGCCAGTGTAGACCACGGACGGGTCGGAGTTGGCTGCGCGTATCTGCCGTTCAATCTCCATCGCAAGTTGTTCTCATGAAACTTCGCAACTGGCTGGCCCGCGCTGTTCGTCCGGTAGTCTCTTCCCGCCTCAACAACGCCACCCAATCGCGTCGCTCTACATACCTATCGCGCCGCCTCACCGCCGCCACTCTCGAAACTCTGGAAGATCGCGCCTTGCTGTCGTCGATCTCGGCCAGCCTCGTGAACGGCGACTTAACAATCAGCGATTCAGACGCGACCGGTAAGAACAACTTCCTCTCGGTCAGTGTGAGCGGCTCGAACCTCGTTGTTTCAGACTCCTTTGAAACATTTATTGCGGCTCCGTCCGGTGGGGTGCTCAGCAATGGAAACACGACGTTGACGATTCCGCTGGCCTCAGTGACCGGCACATTGACCATTGATGGGGGCAAGGGCACAGACAACATCTCGATCAACGCGCTCAATGGTTTGCTGGGCGGACTGTCGGTCAATGGTGGCGAAGGCGATGACTCCGTCACGTTTAATGGAGACATCACATTCGCGACGAACGCCAGTCTCGATGTTGATCTTCAGAACGATGCTGCCACACCCGGAGTGGACCAAGTCACCGTCAATAACGATGCGAATCTGGTGCTATCTGGCACCGGGCCGGCGACGATGAAGGTCAGCAAGAGCATTCAATTTAATCCGGGGTCGAGCCTCATCACGGCAAACGGCAACCTCACACTCTAAGCCAATCAACAAGCTGTCGCGTCGACCGGTGAGTTCGGCGGCATTCGACTTGATAACTCCACGATCGCGGTGACGGGCACGGGCACGTTGTCGATGGCCGGCACGGGTGGCAGTGTGGGACGTGGAACGCTCGGAATTGAGGTACGCGGCGGCAGCACTGTTTCAGGCGGGACGACGGGAACGATGACGCTCGTCGGGCACGGTGGAGCGACAACCGATACCGACTCGCAAGGTATTCATGTGCGCGACGGAATCGTCACTTCGCTCGGCGCGAACGTCAGTCTCACTGGCTTTGGTGGCAATGCAGGTTCGGGAACCGCGTTGGGGGTGCTCGTGAATCGGAACTCGACAGAGACGAAAGTCACGGCCGGCGGTTCGGGCAATGTGACCGTGATCGGCACGGGTGGCTCAGGCAGCGGCAATTTGAATGTTGGAGTCGCAGTTGCTGGAGGCATTATTACATCCAGTGGCGGCAATGTGACCGTCACTGGCATAGGCAGTGGGAACGCGTCCGGGAAATTGAATATCGGTGTCGGTGTTGTGGGCGGGACCATCGAAGCAACGGGCTCGGGCACGCTGACGGTGACGGGAACCGGCGGGGCGGGAGCAGCGGCTCACGGAATCGACTTCAACATCACCGGCGCATTTGGAACTCCACCCGCGAATATCTCGACTGTGAATGGCACTCTCAGCGTGATTGGCACTCCAGGAGCGGGCGATGGTTCGTTCGGCATCAACTTGTGGAAGAACGGCACGATTTCAACCACGGGTACTGGCAATGCATCGCTCAAGACGGACAGCCTCGAAATCGACGTTTCAGACACACCAGGCACGATCAACGTCGGTGCCAATGCGATCAAGATCGTCCCAGCGACCAATGGAGTGACGCTCGACCTATCTTCAGCCGAATATGCTCGCATCTCGGCGGGCAGAATTCTCTACAACGGCACAATCGACGGTAAGACGCCGACGTCGAATCCGACAGTCGATCTTTCCGTGAGCACCAATGCAGCCTCTGAATCCGGCCAGACAAAAGTGACCGTGACAGCAACGGCTTCTGCGGCGGTCAGTGGCGATCAAACCGTGACGGTGGGAGTCAGTGGCAGCGGAATTACATCGAACGATTACACGTTGTCGGGGACGACGATCACCATCCCCAGCGGCAAGCAATCGGGCAGTGTGACATTCACGGTGCAAGACGACTCAGAGAACGAAGGCTCCGAGACCGCAACGATCTCGATCTCGAATCCGTCATCAGGCGTAACGCTCGGTAAGAGCAAGTCTCAAAACGTCGTCATCACAGACAACGATGGTCCGACCTCGGTCGATATACCGCAAACCGGAACCGGGCCGGTCACGATGAAGTTGGTTGGCGGTAACATCGTCATTACTCAAGACGGCAAGACGTTGGCGCAGATCCCAGCGTCCGATCAGCCCCTTCAAATCAACGGCACTGCGGCTAACGATGACGTCTTCATCCTCGACCTCTCTGGCGGCGATCCGACTCCAACAGGCGGGCTGATTTTCAACGGCGGAGCAGGCGGCAATGACGTGTTGCGAATTGTCGGCACAGGCCAAGACGCCACGTATTCGCCGGATAGTTTCGTCACCGGCAATGGCGTCATCGAGGTCAACGGTAAGACGATCACGTTCGTCGGGCTCGAACCCGTCGACATGTTCGGCTTCGGTACTGTCACACTCAATCTGCCTAACGGAGACGACATCCTCACGGTGACGAATGATGTCGACTTCACATTCGGCGGAATGAACCCTGCCATTCGAGTTGCTGGTACGTCCGGCGGTGTGGCTATTGAGACGGTTGCCATCTGGAGCGGTTCCACGCTCGTCATCGATACCACTCTGAACTCAGATGGCGACGATAGCATCACGATCAACGGCGCCGATCTGACCGCCGCCAACATCTCGAATCTGACGATCAATACGGGTTCCGGATCGGATGCCATCGCCATCAATGGTGATGTGACTCTCGACGGCAACTTGGCCATGACCACCGCGGCAGGAGCGATCACTCAAGCAGGCTCAGCCGTCAGTGTCGGCGGGACGACCACCATCAATACCGGGTCGGCGGACATTGCACTTACCAGCGCAACGAATGACTTCGTTGGCCCTGTCACTCTGACCGGCGCGAACATTTCGATCGCCGATGCCAACGACATGACGCTGACCAGCGTCACCGCGTCAGGCGACGTCTTGGTAACAACCGACGACGCACTCACATTGATCGGCACGATCAACGCGGGTGATGGCACCATCACGCTCAACGTGAATACGGACGGAGCAGGGGCCGACGACTTCACCATGCTGCCTGGCTCAGTCATCACGACGTTGAATAGCACCTCGGACGCGGTTGTCATCACGGTTAATAACTTGGGTGGTGGCACAGGCGACGCCATCATCCAACTCATCACTACGGCCAAAGACTGCGGCCCGACGCTTGGTCGAGTCACCATTGATGCCAACGGCGGAGCAGTTGTCGACGGCAACGCGGGATCGGTGAACGTGGTCTCTGGAGCCACGATTCTGCTCGGCCAAGAAGGTGTCGGTTCGGCGATCGATACGTTCGATACCGAAGTCGGCATGACCGAAGGCGTCGGTGGTTCGGGCGGCTTCTATGTGCTGAACACCGGCAATCTGACAGTTGGTGGATTGAGCGCCACGATCGGCATCTCGACCACCACCGGAGACATCGATCTCCGAACGACGGGCTCGCTGACTGTTACGGAAGATGTCGACTCGACCGGAGCAACCGGCAACATCTTGTTGAGTGCCATCGAGAGCGCTGGATTCGGCAGCGACCTGACGATCAACGACAATCTCTCGATCAGCTCGCCAGGCGGCAGCATTCAATTGCTGGGCGGCGACAACGTCACGATTGGAACGGGCGGCTCAATCTCAGCACCGACCGGCAGCATCACCATTAGCGGAGACAGCGGCGATCTCGATCCCGATGGAGCAAAACTGACAGTTGCCGCGCAGCTTGTGTCTGGCTTGGGAACCGCGATCAACGGCGGCAACGACAACGACAAGTACTCGCTGACTTACCCAACGGGCGTCTTGAATTCGGGAACGGTGACGATCGGTGATACCGGCGGAACTGACGCAGCGACGGTCAGTGGATCCAGCGCCGCAGATACCTTGTTCTTTACCACGGCCGAGCCTCCAACCACGGCCACGACAGAACAAGTGACGCGCGGCGACGCCGTCTCTGAGCCCATCATTCTGCCGAGCGGCTTGGAGTCATTTTGGTTCCGCGGTGGAGATGGCGCAGACACCTTCACCGTGCAGCCATCGAAGTTGTTCCCCGTCACTGTGGATGGTGGTAACCCCGGCGTGGCTCTTGGCGACACGCTCGTGCTCGACACCTTCAGCAACACGTTCTCGTTCGATGGCAAGACCGTCTTGGTGAATGGCGGTACGCCAGCCTTCAAAGGCGTCACGATCATCAACATTGAAGACATGCCGCTGGAACCAGTCTCAAACGGGCCTGTGCAGCGCTACGACTTCAACGCTCGCACGGTCGTTGGCGGAGTTTATGTCTCCACGCCGACTCAAACCGGATACACCGGAGTGCAAGCCGACACCCTCTACTCGCAAGGTCTCGGCTACGGTTGGAATGAAGTGCTCGTGCCGGTGCTTAATGGCACCAACAGCGGTCCCGCTGGAGATCTCGTCAACGACGGGGTGATGTATTCGACGGGTACTTCGGAAGACTGGCCGCTCTTCAAAGCCGACATCGGCAACGGTTGGGTGCAAGTCACGGTGAACTATGGCCATCCCGAGAAGAACATGGATGGCATGCGAATCGTGAATGTCGACACCAACGAGTATGTCGCGACCGGACTATCGACCGACCTGGGCGAATCCGCATCGACGACCTTCTTCGTGCTCGTCACCGATGGCTCGGTCGACCTGAGATTCGAAGACGTCACCAACAGTCGCATGATGACGATCAATGGCATCGATCTGCGTCCGGCCAATCTCTTCACCGTCGGCTTCTCGAATGCTCCGACCGGTGCGCTCAATGCTGACGGCACCTCGGTCGACCTATTCGACATTGTGGGAGGCCCGATCAACGGCCTCTTTACGGTGTCGGTCACAGCCGGGACGATCGTCAGCAGCGATGCGGACTTGAGGATCGATGGCTTCCAAGTGGCGACAGATGGCACCGGAGCCGGCACGATCCAAATCCAACGACCGAGCGCCGTGAGCACGTCACTCGTCGGGATGAAGACTCCGACCGGCGAAGACATTGGTTGCGTCGCGATCGACTACGCACGAGTCAACAGCCAGCTCTTCGACTTCAACACCACCGAGTCAGCCACCGAGCCGGGTTACACGCCGGTGCTGACTACGAACGCCTACTCCAGTGCCACGGGATACGGCTGGCTGTCTCAGCCCAACCATTACAGCATGCTGACGCCGCTGGTTGATCCGCATGCCGACCTGCTCAACGACGGTCATCGCGGCAGCACCGCTGACACGTTCCGAGTGGATCTCGATAACGGCGAGTACGAAGTTCACGTCTACATGGGCGACAACGGCGATCATGTTGGTGTAAGCCTCGCCTTGAACGGCACGACGGTACTCAGCAACCAACCGCTGAGCCGAACGAAGATCTTCGATGCCATCTACACCGTGACCGTGTCGTCCGAGCAACTCGATCTGACGTTCTCGGCGAACGACAAGTTCTTCAACGATCCGTACTGGGTCGTAAATGCCATCGAGATTCGTCCGCTGAGCACAGTAACTCCGATCTACATCGAGCCTGTAGGAGATGTTCCAGCCGACGGTTCGACGATCACCACAGTTCAAGCCACGTCTTTGCTGGCTGCTGGCGCCCAAGTGACGGTCACGTCGACATTGGGAACGATTACTTCGGCGGACGTGAACCCGAATCTCAACGGGATTCAGGTGACGGTGGGAGGTGGTGGAGCGATCTCGTTCGACATTCAATCGCCCACGCTCGCTGGAGTTCCACAAGTTGAATGGAAGGCCGTTGACGGGTCCGCTCATGGCATCGTGTATGACGAGCATTGCTTCGAGTTTGTGATCTTGCCGGTTCGCCGGCTCGACTTTAATCGTGGTTTCAGCAGCAGCACGATGTCAGCCACTGCCGCTGGATTCTTCGGAGTTCCAACCAACAGCAACTATCAAACAGTGGGCTGGGGCTGGTCGTCACAACCTGGCGACTTCACGACTCCGGTTACGCCCAGTGGAGTGACGACCTCGGCTCTCTACTCTGACGGACATCACATCGGTGCGATGTTCGATCCACGCACGCTCTATGTCCAAGCCGGCAGCGGCACGACTTATGACGTCCGAGCCTATCTCGGCAGCTTCGGAGCAGGTCACGATCCGGTCTATGTAACCGCCGAAGGTACTACTCAAGTTGCCACGATCACTGATTGGAACGAGTTCACGATCGTGACGATCTTGGGAGCCACTGACATCAACAACGACGGCTTCATCGGCATCACGTTTGAAGATCGAACGCACTACAACCTCAACGACATCATTCGTCCGTTTGGTGGCCGCAATGGTTGGGCCATCGTTGGCCTCGACATTGCCGACCAATCCGTCGGTTTGCCGGTCGCCGCGCCGTTACTTGCAGCCGTCAGCCAATCCACAGCCGCCAAGCAACTCTCGCTCAGCGACGTCAACACATTATTGCCGTTTGCTAAGTCCATAATCGCCGCCACGAACCTCAGTTCCGCGCAACAAATAGCACTCGCTGCCGCGAAGATTGAGATCTCTGATCTCAGCCAACTGGGAGCGTTGGGACTGACCGAAGGGCTGCTCATCACCCTTGATGACGATGGAGCTGGTTTTGGTTGGAACACGAGCATCGACGCCGTTGCGTCCGACGAATACGACCTGCTAACCGTGCTGGCTCATGAGCTGTCTCATGCCATCGGTTGCGACCATTCCGACTCCGGCTTGATGGCTCCAGTGCTTGATCTCGGAGTGCGATTGGTCGACTTGGACGGCGTATTTGCCTCGGGCTTCTAAGCTCAACTCTTGCCGTCAGAAGCTGCGTTCAAGCAGATCAAAAAGCAAACGATTCTAAGACCGCAAGAGTCTTGGCGCGCTCCCCGCTGACGACGTGATTGTTGGTGTGCGCTGTCCATGATTGCCTCACCTTTATCTTCATAGATCTGCCGCAGACAGTGCCCTGAAAGCACCGATGAGATCGTGCCACGAATTGGGTACAACAAACTCAATAGCGTCCTTGCACGGGGCAGACCTGTTGTAACGACTACATTCCAGTCACAAGGTCGCTCATCCTTTCTGATCCAATTCATTCCATCGACGCCACCTAAGTCGATGGCACCATACGAGCCTCGTCATTCGTGCCAATTCCCCCATGGAGTTTTTCATGAGACGTCGTTTGATTCCTGGGTCGTGCATCCTCGCTTACGGACTCTTATTGGCTTTCGGTTTTGCACAACCAACGATGAAGCCATCAGTCGCTGCGGCAGCGGACGACGACAAGATCGATTTCGAGCGTGCGAAGCAGTTGTTTCGACGTCGCGAACGTGGCGAGAAGCTGTCCGATGACGAGGCCGCGTATCTCAAACGAGCAATCGAAGCCCGCAATCGAGTCAACAATTCGGCGGGTCAATCGCCGCGACGAGGAGAACTGACGCCGCGCGAGTCCGTCGGTCTCAAGCCGCTCAATGATATGAAGGCTGACGATCGGTACCTCGGCGAAGACGGCGGTTTGTATGGCAAAGGTCTCAATACTCCGCCCGATGCCCATCGCCGAGCTGCAGAGAACGAACTTGCTCAAATTCGGCCACTCAATGTTGATGGCAAGCCAGACTCATCGGGATGCATCGGCTTCATCTCAATCAGCATGTCGAACGCAACGCAGGAGTTTTCGCGCTTCAAACAAGTTGCTGATAACGACGCTGCGAAGTCATCGAAACTAACGATCGTTGACTGTGCTCAGGGCGGCCAAGCAATGGCTGAATGGGTCTCGCCGTCAGCACCTGCATGGCGGGAAACTGATCGCCGCTTGCAAGCCGCTGGAGTCTCGCCGCAGCAGGTGCAAGTTGTGTGGATCAAGCTCGCGAACAAAGGCCCGACCGGTACGTTGGAAGAGCACGGTCGCAAGCTACAACGCGACACTCGGGCGGTGCTTCAGAATGCCAAGGCCAAATTCCCAAACGTGCGCATCGCGTATCTGTCGAGCCGCATTTATGGCGGCTACACATCCGGAGCACTGAATCCGGAACCCTATGCCTATGAGTCCGCGTTTGCCGTGCGCTGGCTGATTCAAGATCAGATCGCCGCACAACAAGAGTTGAACTTCGATCCCAGTCGAGGAACGGTCAAAGCTCCTCTGTTGTTATGGGGTCCGTATCTTTGGGCTGACGGCACGACACCGCGTCAGCCCGACAAGCTGAGTTACAAAAGAGAAGATCTCGCCGGCGACGGCACGCATCCCTCCGAACTCGGTCGAGATAAAGTCGCGCGTGTGATGCTGACCTTCTTCAAGAACGATCCGCTGGCGAAATCATGGTTTGTCGGACAGCGCTAAAGCCGAACATTCTTGGCGTGCTTCAGCTTGAAGAAGCCCTTCGACTGAGCGGCATGCGAGCATCAAGAAAGCCGAGGTCTCCTCGTCTCTGAAGAATCGTTTTGAGAACCGTATGCCGCCTCCGACCCAACTCGGACAACGACTGCAAGAACCGCCGCCAGAGCATTTCGAGAACTACCGAGCAATCAACTAGTCCGTCCCCTGACGGCCTGAGTTCGCTCAGTCTCTACACCATCTCCTAAACCACCACATCGAGTAATAATCACGACACCGTTCGTAAGCCAGAATTTGGTGTGACTCGACGAAGGGTTGATTCGGCTGGCTGGTCGACGTCAGTAACAAGCACTTCGTTAAATGACGCGAAGTAGTTAGTGCAGATGACACTGATATTCGCGACAACATTGCAAACGCAGCTCCATCCTGCGGCGGTTACGATCGGGTCGTTCCAAACCAGTGAATTGTTGAAGGAGTAGTCTTATGCGACAGAACATTCTTATTGCGAATGTGGTGTTGTGCTTCACGGTCTCGCTCTGTTTTGGGCAAGATTACAAGTCCGTGCGAGAGGCTCGGGCGGAAGCGGCGAAACATCTGCAAGCTCGGAACTTTGCGGCCGCTCAAGCGCCGCTCGAAGCGGCATTGAAGTTGACGCCCGAAGATGATTTGAAACAGCGGGTCGAGCTCTATCGCTCATTGATGTCGTCTTACCGCACTCTCAACAACGTCGAAAATATGGTGGAGTCGGTCGAGTACATTCTGACCAATAGCGACGGGCAAACCGAACGGTCGATCATCGCGACAGATTTCGTGTCGTTCCTCCATCAGCGCGGAAAGACCGACTTTGCAGTGGAGCGGTACGAGACGAAGTTGAAAGAGGATTCGAAAGATCCGACAGCACTTGCGGTCTTATCGACGCTCTACCAGCGTGTTATCCGCGAGAAAAAAGAACGCGGACAATTACTGGAAGCCGAACTCAAGAACTTGAATCGTGAACGCACCATCGCAAAGGCCGAACGACTAGAAAAGGCCGCTGGTGCTGACACCAAAACTGCCGCGTCCAACTGGAAAGACGTTGCCAAGACTTGGCTCGAAGCGGGTGACAAGGAGAAGGCTAAGGCTGCAGCTGAAAGGTCCGTTCAAGCGAGTCCCGAAGGACGGTCGGATTTGCTAACGATGTACTGGCTCGAAGGCTTGGGAGATGTCTATGCCGAGCTTGGCGATTCAGCAAAAGCCATCGAACAGTACGAGAAGTCCGTCACCAAAGCCCCGTCCGAACCGCTGAAGAAGTCGCTTCGAGAAAAGATCGAAAAGCTGCAGAAGTCATCCAAGTAATTCTAAGTCGTGGGTCCTGCATGTCGTTCAGCTTTTATGGTTATGTCGGCAACGGATTGATCGACACCACCCAAGCGACTTAAACGACGGTACTGCTCGGTGAAGCCATATTGCCCGGCTACAGCTATGTCCGCCTTCGTGCCGTGCGAATCATGCAAATCGCGAATCGGGAGTTGTTGAAGCCTTATGCTGCTCGCGGCGAGGAATGAGGCTTTCCGTTGCTACATTCGCCAGAGCGTGGCGAAGCTGGACCTGAGTGTGACACGACTACGTTCTGGCGAACGTAGCGACCTCAATCGTGGCCCCGTAAAGAATACGACTTTCCTCAACATCAGAACGAAGTTGATCGTCCGCCGCAGGTCACTACGGGCGACGAACGTCGTGATGCGACAGCTTGCAACTTGCTCTTGGCACTTTTCTGCGCGTGGCACTGTCGAGACTCGGCCTCCGAATGCGTTACATAGGAGAGACCGAGCTACGTCGAACGACAGCCCTCACTTCGAAAGCCACCGCGATGAAAGTCTGGTTCAACAAAGTCCATGAAAGCCGGCGGCAAAGCATCGACACCGAGCACCCCGAGATCTCGATTGGTCGCGATCGTGGCAACGTGCTCGTGCTGCAAAGCCCAATGGTCTCTAAACGGCAAGCGATAGTGCGACGGGACGACGGGCAACTCGTTCTGCAGAACATTGGCATCAATAGCTGCATGGTCGGCGATACCGAAGTCATGGGCGGGGATTCGGTGCAGTTTGCAGCCGGCGAAACCGTCCGCATTGGCCCGTTCACTCTGACCTTCGAGTCCGATGAAGCGGCACCAATCAGTCGAGCTGAGTTGGAAGCACACCTGCGTTCGATCATGGCTGACCTGGAATTGAAGGTGCATCGCAAGTTGCTCGCGCGGTTCGATCTGTACGAACTCGAGACCAATCAACTCGGCGATACGAACAGCATCCTGTTACTCGAACGCCATATCGAAGACGTCTGCCGCGAACTCAATTTGTTTGGCCCTGAGAACGACGCGCTCCTGGAAGAAGTCATTGGGCTCATCCTGCGCGACCTCATGATCAATCAGCTCATCTTGGAGAGCGATCGCAATCAGCACGATTCGCTCGCGAAGCTGACATACAACGAATACGACGTTCCCCAGACGCTCGTGCCAGAGCGCGAGACCGAACTGCAAAGCTTGGTGCTCTTCGTCCGCGAGCGCATTCAATTGGATGAGCAGCCCGATCTCAGCTCGCAAATTCAGAGAGTGGAATACAAGTTCGGCGACGTCTTCCCGCTGGTCCGTCCGCACCTGCATAAGGAGCTGCGGCGTTATGTCATTCTGCGGCGATTGAAGAAGGATCTCAAAGACACGGTCTTCGGTTTTGGACCGCTGCAAGACTTATTACGTGCCCCGACGATCTCTGAAATAATGGTCGTGAAGAGCGATCAGATTTACGTCGAACGCGAAGGCGTGCTCGAACTCTCTGGACGTCGCTTCCTGTCAGACAAAGTCACTGAGTCGATCATCGAACGCATCGTCGCCGGAGTCGGTCGCCGTATCGATAAGAGTCAGCCGCTCGTCGATGCACGCTTGCCTGATGGCTCGCGCGTGAATGCGATCATCCCGCCGCTGGCAACGCGCGGCCCGTGCTTGACCATTCGAAAGTTTCCGGCGTTCCGCTTCACGATGGACGATCTCATTGAGCGTCGCAGCATCACCTCGGCAGCCGCGATGTTCTTGCGAGCGTGCGTTGTCGATAAGCAAAACATCCTCGTCAGCGGTGGTACGGGCACCGGTAAGACGACGATGCTGAATGTCTTGTCGAGCTTCATTCCGCATCGCGAACGCGTCGTTACGATCGAAGACACGACGGAATTGCAATTACACCAAGATCACGTGGTGACTTTGGAAGCCAAGCATCGCAACGTCGAAGGCACTGGCGAATACACCATTCGAGATCTCGTGAAGAACGCACTGCGAATGCGGCCTGATCGCATCATCGTCGGCGAGTGTCGCGGCGGTGAGGCTCTCGACATGTTGCAGGCCATGAATACCGGTCACGACGGCTCGATGACTACCATTCACGCCAATAGTACCGAAGATGTTTTGAAGCGGCTGGAAGTCCTCGTCTTGATGGCCGTTGATCTGCCAGTGGTCTCGATTCAACGCCAGACAGCATCGGCGATCGACATCGTCGTGCAGATTGAACGCAAGCCGGGCGGTCGCCGCATCGTGACTCAAATCTCAGAGATCGCGGGCTTCGATCAAGACCGCAATGAACTCATCGTGCACGACATCTTCAACGAGCGCAATGGTTCGTCGCTGCAGCCGACCGGCTATATGCCGACGTTCGTTGAATCCCTGATGGAGAAGGGCTTGCTCAAACTGGAATTCCTCTACGGTCAGACCGAACGGTTCGTGCCAGAAGAAGAGGCTCAGCAACCAGTTCGCATGCCCGCGCGACAGCGAACTTGATGGCTCAATTGGCTGATCGCAGACCTCTCACTGGCTCTTTCACTTCGACTTGCTTGCTGAATCACGATGCCCATCTCTGCCCCCGAACGTACTCACCCCAGACCCGCGTTTCCTCCACCAGTGCATTACGGCCCATTGCGTTTGGTCAGCCGCTATTTGCTCTCGCCCCTTGCCGGTTTCACGACGTTGCCGTTTCGACGCATCGTCCGCCAGATCGGAGGAGTAGGGCTGGCGACTACGGATCTCATCAGTGCGGCGGCGTTGCTGCATCTCAATGAGAAGACCTTGCGGATGATCGAGACGTGCGATGAAGACAAGCCATTCGCCGTGCAGATCTTTGGAGCCGACCCGCAGATGATGGTGGATGCCGCTCAGATGTTGACCGAGCGCGGAGCAGATTCGATCGACATCAACATGGGCTGCCCGGTGAATCGCATTGCGGGATCAGGTGCCGGGGCAGGCATGATGTGCCAACGCGATGCCACCTTTGATTTGGTGCGGCGAGTCGTCGAAGCCGTCTCGTTGCCAGTCACCGTGAAGATGAGATTGGGTTGGGATGACCAATCACTGACCGCGCCCGAGTTCGCTCGAGAGTTCGAACAGCTCGGCGTTGCAGCCATCGCGATCCACGGTCGCACTCGAGCACAAGGTTTCTCGGGTACCGTGAATCTCGACGGCATCCGGCAAGTCGTACAAGCCGTGAATCGCATTCCCGTCATTGGCAACGGCGACATTCGCAGCATCGCTGACGCCGCGCGAATGCTGGAAGTCACAGGTTGCCAAGGAGTGTCGATCGGCCGCGGAGCACTCGCCAATCCGTGGTTCTTCAAGCAGCTCACACAGTGGGAAGAGACCGGCGGTTGGGATCCACCGGGCTCGTTTGAAGACCGGCTCGAACTCATGCAACGACAGTTTGGATACCTCGAAGCTCAATGGGGCTTTGCCCGAGCGATCACGCGTTTCCGCAAGATGGGCCATTGGTATTTGAAGTTCATGCGAGTGAACTCGTCCTTGCGCGACCAGTTTCAAAAGGCGGCTACTCGCGAGCAATTCGACGCGGCGATGGCTCGCATCAACGAAGTCGGCCCGGTGGGAGGACACCGCACCGGCGTGCTGCCCGACATGCACATCCCGGTGCCTGCCGGGCCGGTCGATCGCTGGTGATCTCGTCTTGTTGGGTTTTGCCGAAGCGCCGTAAATTCGCCCGATAGACCCGCGCCGTTCGATCGGTGCTTTCACTTCGTCGGCATTCCCGAGCATTGCTCGATCGCGAACAGAGAATTCGTCTTATGCAAACAAGGAAGTTGCATCAGATCTTCGCCTATTTGGCTCTGATCTTTATTTGCTGGCCATGCTTTCGACCGCTGGAAGCCAGTCTCAGCTTCGGCGACGTCTTCTTGGTACTCGCAGCAGCGATGAACCTGCAGCACTTCGGCAAGCTGAAACCATTCCATGTCCTGCTCTTGTCCTCGGTGCCCACGATCATCCTGACCCAAGTCTTCGATCCTGATGGTTCGCCCGAGGCGGTCATTCAAGCGGCGTACATCTTTGGCTTTGTGTTGCCATTCGGTTGGATTGCCTTCGTCGGCATTCCGGTGCATCGAGTCGTAACCGTCTTGTTGATGTCTGAAGGAGTCAGCTCGCTGATTGCGCTTGGTCAGACGTTTGGCTTCTTGGAAGCGTTTGGTCGCGCCCGCGTGTGGGGCACTTTGGATGCTTATCGAGCTGCCGGGTTTAACACGTCATGCAGCGGTCTATGCATGAATCTAACCTCGATGTTCTGCTTGCTCTTGTATGTTCGCGAACAACGCATGCGGGTGGTGATGTTGTCACTGCTCTTGATTGGACTGGTCGCGACGATGGCCAAGTCGACCATCTTCGCGATCCCTGCCATCCTGTTTTACCTCTACTGGGAACCCAATCGCTGGAAAGTGATTGCTCGCTTTGGTGGGCTTGCGACAGTTCTCGCCCTGGTTGTTGTTTTCTCCCCCACCCTGCAGTTGAAGATCGAAAACGTGATCGCCAGCGTGACCCGACGAGCTGACGGTTTGGATTTCTCGATGTACGAGCGGCTGTCGACAGTGCGCTATGCCTTAGAGTTTGTGCCCGAGTGTTACATCGTTGGTCTGGGCTACGAGGGCACGGCCATGACGTTAACTCAGCACCTCGGCAACACGGTGCACGTCTTTCATATCGGTATCGTGTTGATCGGCGGCCTTGTGGGAGCAGTGCTGCATTACGCCGGATATGGATTGATGCTGCGCGACGCCACCAAGCTCAAACACTACCCGCTTGTCGTGCTGGTGTTCTCTCACTGGCTATCAGTGTGCACGATGCCGGTGCTGATGCTCTCGAATCAATACATCCCACTCATTATGTGCGGAGTCATCTTGTTTGCGGTTTCTGAGCAAGCGGAGTTCGACGAAATGAAAGCTCAATTCGAAGCCAAACGCCGCCAAGCGGCGGCTGCTCGCCAACCTCGCAAAGCCGTCGTGCCGGCAACGCTTCCGACTCCAGCACAAGCCATGAGTTAGCACTTAGCGAGTGACTGCAGCACAAGATGCGAAGTCACGACGAGCAAACTCGCGATCCGTTTCAGCAAGCTTCTCGACACTTCGCAGCATGGAAGAACGGCTACTTAGCTTCATTAGCAGGCTCGGTCTTGTCTGTCTTGCTGACGATCAGCTCGACGAGCACTTCCGAGCCTCTTGGTGGCAATCGTTCGTGCCACGCCTCGAAGCTCAGCGACTCGTTGCCGTTGGCCGAACTTTCTACTGCGACGTCGATCATGGCAGTCGAAAAGTTCGCCACACAGATCACATAACCGCCCTCAGCCAGATACTTCTTTCCGTTCTCGGCTTCGTCGCTAAAGCCGCTGCCCACGAAGACAAAGTCCGCATTAGTTTCTCGTGGCAGACCTTCTTCATAGAAGCGATTGATCGTGGCTCGGTACTTCTTGTCCGCACTGAGCTTCAACAAACTCGTGCGTTCTTCGATCGACATCGGTCCGTACCAGATGAGGAACTTGTTGACCGGGTCATAGCGCAAGTTGCTGTCGTCAGGAATCTTCAAGCTCGGCGGCAACTCCTCAAACTTCTCTTCATGGAAGCGATCGCGCGAATGGCGAATCCACTGCTGAGCCGACATGCGATGCACGTTTTGAGCGGTGTCGACCCAATGCACGAAGACCTCAATCTTGTCGCCCGAAGGTGGTGAGTACTCCGGGCTGAACTTCACTGGCTGACCTTCCTTCGCCCCTAATGCCACCAGCCCGCCATGAATCGTGTAAGCCTCGGAGTCGATCGTCAGAATGGACTCGTGCTCTTTGGTTTGTTTGAGGCACAAGAACATTTCGAGCGGACCGCGCGTCAAACACACCTTTGTCTTGAGAAGCACTCGCTTGCCGGTGAAGTCCAACAACACCGTGCCTTGAGGATTCAACGGTGTGAGCTTGGCCCCCTCCAATAAGTCAGCCGGCAGCTTGGTTGGTGGTAGTTCTTTGCCATTGGGAGCGACTGAAGGCGCTGGCTCACCCGGCGGCGTCGCGACTTGAGCTGTGGCAGGGGAGTTTTTGGAATCCGCGTCCGACGGCATTGGTTCGGTCGGAGCTGGTTGCTCGGTCGTCTTCATTGTGGCCGTTGAGCCTGCAACTGCCGATGGGGACTCGGCCTTCGTAGCTGGCGAGGCAACTTCTGTCGGCGTCGGTTTCGATTCACCGCAGCCCACAACAAGGCACAACCAAGTGAGGCTGAAGGCAGTCGCGAGATTCCAACACATACGCATGACACGGCTCCGAGTAAGCGAACTTCGTTCGAGACGAGGAAGTGATTGGAACGAATTCACTTCGTTTGAGCACCTTGGTAACCGGACAAAGTTTGCACGACTTCGGTCGAGTCTTGCGCACTCAGTCACTGAGCGTCTGAGCTACGTAGGCGAGTCGCTCTGCGAGTCGCAGAATCAAAATCAATGTCGGGACACGTCACGGTCTCTGAGCTTTGAGTTGAATGACGACGGCCTCAGCAGTGGCCAGATTGGTCGCCAGCGGAATGCGATGCACATCGCAGACTCGCATTAAGGCCGAGACATCGGGCTCATGCGGCTGAGCGGTCAAAGGATCTCGAAAGAAGAGCACCGCTTTGACATGTCCTTCAGCGACTCGGCCACCAATCACCAGGTCGCCGCCTTCGGGACCATGCACGACACGTTCGACAGTCAGCCCCAATTCATCCGCCAATCGTTTGCCTGTCTGGCCAGTCGCCACGAGACGTTGATGTCGGAAGAATTCCACATAGCGACCAATGAACTCAATGAGTTCCTGCTTGCGAGCATCGTGCGCAATGAGAGCAATCACAGTCTTTGGCTCCAGGCATGAGCGATGAGGCCAACCGACTGATGAGTACGTCGTCATCACCGTCTCGATTGCCTCGTCAATGACGCGACCATGGTATGTGAAGCGATCAGAAATCGAGACCATCCAAAAGCAAACAGAGGTGGCATGTTCGACTCTTTGAATCGAACGCGCCACCTCTGTTAGGTCGATCAAGAACTAATCTCAGTTTGTAGAAGGCACACCAGGCAGCAATCGCAGTGGCCGATTGGCAGCGATCTGGCGGAAGGCGTCCTTAAGGTTGGCTTCGTACTCAGCAAAGGTGGCCCCACCGGGAACCGAGAAGTGCAAGCCGCCCGTGATGTCAGCAATCTGTTGCATCAACGAGGTGTCGGCATCGGCACCGACGCTGACAGTCATCACGCGGATCTTGGAGTTCTTGCAGAGTGTGGCTTCATCGAGTGCCGCCTGTGTGGGATTAGTTCCACCCAAATTCGGCAGACCGTCAGTCATCAACACGATCATGCGATAAGCCATCGGTCGGGAATTCTGTTCGAGCTCCAACCGAGCGACTTGCAGACCAGCCTTGATGTTTGTGCCGCCCGTGTAATGCCCCGCCTGTCGTTGCCGATACAGAGTCTTCACCGAGCTGAGATTGTCGGTCAGCCCACTCTCTTTGATGGCTCCGGTAGAGTTGGTATGCGAGTAGATCGAAAGTCCGATTCGGTCGTCGGCCTCAACATCCGCGATGTAGTCCACCAGCGTGTCCGAAGCATTCTTCACCATCGTCACTGGCTGTGCCGAACACACCCACATACCAGGGCTACTGGAGGCCGTCGGATATGTCTCCATCCAATAGTTGATGAGGCACATGATGCCATACTTGTACCGGAACCCGGCCGTATTCACGTAACTGCTCGTGTTGACGTAGTTCACGAATTCCAGCCACGAGCCACCGGGGTGCGGGTACGTCCCCAAGCCCAA
Source organism: Planctomycetaceae bacterium (assembly GCA_900299185.1). GTDB lineage: Bacteria > Planctomycetota > Planctomycetia > Planctomycetales > Planctomycetaceae > AM-0621. The sequence continues at coordinate 56,607 of OMIV01000143.1, forward strand.
CTTGGTGACGATGTCGCTATCAGCGAAGTTGAATTTCTCACCCCAAGCTTCCGTCGAGAGATTCGTGTTGGTGCCCGATAAGACCCACACGTTGGTGATGCGCTTGTTGTTGTTGGAACCACTCCCTTGGAAGGTGCCTGTCGTGCCGCTGAGGCTGCTGAAAGTTTGCGTGTTGTTGTTGGAGAACTTGAGCCGCACCGTCGTCAGATTCATCGTCGATGTCACAGAGGCTTGGGTGCCTTTAAACGTGACCGAGATGTGAGGAATCGTGCCGCTCGCCGCGACGCCCTGTGACGTCAGGTACGACGGAGTAAACGGCATGCTGCCATATGCTGGGCTGCCGAGGTCTTGCCACATCTGCGTGATCGCGTTGGTCACCACCGACTGTCCCAACACAGGGATCTGCTGGAATTCGGTGTCGTCATTCATGGATGCCGAAAAGTCCAAGCACAGCATCATGTCGCGTGGCTGGAAGGTTGCGATGGATGTCGAGTTCAAGCTGGCTGTGTCATTGCCCATAGCCGGAGCGAAGAACAACGGCAGGCGACGATCCGTGGCTGTCTGGCCGTTGGACACAACATCCAATCGACCATCAACTCTCACGATGTTGTAGGGTTGGTAGGCGGCTCCCCATTGATACACGAACTTTTGCTGAGCCACGTTCCATTCTTGTCGCCCCAATTGAATGTCGACATCGGGATCAAGAACTAAGCCGGGATTGGTGCCGACGCGATTCAAAGCCGCAATCTCCATGACAGCATTCTTCACGTTCTGAGCAACGAGCGTTTGATCGCCGTTGCAGTCTAACTCCATCGCCCCCGCCAGCGTGGCTGCATCAACTGCGTTTTGAAGCTGCGACTTCACAACGGCGATGTAGCCGATGTCGATCGTGAAGGCGGCGAATCCAATCATGGCAACCAGTAACGCTGCACTTAGCAGCATCACGTTGCCTCGACGGAGTCCGTGCGAGAAAGAATTCTTCAGAGTGAAAGCGCTGCGCATGATCGAACCTCGTGGCATGCAAGCAATGGTTTCGATTCGGCCCGACGGTTAGTACTGTCCCGCGCGTTCACGGCGAGACTTCATCTTCGTTCGCAGCAGCAAGGAGCCCACATGGCGACCATCTTTCAGAAGATCATCGACAAGCAGATTCCGGCAGACATCGTCTATGAGGACGATCAATGCCTGGCCTTCCGCGATATCAATCCTCAAGCGCCAACTCACGTACTGGTGATCCCCAAGCGCGAGATCAAATCGATCGACGCACTAAGCCCCAGCGACGGACCGCTCATCGGACACTTGTTTGTGGTCGTTCGCCAGATCGCTCAACAACTCGGGCTGAGCGATGGCTATCGCACCGTCATCAACTGCGGACGGGACGGGGGGCAATCGGTGGACCACATTCACATTCACCTGCTCGCGGGACGTTCGCTGAGCTGGCCGCCGGGCTAATGAAGCGGCTGATTTGCAGCATTTCGGCAAGTGTTTCATCCAGCATACGGCGATTGCCTGCGGGGTTCTCAACCTCTGTCGTTGTTGCCTCTGGGCATCGCGAATGTTGCCGCGCCGCAACATGTGGCGAAGAGGCTGCATCTCGGTCATAGCCGGAGTTCTCATTGAGCCAGCTACAGAAGACAGGAGTCTGAAAGGTTCACAACCGAGGTCGCATCAACACCGCCGCCTCGCGAAACGAAGCGCACGCACTCGAGCCGCGTGAGCTCGGGATGAGTTCTTCCATGAGACATCGCGAGGCGAGTCTCCCGACTTCGACATCTCCAAAACAAAAGAGCGTCGTTCAGGCATTGCTGCCCGAACGACGCTCTTCATTTATGAGTCAGCCGCATTGCTGCGACTTATCAACTAGATGCCCTTGTTGATCATCATGCGGAGCAGGTCGCCAACGCGGTTGCTGTAACCCCACTCGTTGTCATACCAGCTCACCAGCTTGAAGAACTTGCTGTTGAGTTCGATGCCCGAACCAGCATCGAAGATCGACGACGAGTTCGAGTGAATGAAGTCCGACGAAACGACTTCGTCCGAAGTCACTTCCAGAATCCCCTTGAGGTAGGTCTGGCTAGCACGCTTCATCGCTTCGGAGATCTCTTTGTAGCTAGTCTCTTTCACGGTCTTAACCGTGAGGTCCACAACCGAGACCGTTGGAGTCGGAACGCGGAACGCCATGCCGGTCAGCTTGCCCTTCACTTCTGGGCAAACCAACGCCACAGCCTTAGCAGCTCCCGTTGCCGACGGAATGATGTTGATGGCTGCCGAACGACCGCCCTTCCAGTCCTTGCGGCTGGGACCATCGACCGTCTTCTGAGTCGCGGTGTAGGCATGCACGGTCGTCATCAAGCCTTCGTCGATTCCGAAGCCTTCCTTCAACAGCACATGCACGAGCGGAGCCAAGCAATTGGTTGTGCAGGATGCGTTCGAAATGATGAAGTGCTTGCTGGGATCGTACTTGTCGCAATTCACGCCCATCACAATGGTGATGTCCTCACCCTTGGCCGGAGCGGAGATGATGACTCGCTTAGCGCCAGCGTCGATGTGCCCCTTGGCCTTCGCGGCTTCGGTGAAGAGGCCGGTTGATTCGATAACAACGTCGACTCCCAGAGCCTTCCACGGCAAGCCGGATGGATCCTTCGCGGCCACGACTCGGATCGTACTGCCGTTAACGATCAGCAGGTCAGGATTGGCTTCGCGGTTCTCAGCCTTAGCCTTAGCAGCCTCTTCATCGCTGACACCATGACCAACTTCGCCGTTGAAACGTCCTTGCGTGGAATCGTACTTCAGCAAGTAGGCCAGGTTGTCGGCGGGAACAACGTCGCCCACTGCGACGACTTGAACGTCAGAGCCGATCAGACCTTGCTCGACCATCGCGCGGAACACCAACCGCCCGATACGCCCGAAACCATTGATCGCAACTTTCACTGCCATCGAACTCACCTCTTTTGAAATGTGTACCCGTCAATAACGAAGAGACGCGCGAAGTTCTTATGAGTGCATTCCGCGCGCAATTTGGGCTCAATCCCGGCAAAGGGCGGGATCGTAACAGCGCGACTTTGACCGTCAACGACGACGCTCGTGACTCCCTCAGTCGACTTGCTGACAAGCAGCATTTCTGCCACAACGGCAGGCGTTCTGAACTAATTCCATTCTTGCGGCGTCTTATCAACCTCAACGGAGAGCGAGAGATACGTCGTCATAGCAAGAAATGGCACGTTCGCTGCACCCTGTGACGTGTTCTCTCCCCCAGCCAGCGAAGAGGTCACAATCATGGTTACGAAATCTGCCCAACGCGTGATGCGGCGGCTGACCAAGGCCGAAGGCTACCTCGAACTTGGAATGCCCGACCAAGCGCTTCTCGAACTGAAGTCGATCGAAGACCCAGGACCATTTAGCGTCCCGCACCTTCTGATGACGGCCGCAGCACTAAAGGCTCAAGGCCGCACGGACGAGGCTTCCGAATCCTTGCGAAAAGTCGCGCAGAACTTGCCGAAGGTTTCCAGCCAAGAGGTGTGGATCTCGCTAGGAAAGTTCTTAAGCAAGATGAGCAAAGCCATTGAACCAGCAGATCTTGAAAAGATTCTCGACAGCGGTGGTTTGAAGCCATTGACCCTCGCAGTTGCGAAGATTGAACCCGAATCACAGTCCGAGACCGAAGAAGAAATCGACGAAGACGAGATCCGCGTTGAGATCCCGAACTTCGGTAGCTTCTCAGTGAAAGTGGAACCCGGCCAGTCGTTGACAATCAAGATCGAGCGGCCCAGCGCCGCCCCTGAAGACGACAGCGATGATGATGAACTCGACGATGAGAAAGATGCTGCCTAAGCGTCGGTAACGACCGAAGCAATGCAGAAACAAAAAGGCCGTCCTCATTCGAGGACGGCCTTCTTTATTTCACAAGCGAAGCGCAAGACTTACTTGCTGCCAGGCAGCTTGCCGTCCTTCAGGAGGTCGCCGAAGGTCTTGCCTTCGACAGCGCTCTTCTCGGACTCGATCTTGCCGAGAGCTTCGTCAATCTTCTTCTCGTCAGCTTCATTCTTACCAACAGCCTTGCCCAAAGCGTCGCCGTAGTTGTTCTTCTCTTTCTTCTCTTTGCCAGGATGGCAAACCGAGCAGTCAACCTTGTTGGCCTCAGCAACCTTTGGGTACTTCTTCTCGAAGGCACTCTTGTACTTCGGGCGAGCATCAGCCGAGCTGAAGGCCGAGGCCAAGAACATGCCGGCAACCGCGACCACAACGAGATTACGCATTCCAAACTCCTCCAGCGCTCGAAAGATGTCTTTTCAAAGTCGTCCGCGTCGCTTCGAGCAGATTGACGATGCGGCGAGTCGTATACGGCGTCTGAATTCTAACCGTGAGGCTAGATAACGCGTCGGGATTACAATCAGCCCGAATTGATGTGTCAACGAACGGTCGTCGCGACGATCACGCTCGTGACGCTTACCAACCCCAAATCGGTGCACGATATGAGCGGTAGCGGCTGACGCCAAACAGGCCCCCATCAATCGGTTGGAGGCCCGGCCTGCTAGACCCGAGCAGACCAACGCATCTCAATCGGCACGATCGGTTCAATTCTACTGATCAGAGCTTGCTGTCTCGTTGCTCGGGTCATCGCGAACTACCTCGCCGCGCAGCCAGTGCTATGCTTGCCCTGATCTCCCATTTTGCCTCTGCTTGTCAGTAGCTCAACTGAATGGCTCTCGCTGGATCATGCAGACGGATCGCCAGAGGGAGTACCGCATTCCGAACTCACCTTCCCACATTTCTCCTCAGTGGATCGATCATGGCCGAACGCCTCAGTGGAATCTTCACCCCAAACCTCGTGCCATTAGACGCTCAAGGTGAGATCAACGAACCAGAGTTTCGACGCTACATCGACTGGCTCATTGAGCGCGGAGTGCATGGCCTTTATCCCAACGGTTCGACCGGCGAGTTCACTCGTTTCACCGTTGAAGAGCGACGTCGCATCATTGAGATCGTTTGTGATCAAACCCGAGGTCGCGTGCCGATTCTGGCCGGAGCGGCTGAAGCCAATGTCAAAGAGACCATCAGGGCGTGCGAGTACTACTACGAGCTCGGAGCACGGGCCGTCGCGATCGTCGCCCCGTTCTATTACAAGCTGAGTCCCAAGTCGGTTTACGCCTACTTCAAAGAGATTGGCGACAACACTCCGATCGACGTGACCCTTTACAATATTCCGCTCTTCGCCAGTCCGATCGACGTGCCAACGGTTCAGAGATTGTCCGAGGAATGCCCAAAGATCGTCGCGATCAAGGATTCCTCGGGAGACATCCCGCACATGATTCGGATGATTCAGGCCGTGCGTCCGAACCGTCCTGAGTTCTCATTCCTCACCGGATGGGACGCCGCATTGATGCCAATGTTATTGGTCGGTTGCGACGGCGGAACGAACGCCAGTTCGGGAGTTGTACCTGAAATTACACGTCGCCTGTATGACCTCACGTTGGCATTGAAGATCGAGGAAGCTCGCAAGGTGCAGTACGACCTGGTGACGTTGTTCGATTCAATGCTCTTCACCGCCGAGTTCCCAAATGGGTTCCGCGCTGCTGTCGATCTGCGCGGCTTCAACATGGGGCAGGGGCGTCAACCTCAGTCAGACGAGCAGAAAACAGACCTCGCAAAACTCAGCCGTTCGATACAGTGCCTGCTGTCCGAGCACGGCTTTACGGACCAACCCGTTGGCGGTTGTCCGATCGCTCAAGCTGCTCCGGTCAACGATAAAGAGGTCGCGACGATCGTGCAGTCGGTGCTCGCCGAACTGAAGCAACGCGGAATTGTTTAGAGCAACAATCCTGCCTGGCGACTCAGACGATGATGTCGCCAGGAGACGTTGCCAAACACGCTGACGCGACCATCAACGATGGAGATGATTCATGTCAGCGGTTAGTCCGAGTTCAGCGTTGGTCCTTTTCTCTGGCGGCCAAGACTCAACCACCTGCCTCTACTGGGCCAAGCAACGCTTCGAACGCGTTGAAGCAATCGGCTTCGACTACGGCCAAAAACATCGGGTCGAACTTGAGCAAGCACAGCGGATTGCTGATCTCGCGAAAGTGCGTTTCACGGTCTTCGATATTCGAGGCACGCTTTCTGGATCCGCTCTGACAGAGCACTACAAAGACGTCTCTGCTCAGCACGACAAGAACGCAGCACTTCCAGCGTCATTTGTCCCGGCTCGGAATGCATTGTTTCTGACACTCGCTGCAGGGCACGCCTACAACCTCGGCATCCAAGACCTGGTCGGCGGAATGTGTCAGACGGATTACTCCGGCTATCCCGATTGTCGACGCGTCTTTGTCGACGCCATGCAAACGGCCATGTCGCTGGCGACGGCCGTCGATCTGAGATTCCACACGCCGTTGATGTACCTCACCAAAGCCGAAACATGGCGACTCGCCAAAGAGCTCGGAGCCTTTGAGGTTGTCCGCGACCTGACACACACCGACTACAACGGCGACCACACGACCTACAACGAGTGGGGCTATGGCAAGCTCGATAACCCGGCTTCGGAGCTAAGAGCCAAGGGTTACTTCGAAGCGAAGGCCAACGGCTGGATCTAGTGTATCTTCAAGGATTGAATTTCGAGCGATGCGAGTCGCCTACGTAGCTCAGTCGCTCCGCAACTGAGATTGGCGCCCGAAGTCTGAGCATTGCAGACGCACTCGGTCGCTCAAAGAAACAACCCATTCCCTGCGTGCCGAATAATTCGGGATGCCGGAAATGGGTTGTTGATCTGATCGCTCGAACTTCAGCAGCGGCGATTAGTGCTGGAATAAGAATTCCTTCGAGTTCAGGATCGCCCAGCCGATGTCTTCCAGCGCCAAGTTGCGATCCATGTTCGCTGCGAGGTGCTTCTTCGCGGCTTCGACTTCCGCAGCAACGGGGTTGCGGCTGAGAGCGGCGAGATACAGCGAGGTTATGATCTCGTCGTCGGTCTTGCCCGCCTTGATGGCGGCGTGAATGCGACCGTTGGCGTCTCGCAGTTTGTTGTGAACCGTCGGGCCGTTGATCATCTGCAGGGCCTGAGACAGGTTCGACTCCGAACTGCGTTCACATTGGCAAGCCATCTCGCGTTGTGGCTGACCGAAGACCTTCAAGAAGTAATTGTCGGTCGGCGGTGAGGGCAACTCGATTGCTCGCGTACCGGCAGGCATGCCACCGTAAGACTCATTCACTCCGGTCACTTGGCAGATCGCGTCGAGCAGTTGCTCCGCAGCCAACAAGCGAGTGTTAGCGTGCGAGTGATAGATCTCGTCGGTCGTGTTGAACGAGTTCTTCTTCGAGCTGAGTTGATAGGTGCGGCTCAGCATGATCGTGCGGATCGCCCAACGTTGGCTGAACTTGTTCTGAGCGAATTGCTTCGACAGTTCATCGAGCAGTTCAGCGTTAGATGGAGGATTCGAATCGCGGAAGTCGTCAACTGGCTCGACGATGCCGCGTCCCATCAAGTGACCCCAAATGCGATTCACCGCCGACTTCGCGAAGAACGGATTCTCCGGCGAGACGAGCCACTTCGCGAACACCGCGCGGCGATCTTCTTCATTGGGCACATCAACATCGCCCTTCAGGAGCAGATGCACTTTCATTTGCTTGCCCGTGCGAGGCTGAGTGCTCTCGCCCGACTTCGTCACGTAAATGACTTCGTCCGTCGGACCGTTCGGAGCAGCGGCTTCACCCTTCTGTCGACCGATGCGAGTAAAGGCGGCCGCGATGCCGTAGTAGTTATCTTGAGTCCAACGCTCGAACGGATGATTGTGGCACTTCGCGCATTGAATGCGGATGCCGAGGAAGAGCTGCGCCGTCGTTTCGGTCGCGTCCTGTGGGTCACGCGCCGCTCGCCAATAGTTGGCAGGCGGGTTTTCGTATGCACTGCCTGAAGACGTCAGCAGTTCGTATGCAAACTCATCCCAACCTCGATCATTACGCACGCCTTCGTAGATCCAACGTTGGAACTTGTGGGCTCCGGTCGGAGTGACCTTTGCATTGTTCGAACGCAGGATGTCAGCCCACTTCAAGGTCCAGAACTCGGCGTAGTCGTCGCTGTCGAGCAGTTGATCGACGAGTTTCGCGCGGCGATCAGGGCTCTTGTCGGCGAGGTACGCTTGCGATTCCTCGATCGACGGCAAGCGACCGGTCACGTCGAGATACGCACGACGCAAGAACTCTTCGTCCGAGCACAGATCAGACGGAGCAATCTTGAGCTGTTGCAACTTCTTGAAGATGAGGTTGTCGACGAAGTTTTGAGCCGGCGGATTGCTCCATTGGAAGCCGGGGACGTCTTCGAGGAACGTCATGTAAGAGGTCGCCATCTTGTCGAGATACCGCGCCAGCACAGCCGTCTCGCCGCGACCGATCTTCTCTACAAGGCCATTCGGAGTAACAGTCGCCACACTCTCGTTCGACGAACTAAAGACGGTCAGCGCGGTGAGATCTCTCACGGAACCGTCAGTGAAAGTGCCCTTCACGAAGAGCTGCTGCCGAGCACCGGGCTGCTTGATCGTGCGAGCGTTCGGACCAACTTCAATCTTTACGAGATCTGGTACGGTCGGTTGATCGAGCTGCAAACCCTCGCCAATCCAACCCTGCAACGCTTTGTAGCTCGCGTCGCCCTTGTTGATGCGCTTGCCGCCGCCGTGAGCGACGTCCATCAGCGCCTTCTTGAGAATCAAGCTCTCATCGGGCTTGAGCGTATTGGTACGGCGACCGAAGTACTCGGATCTCAGCGTCAGAATGTCGAGTGGCGGATCGAAGCCTCGCAACGACAACCGGAAGCCGCCCTTGCCCGATGGCGAGCCGTGACAAGCTCCCATGTTGCAACCGGACTTAGTGAGCGCTGCCAACGTCTCGTTCTTAAAGCTGACGGGAGCAGGCATCCCAAAGTTCTTCACACTGGCGTCGACTGTCGCACTCGCCCCGCCGAGCTTTGCTGTAATCGTCGCGGCACCATCAGCAGCCGGCTTGGCGAGCTGTCCGTCGATCGCAACGACGTTCGGAGCCGACGAAGAGAACGTCACACGATCGGTGACATCACGAACTTCGCCGTTAGCAAACTTGCCGCTGACAACCAGTTGTTGCTGAGCACGATTGCCAATGAGTTCGAACTTACCAACCTCAATACTGAGTTCAGTTGGAAGTTCCTGATCAGCCGCGAGACAAAGCCCGCTCAACGCCGTCAAACAAACGGCACTGCGAAGTAGCCAAGCACGAATTGAAATCATGAGACGTCCTTCTTTTGGAGTGCGGTGACTCGTAACCGCATTGAAAGGTCGCAAAGCAATTTTCTCTTGAGACTAAAACTGATGTGTCCTGCCGACGTACTGATTTGCCACTCGCCTTCATTGGTTTCCAATCTGAGATGCGAAACCAATGAAGCAGGAGTTGCAGCGGTATTCATTTTTCTGTCTCAAATCTTCCTGTCGTTTACATACTTTTCAGACAAGAAGAGCAGAGACGAGAAATTAAGACATTAGCTCTGATTCGGTTTAATGAGCGTTCTTATTCCACGGTGAGAGCGACGTTGCCGGAAGTCCCAGCGAACTTCGCCATTCCTACTGTGACTTCTGCTTTCACTTGGATGTTGTTGACTGCTCCCTTCGCAGCATCAGCAGCGACGGTCAGAGCGACTTCTGCTTCGTTCTTATCAGCGTGGATGGTCGCGGCGGCGGCGGTCACTCCCTTGGGCAAGTTGACGAAGGTCAGCACGGCGTCACCCTTCAACGCTGGGTTGCGAGCGATCGTCACTTTCACATTCACCGTTCCCCCAGCAGCAACTTTGTCAGCTGCTCCGGCGGCCGTAACGGTCAGCGGGGCGGCCAGTTTCAATGTCACTCCGGGCACCGTTTCGGCGACGGTGTTATTGCCTTGCTTGATGGTGCCAATTAGCACCGCAGTGAAGTCTCCCAACGCGGCTTTGTCGGTCGCTTTGAAGACGATCTCAACTTCGTTGGTGCCCTTCGCGATCGGCTTGATGTCGGCAGTGATATTCGCGGGCAAGCCACCCTTGGCAGCTTCAGGAGTCGTGGCGAAGTTGATGACTTCATCAAAGCCCTGATCTCGATCGACGATCAACTTGGCCGACGCCTGCAGATTCTGTCCGAAAGTGACTTCAGAAGGTTCGATGCGGAATCGCACGGCGGGCTTCTTGCCGACGGCGAGCGACACATCGTTCGTCAAGTTTTGAGGAGCCCATTGCACGTTGGCGAAAGCCGCTCGCAAAGCACCGTTGGTATCCGCAGTGGCCGTCACATCTTTGTCGCCAATCTTTGCGGTGCCGACGATCGTCACTGGGATGGCTTTGCTTGTCGCAGCATCAGCAGCGCTGCGAATCGTCAGAACAACCGTATTGACTCCTGGCCCCATCACCGTTGGAACACTTACGACACCTTCAGGCAAGCCAGTCGCCGTGATTTGAATTGGACCGGCGTAGTTCGCACGAGTCGCAGTAATGGTGACGTTCGCCGTTGAGAGGGCTCCGATGTTGATCGTGTTGGCCGAGGCCGCGAGAGAGAAGTCGGGCGCGGTGGGCGTCACTTCGATGCGATAACTATGAGCCGGTCCGCCGCGACGATGCAGCTCTTCAACGGCAACGTAGTAGTCGCCATCCTCGGGGAACGTCGCCGGGACGACGCAATCACTGCCGCCGAAGTCTTCTTTCGCGGCGATCTGCCCGCCGGTCTTATTGAGCACTCGCAACAACAGCGAAGTCGGCGCACCTGGTCGCTGCGTCATACCGGTGAAGGTGACGGCTTGTCCCTTTTTCGCGGCGAAGACAAAGAAGTCTTGATCGCCAGCTTTCTCGAAGCGTCCATTGATCGAGTGCCCCAACTCCACTCGCGTCGCTTTCGCGAGTTCATCATTGGGCTCAGCTTCAACGGCTTCCGGCTGATCGTTCACTCGCAGCAGAGCGAACCCGCTGCTCTTTCCATTCGGTCGCTTGCCAGAGATCGCAGCCCAACCCAGCGGTGTAGTAGCGGGGATCGTCACGTCTTGAGCAGGTACGTCCGCCGCCGACAAACCAGCAAACGCGATCTTCGCGGCTTGCCCTCGTTGCACTCCCAACGGATACGGAGTCGACACGACCGGGAAATCCCCAAGTCGCAGTCGATAGTGATAGCCATCACCGCCGCGATATTGGATATCGCGAATCTCGACGATGTACTCGCCCGCTTCTTTGAAGGTGTGGATCAACTGCGAATCGCTGCGCAGTCCGGGCACGTCGTCGCTATAGGCCAGTTCGCGTCCCTTAGCAGTGAGCACTCGAATCATCGGATCGAGGTTCGAACCCATGCGACGAGCAACAGCTTCAATGGAGACTTGCAGCCCAGCTTCGGCTTTGAACTTGAAGTACTGCATCTGCAGGTTGCCGACCGTGCCATCCACTGCGGCGGGCAGCGTGATTTCTTGAGCGGTCGCCGGACTGACGTTCGAACCCACCGAAGCCACCGACGGCAGATCGTCGACCAGCACCAGCCTCATTGCCGACGCGCCGCCCGGAGTGGCGACTCGCACTGCATGAATTCCTACAGGAGTCGTCGACGGCACGGTAACTCGATAAGTCACCTCGCCCGCGTTCTTGCCGTTATCGGCCACGTCAGGAGCCAGCACGCTCTCCGCCACGAAGCTGGTCCAAAGCTGAGTCGCACCGGCGAGATTCCCGCCTCGCACTTTGATGTTGGTGGCCGTACCCGGAGCAACCGCTTGAGGAGTCGTGCCAGCTATTGTTGGCACTTGAGCGAGCACATCGGACGGAAGGCCAAAGACTCCCAGACCAAAACTTAGAGATCCCATTGCGCCCAGGCTGACGATTCTCGAACGAAGCAGCATGCTGGTCTCCAGAAGCAGTTGAATTCGCCGTGACGCTGCACCGGCCGTTGAAAGAGTCGATCGGCTAATAGACATCACGAGCGAAGAAGAGGCGGGAAACGAAAGGCTGGTGCGGACACGGCGATTTGAGGATGGTCGCCAAGGGTGGGTGAGTGCCACCTATCGAGCGGCACTGATGGGCCAGACTATAGGCCCGCTGGAAAGCGAGCGTCAAAGCTGAAGAGGCAAACTTCAAGAACTCTGCAGTGACCGAACTTTCGTGACAGGCGAGGGAGTTGAAACAGCCATCAACGACCGCGCGCCGATTGTCGCACCGAGCGCGCGGATCGACTCAGAGCCTCGCCCCGTCAGTGGCTCATTGGCTCAGTTTGTCGCACGGCTCATCACACCAGAGCGACGCAGACAACAGCGATCCATTGCGGCACACGAAATGCCAACCGCTGATGGGACTGCGCCAATTCGTCTCGTTTGATGAAGCCCGCGCGTCCCAAGCCTGCCTTCGCACCCTCCTGCTTCCTTCCCGCCATCTTCAGTGAGCCGCCTCATGAATCGTCGGTCCGCACTGGCTTTCATCGCGCGCGTCTGCGCGGCGTTGTGTTCGGTCGTTATTGCTATTCCCGGAGTGGCTTATGTCGTCGATGGGCTTCGACGACGAAGCAGCAGTCAATCCACCAAGCAGCGCGTCGCTCGGTTAATGGACCTGCCGCCCAACAAACCGGTGCAAGTCGCCGTTGTGGGTAATCGCAAAGATGCTTGGATGTCCTACCCCAACGAAACCGTAGGCCGCGTTTGGCTGATTCGCCGGAACGACGACAAGACTCCGGCGAACGAGACCAAGGTCGATGCCTTCACGGCCACCTGCCCTCACTTGGGTTGCTCCATTCAGCTCGCTGCAAATCAGCAGTTTGTTTGCCCCTGCCACAAGGCCGTCTTCGGTTCGGACGGCCAACAAGTGCAAGCCGCTGGGCATAAGGCTCCGGCCCCGCGCGGAATGGATTCGTTGGAGTGCCAGCTTGTCGAAGACCCGCAATCCAAACAGTGGTGGGTCGAAGTGACGTTCCAACGCTTCCAACAAGGGTCAGCGACCAAGCACCCCGTGACCTAAGACGCGCTTTTGATCCACAAGAGACTCTCAAAACGACTTGATGAGTCCTGACATGACAGCGATGCACTTGGAGATACACCGTGTTGAAACCCATGCGAGACTGGCTTGATCAACGAACCGGCTACCGCAGCTTGTTGGCTCCGTGGCGGCAACGCGTTCTGCCACATGGACCAAGCTGGGCGCTGTCCAGCGCCAGCGTGCTGTTGTGGCTGTTGGTGATTGAGGTCGTGACCGGCTTTCTGTTGATGGGCACCTACACGCCCTCCACAACCGGAGCTTGGGCCAGCGTTCTCTTCATTGAGCAAAGTTGGGCCGGCTCGTTCATCCGCGGAGTCCACTACTTCGCCGCGCATGCCATGATCGTGTTATTTGCCTTACACATCGTCCGAGTCCTCATCGCTGCGGCATTTCGTCCGCCGCGAGAACTCATCTGGATCACCGGCCTGCTGCTGATGCCGCTGATTATCGGCTGGGCCATGACCGGCAACCCGCTGGCCGCGTCGCAAAAGGGCATGATTCAGATTGAAGTCGAAGGCAACATCATGGGAGCCACTCCTGTGATCGGCTCGCTGTTGCAGCGGTTGCTGATTGGCGGAGATGAAGTCGGACAAGTCACGCTCACTCACCTTTACTTCTTGCATGTTGCGGCGATTCCAGCGTTGGCTCTGCTGCTGCTGGTGCTCCACATCCAGCAAGTGCAACGACACGGGATTACGTCTGATCCAGATCTCGCCAACGCATCGACTCCATCCACCATGCTGCCGTATTGGCCCTATCAATCGGCTCGCAACATGATCGTGCTGACGATCGTGCTCGGAGCGATCTCGGCCTGCGCGATCATTCTCAAAGCTCCGCTCGAAGCACCGGCTGATCCCACCGTTCCTTACTCGCCACGTCCCGAGTGGTACTTCCGCTGCCTCTTCGAACTGCGGCATTACTTCACGGGCCAGTTCGAGTTCATCGCAACGCATGTCGTACCTGCCGTGGCGTTGTTGGTGCTGCTCGCGTTGCCCGTCATCGATCGCAAACTGCCGCGATTGCCGAGCCTCCTCTTTAGATCCACCGTCGTTGTCGTTGGTCTGGCCAGTCTGCTTGGACTGACCGGCATCTCGCTGTGGCGCGACTATGAAGACGAAGAGCACCTCGCCACGAACCGCGAACTGGATGTGATCTCAGAGCGCATCAGACATCTCGCCACAACGCTGCCCATGCCGCCCGAAGGACCGCTCGAACTGCTGCACCACGATCCTCAGATCCAAGGCCCGATCCTCTTTAAGCGGCACTGCGTAAGCTGCCACTCACATGCCGACGACAAAGGCGAAGGCATTGTCGCGGCATCGAACTCGGCCCCCAATCTGTTTGGCTTCGGCACGAACAAATGGATCGAAGGAGTGCTTGATCCCGAGCGAGTTAAGTCCGAGTCCTATTTCGGCAAAACCAAGATGGCCGAAGGTGACATGGTCGGTGCGATTGCCGGTCACTTTGAGGGAGTCGAAGCCGCCGACGCCGCGAAGCTGAAGACCGAGTTCGCTCAAGTTGCTGTCGCTCTGGCCGCCGAAGCGGGGCACGTCGCAGTCGCGGAAGGTTCCTCAGCCACCGAAGACATCAAAGCGGGCGTAGCCTTGATGGCGGATAAGTTTGGCTGCTTCGATTGCCATCACTTCAAAGATAAGGGCGAGCTAGGCTCGGCCCCGGATCTGACTGGCTATGCCTCGCGCGACTGGCTGATTGGCATGATTCGCAATCCGTTGCACGAGCGGTTCTATCCCGAAGATCACAACGATCGCATGCCCGCCTTCGCTGCCGAGCAAGATGACTCGGCAGGCAATCAGATGACGCGATTGGAAGTTGAATTACTCGTCGATTGGCTCAGAGGTCAGACCTCGAACATCGAGATCAAACCCAAAGCCGGTACTCCAGCCACTCGCACGATCGCGACTCATGGGAAGAACTAAGCGCGTGCCTGAGTCGCATGGGATTCCATCCCGTGCCGCGCAGCATCTTAATGACGCACGTTCGATCGAGCCCCATACGCGCAGACGAGAAGTCGGTGCTCCGCGCTGCGAGGCTTCGATTGAGTCACGTGGAGCACGTTTCCAACGTGCTCAATGATCTTGGACCGTAGCACGTTGAAAACGTGCTCCACGAAAAGATCTCAGCTTCAGAGTCGATCGCGACCGAGGTCGCTTGAGCCGCCGAGTTTCGAGGCACTAGCTTGGGACAAGTTCGCCACATGGGGCGACAAGTCATTCAGGCCAATGTCAGTCGGTCACTTAGCCCGGCTCGCTGGTCAGTCCCTCGTTGCATTCTTCTCTCAGGATTTCGCATGCTGAAGCACACTCTGATTCATCCCAAGATCAATGAAGTTCTCGGTCGCTGCGGCCATCACTCCAAGATCCTCATCGCGGATGGAAACTATCCGGCCTCTTCAACGCTGGGGCCGAATGCCGAGCTGATCTCGCTCAACCTGATGCCCGGAGTTGTGAATTGCACGCAAGTGCTCGAAGCACTGCTCAGCGCGATTCCAATCGAAGCGGCGAACACGATGGGCATCCCGGCTGATGACCCGTATGCCCTCGGCGGCGATCCCCCAATTTGGGGCGAGTACCGATCGCTTTTCAAGAAGAACAAGCTCAAGGTCGAGCTGAAGCCCATTCAAAAGTGGGAGTTCTACGACGCCGTGGCCTCGCGAGATCATGTGCTCACAATTCAAACTGCCGAGCAAGCTCTCTGGGCCAACCTGCTACTGACTGTCGGCGTTCGCAAATCGTAAGTCGCAAGTCTGCGGGGTCAGGCACTTCGGAAATTCGGAATTGGGCGGTCGTCAGTTCGTCTTACAACCACCGCTCGTACTCGCCCAATTTCGAATTTCCGAAGTGCCTGACCCCTCTTCAATCCCGCCTGTAATTCATCGCACACCCATCAAATCCCAAGAGGCCACCTTCATGAAACTGCGACTTGCATCTTTGACGTCCGCGATGCGACGAACTCTGGCGTTGGTGTGTGTGGCAGGAGCGATGGCCGTTGGCTCTTGGTTGCAGGCGGGGCCGTTGGATGAGATGTCACTCGAACGCTGGGGCAAGCTCCGTGAAGCCGAGCGATATCAAATGCAGATCGCCGAGAAGTACTTCCGCGAGCAGAACTGGAAGGCCGCGCTCGGAGAGTACGAGAAGTTTCTCACTCTCTACGAAATGAGCGAAGGCGCGTCGTTCGCGCAGCTCAAGTGGAGCCTCTGTCAGATTCATTTGAAGAAGCTCAACACGGCCATCAAGGACGGTTTTCAATCATGCATCGACTATTGGCCGGATTCTCCCGAGGCCGTGACGTCGGCGTATCTCATTGGCCGGACCTACAAGGATTTGGGCGAAACCAAGAAGGCCAAGAAGGCTTACGAAGACGTCACCAAGAAGCATCCGACGCATTTCGCTGCCGCGATGGCCATGAGCGATGTCATCGACATTGCCGAGGTCGAAGGGAATGACCCGCTGCGTGTTGAGATGTGGAAGAAGCTCAGCTTCGACTTTGAACGCAAAGGCCAAGCCGGTCCCATCTGCGTGAAGGCGTCTCAGCAATACACCAGCTTCAGCTTCTATAAAGCTGACTTCCTCGAAGCCACGAAGGCCATCGAGTCGAGCTACAAGGAAGAGCAGATTCCGTATCACGTGTGGTACTTCGCGCATCAGCCGATTTCGACACTGACCGGCGAAGAAAAGACCAAAGCCAAAGGTGAGAAGCTGGCCGATCAAACGGCAGCCTATGTGCGAGAGAAGAGTTCAACCGACGTCTCAACTCCAGAGAAGAAAACCGCCGCTCGTAATCAGTGGCTCTACATCGCCGACGTGCAAGCCGCATCGCGTCGAGCCGACAAAGTGCGCGAAGCCTACAACTCGATCCTCAAGCAATTCGGTGCCGACGACGAGATCCTCGGTCGCTTGGCCAACTGGCTGAAGACGCAAAACAAGTACGACGAAGCTCGCACCGAGTACGCCAAGTTCCAAAACAAGATCGAGGGCACGAATCAGATCGCCTACAGCTTCCGCCAAGAGCGAAAGGTCGAGCAGGCCGTGCAGGCCTATCAACGCAACGCCGCCGCCGACACCGAGAACGCCTCGAAGTGGCACGGCGAGATCGCTCAGACTTATCGAGAAGCCAACAAGTGGAACGAGGCCGTCGCCGTCTATCAGGAGCTGATCAAGTCCGACACCAAGAAAGCGGACCAATGGATGTGGTTGATGGGCATCACGCATCGCGATGCCGGGCAATACAAAGAAGCCATCGGCGTTCTGCGGCAATGCAACAACTTCCCGCAGAACTATCAGGTGATGGCCGACTGCCACCGCCATATGAAGCAGTACGGCGAAGCTGTCATTCTCTATGGCCAGATCGTCGCCGGCTCGCCCGCAGCAGCTCCAGCCGCCTTGTTGCAGATCGGCTTCACTCACGAACAAGCCGGCGACAAAGACAAAGCCATCTCGGCCTTCCAACAAGTGTGTAAGAAGTTCCCCACCGACAGCCACGCCAGCCAAGCCCACGCCCACTTGCAGACGAAGTACAAGATCAACGTGACCCTTGGCGGAGCCAAAGACGAGAAGTAAGCAAGTCTCCCACTCGTTCCCAGGAAGAGCCTGGAATCAAGTTCGTCGCATCTTCGTAGTGTTAGATTGGCGTCATGTTTAACAAGCGAATGCTGCGATTTGTGGGGCTTGCGATCGTCGTCTGTGCCACGATTTTTCTGGTAGTAATTCAAGACCCTTTCGACGAACCAGTCCCCATTCGCATACAGCTAGATGGGCTCGATGCCGAATGTTTCTGCATCATGTTTGTCATCGAGGATCGCTCAGGTATCCATCAGGCGGAAACTTACACACAAGCACTCGGTACGGGGCAATGGATTAGATCAAGGGGCGACTCTATCTCTGGTTGCCACGTTACATGCGACGGTTGGATCCGAACATCTTGTCGCTTGTCAAAGGAGTTCAAACGACATGGGATTGTTATCCGGTCATGTGCCCGCAACTTGAGTAGCATCAAGGACGATCCAATTACCGCATATTGGTACTCTCACGATCGTTTTTGCGACTTGGCACACCAAGGCAAGATTGCGACTACTGATGCAAATTCTGTTGAACGAATTTCGTTGATACAGTTGCGCAAATAGATTGGAGAATTGAGACAATAGGTTTTCGTTTTCACGCTACGATTGCCGAGATCCGCGAGGAAATTCAGCTTCCCAACCGATGCTCCGCCAATCAGCAAGAACAGCCAATAGGACGGTGAAAATTGAATACATTGTTTACTCTTTCTGCGTTCCCAAGCGGAGTCTGGGAATGAGCGATGTCGCTGCCAAAAACGATGATGACATTGCGACACCGTTGTCACTCCGTTTGAATGACTAAGATGACTGAATCCTCTGCGGCTTCATTGAAACCTTCGCGTCATCTTTCTCGGCGGAAGAAGGCGGCCTTCACGATGCTCGTGGCGATCGGTGTTTGGGTTGTGATCGAGGGGTTCTCGTATCTGGCCCTTCGAGCTTCTGCCACGCAGTTTGAGTGGGCGGAACTAGCCGTGCGGCAAAGCCAGATTGCCCACGGCGACACGACTCAAGAGGAAGCTCAAGAAACCATTCACCCATATCACGGTTGGGCGTTTAACCCGCAGGTCTCTCAAGGCGTCTTCTTCGACAAACGCAAGATTCCAGTGAATGCGTGGGGGCTGGTTGATGACGGACCCGGCGTCCTGAAGAAACAGCCAGGGAAGCTAATCGTCGGGATCTCTGGAGGGTCTGTCGCTTGGCAGATGTCAGTGGCTGGCGAGATCGCGTTGAAAGCTCGGCTGGCGGAAAAGCTTGGTCGAGCGTCTCACGATATTCAGCTCGTGCGCATGGCAATGTCAGGATTCAAACAGCCGCAGCAGTTGATGACCTTGAGCTGGTTACTGACTCAAGGCGCCGAGTTCGATGTGGTCGTCAACATTGATGGTTTCAACGAAGCCGTGGGCAGCGACGAAAACCGCCGCGGACGAATCTGCATGGCTTATCCCACAAACTGGAATGCCCGCACTCAAGACATCGTTGACCCGCGCGAGTATTCGATTGCTTACGAGCTATTGCGACTACGAGCGGAGCGACAGCAAATCGCGGCCTCGGCCTTGTCATGGCCGTGGCGCTGGTCTCCGACTTATCAATTTGCGTGGTACGTCCGAGATCGGCAGATGCATTCGCGGCGCGTCGAGCTGGGGAATCTAATCCTGTCCGGCCATCAAGAACTTGGGGGCAAGAGCTTCGCTAACGCCGGACCAGCGGAAGACATCAAGACTGACGCTCAAGCAGATGATCTCGCCGTTCAAGCGTGGGCCAATTCGTCGAAGCAGATGGCAAGCCTTTGCCGAGGAGCCAACTGCCGCTACCTGCATGTCCTGCAGCCCAATCAATACGTGCCCGACTCGAAGGTGTTCTCGCCCAAAGAGCTGTCCGATTACGTCGGCCCGGAATTGCGACATGCTCGTCTGGTGCAGCGACTGTTTCCGCAATTCACGAATCGCGGCCAAGAACTCGCTCAATCGGGACTGCGATTTAGAGACCTCACGCCACTATTTTCCGACGTGCCCCAGACGATCTATGCCGACGTCTGGTGCCACTACAACGTGATCGGAAATCGGATGTTGGCCGAGGCCGTCGCCGACGAAATCGTCAGCGCGCTGTCAGACTCGGGCAACCCTTAACTGCACGTCTCCACTTTGAGAGACGCCGTCGTAGAACCAGTCGGCAAATAGAACCAGCCGCTTGCGTCAGCACTCATCGACTGGCTGCCGGACCGCCCCCAAACAGAGGAATGCGGCCATCAATGCCGACAGTCCAGGCTTCTTCGCCCACCGGAATGGCTCCGATGTCCGGGGTTCCTGAGTCCCTCTCTCTCAGTGGATCAGGCCACTCCGCCGGAATCGGCAAGCCACTGTCTTTTGCCGGACTGCTGGGCTTCAAACGCAGGTCGGGAACAGACGACGTACCGGCATCGAGCTTCATCACCTGCGGATCGATGATGCGGTCGTTAGTTGTCCAACCCGGCGGGTAATGCTGCTGACTCGCTTTGAAGAGCGGTGACGATCGGAATTTGGCAAAGAGATCGCCCTTCAGACTCACTCCATCCTTCGCACCCCAAAGGATGTTTCCGCCTTCGCGCAGAGCTTCGGCATCTTTCATCGCGACAAAGTTTACTCCGGGCACTTTCTGCATTTGCAGGAAAATGTTGTTGAACACATCCCGCTCAGTTCTCCGCAGTCCCATGACTGCCAACCCAAACATATAATTGTCCCGAAACACGGGCGTCTCGCGAAGCAGAGTGTTGTGGTAAAAATGCATGACAGGCCAAACAGGGCTGCCATGATCGCCGGCGATGTGACCTTCTTCGCGCAGATATGCGCCGGCGGGATCCGCTTGAATTGGAGGCGACCGAAAACATCCAGCTCGCAAATCAAAGACATTGCGAAAGACAAACACGCCCGCCTTAGCGTTGTGATCCAGCGGCGATTCGTCCTTATCAATTTCATGCTGTGTGAACGGACTCAGTATGCCGCCAATGCGATTCAGCGAAATGAAGATCGTGTGATCTCGCAACTTCGCCCCGCATTCAAAACCGTCGTCATTGAAGTTATCTACAAAACAACGATCGAACTTCACCTGCTTGCCCCAACGCACAAACGCAAAGTCGTGGTCGTCGGTGAATTCGCAATGCGAGAATTGGATATCCTCGTTCAATGGCTGAGCATTCTGCAGAATGAGTTGATAACTCGCCGTCCCGCGATACTTCATATGAGCCCGCGAGGTCCAAGGAGCCGCAAGTCCACGCATTGCCGTGTGAGTCACTCGAATCTTTTGCGACGCGTTGACCATCAACGCGGGGAACCCACCAAACAGAGTCAAATGGTCGAGCTGGATATTCTCGGATCCATAAACATGCAGCAGAGGACTGCCGGTTGCTCCTCGAAGTGTCAAACCTTGCAACTTCACGTGCTTGATACCGGTGACGCGAAGAACGTCATCTCCAAATCCCAGGGCGATGATAAGCGGTACTTTGCGAGGATCGGTTTCGCCGCGATAAGCGTTCGTTCCTAACCCTTCCAGCCGATGATGCGCCAGCCGGATATGAATCCGGTTAGTCGCACGATTGAACCACAAACCAGGACCGCAATAGATCCCGTTTTCTTTGTCTTTCTTGCTCGTCAGCCAGTACTCATTAGTCGCTCGCAGATCTGTAGCCAGCCGATAGCCATGCAACGGAAGTAGCGAATCCGCGAAGTGCCCGAGAGCTAATGGTCGCTCATCTTCGATGCCCCACATTGGCTCCCAAGAACCGGGTAGAAACTGATTAGGGACGCGCCGCAAATCAGCTTCGGGAAATGTCTTCGTCGAAACATATTCATCTGGCGCTCCCCCTTCTAAAGGCTGCCAACTGGTAGCAGGCGATTCGGCAAATTCACGCAGCCCTCCATCGATGATAGGTAGCTCGCCCGGATAATTGGCGATCGTGATGGGGAACTCGACAGTACCAGACCGAGTCAGCGCCGGACGTTCGTAGTAGATACCCCCACGCAAATAGAGCGTCTGACCGGGTTCAAGTTGCCGTACTGCATAAGTCACGGTTTTCCACGGTTTCGACTCGCTGCCGTCGTGAGCATCATCGCCCCGCTGCGGATTTACAAAGCGTTTAGCACCAGCAACCAGCTCGCTCTGATACCCAATTGGCAATGGCCGGACGGGTGGATGAGACTTCCATGTCTGCTCGGCCGCAGCCCCTTGAACTGCGCCAATCACAATCACGACCACGCTCAGCCACCCGCAAATTGAATGTGTCCGCATGCAATGCTCCTGAAGAAAGGCTCGTTGCTTATTACGTGCTGACCATCGCGCAGTTTTGCCCAGACTTCAACGCAGCCCAGCACTTTGAGAATTGAGATTACGTCGAAGTCGTGATTGTGAGAGCATCCCCGCCCATCGGTTGAGTGTTCGAAGAGATCAGTTCTGGGAGTCACGGATGACAACCCCTTGGCAGACTATTTTCCGCCGCTGGTACGTGATGTTGGCCATGTCCTTCTTGGCCAGCATCTGGGCAATTGGCGCGTTTGGTCGTGAGATCGAACTCGCGCAAGAAGACGGAGTAGAAACAGCCGAACTCGAACTGGCCGACGACGAACAAGCAGACCCGCTACCGCGACCTCAACGCCGAGATGCCGAAGTAGAACAGGTTCTCGAACAAGTCTCGCTCCAATTCCTCGCAGCAGCAGACGAAGAGCCCGAAACCGCAGACTCGAACTCAATGCCAGCCGATGTCGACGTCCCCCAACTAGATAATGAGGACTCAACGCCGTCAGGCGAGCAACCATCTGGCAAGGCCATCAACTTGGATGGCAAGAAGCTTCTGTCACCGAGCCAAGTTCAGCATCGTTGGGAAGAAGGCACGTTCGACTGGGTTTTTCGTAATGGGGACAACGGCCTGGGCATGTTCTCGCTGCAATCGACTTCATCGCGGGAACTCTCGTTTGATGATCCAAGCAAGTTCGATATCAACTTCGAATACAGTATCCACTTCCTGTCGGGACCACTGAAGTCTGACCTACCGCCGCGTTTGTTTGATCTCTACTTCAATGTGCATTGGCTACAACAACTCGGCGACGGGATTGGGTTCGACGCGAACTTTGATCTCGGGCTGTATACCGACTTCGAAGACTCGGTACGCAAAGGCTGGCGCTATCCTGGTCGAGCCCTCGCGTTTTGGAATCTGGATGGGCAAGAGGGAACGAACGAGAGCAGCGAACTCACGTTGCTCGGCGGTATCGAGTTCTTTGATACCGCGCGGTTGCGAGCGATTCCTGCCGCCGGACTGATTTGGCAGCCAGATGAGAACCTGCGATACGAGCTCTACTTTCCCCGTCCGCAGATTAAATGGAGGCTGAGTCACGACGACGAAAGCGATCAATGGCTTTACCTACGCGGCGAACTGGTGGCATCCGCGTGGGCGATTGAACGCTCAAACGGCGACGGCGATGTGGTTAGCCTGATCGAGAAAAGAATCGCCGTGGGAGTTGAAACGCGGTCATGGGAATCCGACGGCGAAACGAGCTTCATGGAGATCGGTTACGTCTTCGACCGGCACTTGGAATATGGCTCTCGTCGAGGTAACTCAGACCCAAGCAACGGCATCATGTTCCGCCTTGGTGGACGCTACTAACAGCCTGCGAGGTAGCACCTGTACCACGATTTTGGAGTGCTCTTTTCAACGTGAACTCGGGCCAATCGAAGACCGTCCTGAAAGTATAAAAACTCGACAAGTTCGTATTCCTCATTATCAGTCGAATAAGTTCGCTGGTTGATACGATGGCAGTCTCGCGCCACCACGCCTTTGGCCATGAGTAAGGTTTGAACGCCACTTCCACCACAAACCGTGAGATCTCCGGTTGATACCGACTAGGAGCGCGCCCGGATCGACGAGCAGGGCTCCCCTGCGGTCGGTTGCGGTGCTTGAGGGCTCTGTGTCTGATAGCCTTATGCCTAACGTGACTGAATCTTGAATGAGATGGACGCAACACACTGCCAGCACTCGATAGAAGATACATTGGGTGCGACAGCCGCTTTCAACACCAGCTCAAATTACCTGCCCCTTTCTGGAAGTGAGCTTCGCATGACGACTCCCGCGGCTTTGCAACCGGTAATGCTCGATGATCGACGGCGGTTCTTGGCGACGACTGCTGGTGGAATTGGAGCGATGGCTCTCGGTGGTTTGCTCACACGGGATGGATATGCCGCCGAGACTCGCGCGAATGCACCGGGAGCGCCTGGCTTCCCGCACTTGCCGGTGCGTGCGAAGCGGGTGATCTACCTATTTCAAAGTGGCGCTCCCTCGCAGATCGACCTCTTCGACGAAAAAACGAAGCTACAAGAACTCAACGGCACCGACCTACCGGAGTCGGTGCGGCAAGGGCAACGGCTCACCGGTATGACGGCCACTCAAGAGCGTTTTCCCATCACGCCGTCGATCTATCGTTTCGCCAAGCATGGTCAGTCGGGAGCAAGCATCAGCGAATTGCTACCACATACCGCCCAGGTGGTTGATGACCTCTGCTTCATCCGCACCATGCATACTACAGCGATCAATCACGCCCCCGCCGTGACGTTCTTTCAAACTGGCTTCCAACTCGCAGGCCGTCCGAGTATCGGCTCTTGGCTGGCCTACGGTCTGGGCAGTGAGAATGACGATCTTCCCGCATTCATTGCCATGATCTCCGGTAGCGGCGGACAGCCATTATACGACCGCCTGTGGGGCAGTGGGTTCTTGCCGTCAAAGTATCAAGGCGTCAAATTCCGATCCATCGGAGACCCAGTGCTCTATCTCTCCAATCCGCCGGGACTTGATACCGACGTGCGGCGGCAGATGTTAGATGATCTCAAGACACTTAATACGCAGCGTCTGCAAGAACAGGGCGATCCCGAAATAAGCACGCGTATCGCTCAATATGAAATGGCGTTTCGAATGCAGCGTTCAGTCCCAGATCTCACGGACCTCTCTGGAGAGACCGAGCAAACTCTCAAACTCTACGGCGACGATGCCCGCAAGCCGGGAACCTTTGCCTACAACTGCCTATTGGCTCGACGCATGGCCGAGCGCGGCGTGCGTTTCATTCAACTCTTCCACCGAGATTGGGACCACCATCTCAATTTGCCCAATGGCATTACCAAACAAGTAGGCCTGACCGATCAAGCGTCGGCGGCATTGATTCAAGATCTGAAGCAACGTGGTTTGCTCGATGAAACGCTCGTGGTGTGGGGAGGAGAATTCGGTCGCACGGTCTATTGCCAAGGAAAGCTGACGGCGAAGGACTACGGGCGCGACCATCACCCTCGTTGCTTCACGGTGTGGGTATCTGGCGGTGGTATCAAGCGTGGCCTGACCTACGGCACGACGGATGATCTTTCATACAACGTCGTCGACAAGCCGGTTCATGTGCATGACCTACACGCGACGTTGCTGCATTGCTTGGGAGTCGATCACACAAAGCTGACTTTCAAATTCCAAGGTCGACACTACCGCCTGACTGATATTCACGGCGAAGTGATGCAACCGCTGCTGGCATAGAAAGCCACCAACGCCCAACTCAAGCCCGTTCCCGGCTTCGTCTCAGGAACGAGCGAGTATTCGACGTTTCTTTTTCAACACAACTTCCACGACAGGAAGATGTGCTACTCACCCGTCAATTCGTCGCCTTGCCAGCGATGACCTTGAGCATGATGACCGACAACGGCGGCAGTATGACTGAAACACTGTTTTCCTGACCGTGGGCAGGCGTCGGCTCGCTATACTGTCCACCTTGATTGCCGACATTGCTGCCACCGTAGATGCCAGCGTCGCTGTTGAAGATCTCTTTGTAAAAGCCTCGGGATGGTACTCCAACGCGGTAGTCATAACGCACCACGGGCGTCATGTTGATTAGTACTACCACTCCTTCTTTATGGTCTTTGCTCCAGCGGATTAGGGCATATGTGCTGTGCTGCCAATCGTCGCATTGAATCCACTGGAAGCCTTCCGATTGGAAGTCGAGTTCATGCAGCGCACGTTGCTCGCGATAAACTCGATTGAGGTCAGTCAGCAACTGCTTGATACCCTTATGGCGATCAAACTCGAGCAGCGGCCAATCAATCTGAGTGTCGTGATTCCACTCCAACCATTGAGCCAATTCGCCGCCCATGAAAAGCAGCTTCTTGCCCGCCGAGGCGAATTGAAATGAATACAACAATCGCAGATTCGCGAACTGTTGCCATTCATCCCCTGGCATCTGGCCAATCAATGAACGCTTACCATGCACTACTTCGTCATGAGACAGGGGCAACACGAAGTTCTCATGAAATGCATAAACCATGCGGAAAGATAATTCACCTTGATGATGTTGGCGGTGAACTGGCTCGCGGCGCATATAACGCAGCGAGTCATTCATCCAACCCATGTCCCATTTCATGGTGAAGCCAAGTCCGCCGGTATAAACCGGTCGTGACACTCCCGGCCAAGCTGTCGACTCTTCCGCGATTGTGACAACGCCAGGAAATTCCCCATGAACCATCGTGTTCAAGTCTTTGAGGAAGTTAATCGCATCCCAATTCTCACGACCACCTTGATCATTGGGGAGCCATTCGCCGTAGGGTCGCGAGTAATCCAGATAAAGCATCGATGCGACGGCATCCACTCGCAAGCCGTCGACGTGATACTGCTCACACCAAAAGCGAGCACTCGACAGTAAGAAGTCTCGAACTTCGAACCGTCCATAGTTGAATATCAACGTATTCCAGTCGGGATGAAATCCGCGACGAGGATCGGCGTGCTCGTAAAGAGCCGTACCGTCGAAGTTACCTAGAGCATGTTGGTCGGTCGGGAAGTGAGCTGGCACCCAATCAACCAGCACCGCGATACCTGCTTGATGGCACTTATCGACAAACGACATGAAATCTTGAGGCTCACCAAAGCGACTGGTCGGTGCAAAGTAGCCAGTGACCTGATATCCCCAAGAGCCATCAAAAGGATGCTCGGTAACCGGCATCAATTGCAGATGCGTGTAACCCATTTCCGAGCAGTACTCGATGAGTTGGTCAGCAAGTTCGTCATAGGTGAAGAACTGCCGTCCGTCTGTTGGCTTCCGCCACGACCCCAGATGAACTTCGTAGATCGAGATTGGCTGCTCAAGCCAATTGGTCTGAGCACGATGTGCAAGCCACTCGGCATCATTCCATTCATACCTATTGAGATCACAAACGACTGATGCCGTCTTCGGACGCAGCTCAGCACCGAAAGCAAATGGGTCGGATTTCTCAACTCGATTCCCGCTGCAATCGACCAGCGAATACTTATAGACGTCTCCGGGACCGATCCCCGGCATAAATATCGACCAGTTGCCAGAATCACTGCCTCGCAACTGGTGTCGGCCGTGCTCCCACCCATTCGAGTCGCATATCAGGGATACTTCGCGCGCATTCGGAGCCCAGACGGCGAAGTGAGTGCCAACAATGCCTTCACGTTCCGTAATGTGTGCGCCGAGGTGGCGATACATGGTGCTTCGCATACCGACAGGCTCATTGGGTTGAGCCACAAGCACAGAGAGTGGCTGGCGAGAGTGCTTGGGCGAACGCAGAAATCGACGACTTAAGACAGACTGTGAAGAAGCGGATTCCGGCCGCATCAACGGTCCCATTTCAACCCCCAATCAGCAAGATCAGTCCTTTAACGCACACATCGCTCAGTATTATAAGCAGCCGGCCCTAGCCGATGGCTAGCACTTACCACGTATCCCACATTTCGAGCGATGCGCTTCTGGTTGACGCTCGCAGACCCGCGAACGAACTCGGCAACCAAAAGGAGGGCGAAGCCAGAGTACCGGCCCGCCAGGATTGCTCAACAGTTCGTCTCCCGAGCCTCCTGACTTAAGTCATTCGCCCTGACCATTGATCCGTGCATGCCGATCGGGAAAACTTTTCCGAAAGCTCCGATGCAGACGATGTGCCGACGCGAATTCGTACTTTGAAGAGTCTCTACGGAAGTTCGCTTCAGGTTTCTGTCGGCACCCCAAAG
Source organism: Planctomycetaceae bacterium (assembly GCA_900299185.1). Classification (GTDB taxonomy): domain Bacteria; phylum Planctomycetota; class Planctomycetia; order Planctomycetales; family Planctomycetaceae; genus AM-0621. The sequence goes on from OMIV01000143.1 coordinate 84,162, forward strand.
TAGAGTGGCTTGAGAGTTCTCAGAACGAAACCATGCCCCAAAGTAATCGAACATCCTCGCCGAGCATCGCATTCACAACTTGCAGCCAGATAGGGAGACACCTTCATAACAAGGCTGAATTCGTGAGATCGAGACTCGGAATGACCCGAGATCGAGCGACTTCCCAAAGTCACAATTGGGATTGTCAATAAGACTTAGGCAACGGCCAGTTCCGTCGATCGTGATGTTTCGCGATTCGATGGTTCCGGACATTACGGCTTTGAGAGCCTCTGAATCCAAGTAGCCACTTAAAAGCCATCAACTAGCGTCTTTTCTCGCACACAACTTGACCAAGCATGCTCATGAAACGAGCTCTCGTGTTACTCGCCGGGCCGATGCTGCTCACGTGGGGAAGTTACAACCTCACCGTGGGACGCTCGATGTCTGCGCCGAGTCGAGACGAACCGACGTCGCAAGTTGAGTACGACATTAGCGCACTTCGCGAGAACGTCGACGCGGGTCTGCTGTCCCCCGGAGCCAGTAAGGCCCAACGCGACCGTCAAAAGCAACTGGCTGTAAGCTGTGATCAGCGCGCCAAGATCCTCTGCAACAAGCTCGATGGACCGTTTAATTCCATTTGTCGACCGCCGTTCGTTCTGGTTGGAGACTTAACCACAGCGGAGCTCGACAACGTCTATCGCGAGACAATCGTCCCGACGAGTCGGGCGTTGTCGCTCATGTATTTTGATCGAGAGCCCGACGAACCAATTTGCATGGTTCTCTTCGCTGACGAACGAGGATACCGCGACACAGCCAAACGCATCGATGGCCGCTCTGTTGCCGATTATCATGGTTATTATATTCGTCCTGATCGACGATTAATGATCAACGCAACGACGGGAGCAGGCACACTCGCGCATGAACTGACGCACGCACTAGCTCACTTCGACTTTCCCACCATGCCCGAATGGTTCGATGAAGGTTTAGCTTCGCTCTACGAAGAAAGTGACTTTACGACCGACAATCTGCAACTTGTGGGTCTTTCGAATTGGCGGCTGAACTACTTGGTTCATGCACTGCATCAGCGGCGGCTGGACAGCCTTGAAGGCTTGTTGGGAGCACGCAGGATTCGAGCCGAACAGCAGGCTATCGATTATGCTCAGGCCCGCTATTTGTGTTTGTATCTACAGCAGCGTGAATTACTACCGTTGTTCTATCGCAAATTCCGCGCGAACGCCGCGACAGATCCGTCTGGGTTACATACTCTGCGCGAGGTCTTCTCCGTCGCGGCACTTGATGATGTTGATCGCGAATTCCGGAACTGGATCGTCGACGTCTACGACAAAGGCCGAAAGACAGCCAGTCGGCGTTGAGCGTCAGCAAGCCGCCACGGCTCGGCTGCATGCGGTGATCTCAATTCAAAACCCGAGATCACACATCCACGCCGCCCAGGATTTCGCATTAAGGCCACAGCACCATGGCGAAAGTTCGCATTGAGTTCTTCGGAATGGCTCGCCGGTACGCAGGTTTGGAGTCAATGGAGCTCGAAGCGAACACCACCGGCGAGGTATTGCGACTGCTGGTGGCCGCCTGCCCGAAGCTCAATGGAACCTGTATCCGAGACGGAGAATTGGCAGCCGGGTGGCTCCTCAATCTCGACGGTCGGCAATTCACGCGGTCGCTCCATGAACCGCTCAGTGCCGGGACCAGCGTCCTACTGATGAGCAACGACGTTGGCGGCTGACGGTGCCTAAGGTCAATTCTGTCGTGATCCACCGAAGTGGGCTAATTCGCTCATGAGGCGATTGTCGTAAGCAAAATCCCTCAAATCGCTCTTGTCGGACGTGTTGATGCAGCTTGCGTGACGCGAACAATCCCTCCGATTGGCCCAGAGCATCCAATTTCATTCGTCCTTGAATGACTGCTCACTGCGAGACGATTACGGCGGGTGCGGTAAATGCCCAATGTTTGCCGCCCAGGTGGATCTTCTGCTGGTTGCCGGTTTTTCCTGGGTGAGAATTAACTGCGTCGTAGCGTCCAAGTGCGAATTCGGCAGGAGCGTCCGGATTTTCCGGTTCCTCAGGTCAGATCGTGCGAGGACGTGCCACCCAACATGAGGTCTGAAGCGGTTCCCTAAATTCTTACAGGAATACCGACGGCAGAGATTAAATGGGGTAGGTGGGTTTCATAGGATGTCTGGATCTTGGCAGGACGCCACGTAACGAACTGATTTCGTGAGGATGAACGGCGGATGGAGCCCCCAAATTCAAAGCAGATGAAGACGGATACGAAAGGTCGAGCCAGGGTCTGGCTTCGGCCCTTTCGGCGTTTCTAGGCATGACTACTTCGATCGCTCGCCTCTGGCACGTACGCCCGTTGCGACTCAGGACCGGATGGTCTGCTCTTAAGGGATGGTTGCCATGTTGTTGACCTCGTGGTTGAAGAGGTTGGTTGCCGAGCGGCGAGTCAAGAAGAAGGTGCAGAAGACTAAGGCGGCGAAATTCGCCCAATTAGGCTTCACGCGCCTCGAAGACCGCATGGTGTTGTCGGTTAGCGCCTCTGTGACCGGAGACGTGCTCAGTATTGACGTGAACGGCGCGAACGAAGTTGCGACCATCACCGTCAACGGCGACATCATTGAAGTCACAGACGGAGCCACAACTCCGACGACACTGTCGTTTGACAGAACGGCGACGCCGATCAAGTCCATCAGCGTCGTCGACAGCGCGGACACCGACTCTCAGACAGTCGTCGTTAGTGATGCGCTGAGTTTGAGTGACGGCTTCAATGTCGCCAGCACTGTTGAAGTCACGACCTTTGACGCTTCGATCACTGCTGGCACCGGCGGCGGAATCGTCGTTGACTCTGCCGACATCAACCTCAACGCCGATCTTCTGACCGACGGAACGAACATCAGTCTTGCGGGAGCAGTCCATCTCGGAGCCTCTGTAACTCTTGATACAGAGCAGGGCAACGACTCGAACGCGGGCAGCATTTCCGTCGGGGGTGCGATCAACGCCAGTTCGGCAGGACATGATCTCGTACTCGACGTCTCGACGACGAATACCGGTAGCACGGCGGGCAACGTTTCGTTGCAGGCGATCACGGCGGGGACGCATGCCGTCGATGATGTCAGCGTTTTGCTCACTGCGGACAATGCAGGCTCGCTGATTCTCAATGGCTCGATCGCACTCGATGCTGAATCCTCTGATGCAGCGGATTTCTCAGTCAGCGGCGGGACGGTGCTCGTCGGCAGCAGTTTGACGATCGACACCGAACAAGGCGGCGATGAGTCTGCCGGCGCGATTGACTTCAGCTCGTCGCATGTTGCGGCGAGTGCCGTCGGTCTGTCTTTGAGTCTCGATGCGAGTGGTTCTACTGCCGGAAATATCTCATTGGCCGATGTGCGAGACGGCGACGGCAGCGGCACTGCTGAGGAAGCGTTGTTGAATCTGACCATCAACAACTCGAACACCGCGACTCTCGCCGGCCAGATCGACCTCGCGACAAACGGCAGCCTCAGCGTGCAAGCGGCGACGATCAGCCTCTCAACTGCGAACTCGGACATAACGACGAATGGCACCGGCACCATTGAATTGACGGCCCCCGCCGCCATCAATTTGGCAACGGGTTCAAGCCTCAGTTCGAGCAACTCTGCCATCTCTCTCTCGTCGGATACCCTCGACCTCGCTGGCACCATAAACGCTGGCACCGGCACCGTGACTCTCAAGCAAGCGACGAATGGCAACTCGATCGATCTCGGCTCAACGGTCGACACGACGGTCGGTGTCCTCGAAGTCAGCGACGCCGAACTCGATCGCATCACCGCCGGGACGATCAACCTCGGCGACACCAACAGCGGCACGATCTCCTTCAGCGCTGACATCACTCGTTCGAGCAGCACGAATCTCAATCTCACAACAGGCAGCGGCAAGAACATTGCCTTCAGCACGTTCTCGCTCGATGCAGGTAGTGGCGGCGATGTCACGCTGACGACGTCCGGCAGCGGAGCGATCACAACCGGAGACAACACCGGCACCGACATCACAGCCGATGACGTCACGCTCAGCGCGGGTTCGAATGGCATCGGTTCGACGAGCAACTTCATTCGCCTGGCCGCGACAACCATCGTCGCCAGCACGAGCGGCAATGCCGGGATTAATCTCGTTGAAGCCGACAGCGTCACGCTCGGAGCAGGGGGCCTAGCAGCCGGAAGCGGCACGATCACGCTCGGCGGCGGCACGTTCATGACTGGTGCAACAGAGCGCATCAACAACGCTGCTGACCTCAATCTCATCAACAACACAACGCTCGCGCTCGGCACGTTCACAGAGACTATCGACCAACTCGTTCTTACCAGCGGCAGTGTGACCGGCAGCGGCAAGCTCACTGGCACGAGCGACTTCGATGTTCGCAGCGGCTCGATCAGCGCGGTCCTCGACGGTTCTGTCGGACTGACAAAATCAACGAGCGGCACTGTCACACTCACTGGTAGCAATTCTTACTCCGGCGCCACCACGATTGACGCCGGCACGTTGCGAGTGAACGGCTCGCTTGCGGCGGCCAGTGCAGTCTCCGTCAACAACACCGGCACGCTCGCCGGTACGGGTTCAGTCAACGGCGCGGTCAGTGTCGCAAGCGGCGGTACGGTCGCTCCCGGCAACAGCCCCGGCATCCTCAATACAGGCAACGTCGCCTTCGTCAGCGGTTCGACCTTCGATGCCGAGATCACCGGCACGACCGTCGGTACGCAGTACGATCAACTCAATGTGACGGGCACCGTCAGCCTCGGCGGAGCGACGCTGTCACTCACAACGAGCACCTTCACGATCACGGCGGGCGACCGATTCATCCTCATCAACAACGATGGGACTGACGCCGTCTCGGGTACGTTTAGCGGCCTCACGGACGGAGCCGTCATTTCGAATGACTTCGCCGGGTCCGGCAAGACCGCTCGCATCAGCTACTTCGGCGGCGACGGCAATGACGTCGCGATAATCGTCGATCAGACAACCG